>CAYZSN010000196.1:0-8928 GCA_964481095.1 uncultured Oleiharenicola sp. | reverse complement strand
AGGATATCGCGGTTGCCCGTCGTGGTGACGTAGATGTCGGCCACGCCGAGCGTTGACTCGACCGTGTTGACCTCGAATCCCTCCATCGCCGCCTGAAGGGCATTGATGGGATCGATCTCGGTCACGATGACGCGGGCGCCGAAGCCCTTGAGGGAGTGGGCGGAGCCCTTGCCGACGTCGCCGTAGCCGCAGACGCAGGCGACCTTGCCGGCGATCATGACGTCGGTGGCGCGCTTGAGGCCGTCGGCGAGCGACTCGCGGCAGCCGTAGAGATTGTCGAACTTGGACTTCGTGACCGAGTCGTTGACGTTGATGGCCGGGACGCGGAGCTTCCCCTTCTCGAGCATCTGGTAGAGGCGGTGCACGCCGGTGGTGGTCTCCTCGGAGACGCCGCGCCACTCCCTCGCCAGGGTCGTCCACTTGAGCGGGTCCTCCTTGTGGACCTTCTTGAGGAGATTCTTGATGACCTGCTCCTCGTGGGAGCCGGAAGGCGTGTTCACCCAGTCGCTGCCCTCCTCGAGCTCGCAGCCCTTGTGGATGAGGAGCGTGACGTCGCCGCCGTCGTCGACGACGAGCTGCGGACCCTTGCCGCCCGGGAACGTGACGGCGCGGAGCGTGAGGTCCCAGTATTCCTCGAGCGACTCGCCCTTCCAGGCGAAGACGGGCGTGCCGGACTGCGCGATGGCCGCGGCGGCGTGGTCCTGGGTCGAGAAGATGTTGCACGAGCACCAGCGGACGTCGGCCCCGAGCTCCTTGAGGGTCTCGATGAGGACCGCCGTCTGGATCGTCATGTGCAGCGAGCCGGTGACGCGGACGCCGGCGAGCGGCTTGGCCGGGCCGAACTTCCTGCGGACGGAGACGAGGCCGGGCATTTCGTGCTCGGCGATGGAGATTTCCTTGCGACCCCAGTCGGCGAGGCCGATGTCCTTGACGTGATAGTCGGTGCCGGGTTTGGCGCGGGTGGTGGTGGTAGCGGACATAGTTTTAAGTTTTAAGGTTTAAGCTATAAGGAGCTGAGCCGGTTCGAAGGGTTAGCTTAGAGCTTAGCCCTTAAACCTTACGCTCTGATCAATGCCGGATGGCGGCGCGGAGGGCGGCGGCCCTGTTGGTTTGCTCCCACGGGAGGCCGGCCTTGCCGAAATGGCCGTAGTTGGTCGTCTCGCGGTAGATCGGGCGGAGGAGATTGAGCTGCGCCACGATGTCGGCGGGCTTGAAGCTGAAGACCTGCTGGACGGCGGCGGTGATTTGCTCGTCGGAGATGCCGAGCTTGGCGGTGCCGAAGGTCTCGACGCGGACCGAGACGGGCTGCGGGTGGCCGATGGCGTAGGCGAACTGGATCTCGGCGTGGGTCGCGAGGCCGGACGCGACGATGTTCTTGGCGACCCAGCGGCCCATGTAGGCGGCGGAGCGGTCGACCTTCGACGGATCCTTGCCCGAGAAGGCGCCGCCGCCGTGGCGGCCCCAGCCCCCGTAGGTGTCGACGATGATCTTGCGGCCGGTGAGGCCGGTGTCGCCCTGCGGGCCGCCGATGACGAAGCGGCCGGTGGGGTTGATGAGGTACTCGGTGTCGCCGTTCAGCATGCGCGCCGGGATGACCTTCTTGATGACGTGCTCGATGAGGTACTGCTCGATCGTGGCGTGGTCGACGTCGGCCGTGTGCTGCGTGGAGATGACGACGTTCACGACCTCGACGGGCGTGTCGTTCTCGTAGCGGATGGAAACCTGGGACTTCGCGTCGGGGCGGAGCCACTTAACCTTGCCGCTCTTGCGGAGCTTGGTGAGCTCGCGGCCGAGGCGGTGCGCGAACATGATCGGGGTCGGCATGAGCTCGGGCGTCTCGTTGCACGCGTAGCCGAACATGATGCCCTGGTCGCCGGCGCCCTGCTCGGCGGTCTTCTTGCCCTTCACCTTGCGGGCGTCGACGCCCTGCGCGATGTCGGGCGACTGGCCGGTGAGGTAGTTGTTGATGAAAACCTTGTCGGCGTGAAAGACGTCGTCGTCGTTGGTGTAGCCGATCTCGCGGATGGCGCCGCGCACGACCGCCTCGAAGTCGACCTTGGCCTTGGTGGTGATTTCGCCGGCGACGACCGCGACGTTGGATTTCACCAGCGTCTCGCACGCCACGCGGCTGTGTTTGTCCTGCGCCAGGCAGGCGTCCAGCACGCTGTCGGAAATCAGGTCCGCGACTTTGTCGGGGTGCCCTTCACCCACGGACTCGGAGGAGAAAACAAAGGAATTAGCCATGCAGGAAGAAACGGCACGTTTCGCCCGCAGGCAAGTCTAATCATCATCGCATCGGGATTTCATGATACGTGCTTAAATCCCCTCCATTAGCCCTAATGCGAGGCTAACCCCGTGCCGTTTAACCGGCTGCGCAATCCTTATGAACCAGCCCCAAGATTCGTCCCGGCCGGAACTGGCCGGCCGCCGGATTCTGATCGTCGATGACGACCGGCTGAACGTGCGCATCCTCATGAGCATCCTCAAGCCCGAGGGCTATGAAATGCTGGCCGCGCACTCGGGCGAGGAGGCCCTCGCGACCTACGACCAGTTCAAGCCCGACCTCGTGCTGCTCGACGTGGTCATGCCCGGCATCAGCGGGTTCGAGGCGTGCCGCGCGCTGAAGGCCCGGCACGGCGACATGCTCGCCCCGGTGATCTTCATCACGGCGAAATCCGAGTCGGACGACGTCATCGAAGGCCTTGCCGCCGGCGGCGTCGACTACCTGCCGAAGCCGTTCAAGGGCCGCGAAGCCCTCGCGCGCCTCCGCACGCACCTGCACAACCGCCTGCTGAGCGAACAGCAGCGCCTGCTCGTGGCGCAGCTGAGCTCGGCCAACGCCGCCAAGAACCGCCTCCTCGGCATGGTGGCCCACGACCTGCGCGGCCCCCTCGCCTCCATCCGCGGCCTCACCGATTTCCTCGCCGACGGCTCGATGGGCGTGCTGGCCCCCGACCAGGTCGACATGGTCAAGATGATCCAGGACACCAGCCAGTCCCTTCTCACGATGGTCAACGAATACCTCGACCTCTCCGTGATCGAGTCCGGCGAGCTCAAGATCCAGCCGGAGGACCGCCCCATCGCCGACCTGCTCGCGCGCTCCGTCTACCTCAACAACATCAATGCGGCGAAGAAGGGCTCGCGCATCGAGCTGGCGGACGCCGCCGACGCCGTGCTCCGCATCGACGCCGACAAGGTGAAGCAGGTCGTCGACAACCTCCTGAGCAACGCGATCAAGTTTTCCCCGCCGAACTCCACGATCCAGGTCCGCATGGAGCGCGCCCCCGCCCACTACTCCGTCCTCGTGCGCGACCAGGGGCCGGGGATTCCCGAGGGCGAACGGCACAAGCTCTTCAAGGATTTCGGCCAGACCTCGGTCAGGCCCACGGCGGGCGAAAAGAGCACCGGCCTCGGCCTCGCCATCTGCAAGCGCATCATGGAATCGCACGGCGGCAGCATCGCCGCCGAGAACGTCCCCGCCGGGGGCAGCGTGTTCCGCATCACCTTCCCCCTCGCCGCATGAACTATCCCCAGACCATCCTCCTCACCGATGACGAGCCGCACATCCGGAAGTTCATCGGCCTCGTTCTCCGCGCCTTCGACAACCCCCGCATCCTTGAGGCCGGCGACGGCGCGCAGGCCGTCGAGCTCTACCAGCAGCACCAGCCCGACCTCGTGCTCCTCGACGTCAACATGCCGGTCATGGACGGCGTGCAGGCCCTCGGCCTGATCCGCCGGCTGGACGAGTCCGCGGTCGTCGTGATGCTCACCTCGCTGGCCAACCGCCAGACCGTCGAGGAATGCCAGCGCCTCGGCGCCGCGGACTACATCCGCAAGGACACGCCGCGCGCCGACATCGCCGCCCGCCTCGAGCGCATCATCGCGGAATGCTTCGGCCCGGAGGTGTCCGCATGAGCGCCGACCGCGCCCAGCCCGCCGGCCCCGACGCCGGCCTGGCCGGCGTGCGCTACCCGCTGCCGCAGCTCCTGCGCGAAGTCCAGCTCGAGCGCAACGCCCCCGCCTTCGCCATGGAGAAGCTCGAGCAGGTCGAGATCGCCAAGCTCTTCCAGAAAAACCGCCCCCGCCGTGCCCTCAAGCCTCGCCCATAAAACCTTTCTCGAGCTCGTCGCGGAGATCCCCAACTTCGAGTTCCCCGGGGAGCTCGAGCAGGCGGGCCGCGAGCACGGCGCCGGCACCGTCGCGCACCTCCAGGCCATCATCGACCGGAAGCTCCTGGCGAAGGACGAGGCCTGCCGCCTGTGGGCCAACGCCATCGGCATCGCCTACGTCGACGTGCTGGCCTCGGCCATCACCGACGAAGCCGTCGAGAAAATCCCCTGCGCCATCGCCAGGAAGACCAAGGCGCTCGGCCTCTACGTGATCGACGGCGTGCTCACCGTCGCCCTCGGCTCGCCCGAGGACCGCGACCTCGTCCGCCGCCTCGAGCAAATCGCGCAGATGCCCGTCAGCGCCGTCTTCTGCCTGCCGTGCGAAATCGACGACGCGATCTCGATCGCCTACAGCACGGAAAAGACGCTCACCGACAGCCTGGCCGAGCTCGAGCGCGACAATTTCTTCAGCCGCCCCGAACTGGCCAACGAGCGGCTCGACGCGATCACGGAGTCCGGGTCCCTGGTCAAGGTGCTCGACGAGATGATCTATTTCGCGCTGCGCGAGCGCGCCACCGACGTCCACATCGAGCCGCTGGAGATCGCGTCGCGCATCCGTTTCCGCGTCGACGGCATGATGCGCGAGGTGATGACCTTCCCGCGCAAGCTCCATCGCGCGATCGTCGCCCGCCTCAAGGTGCTCTGCAACCTGAACATCGCCGAGGCGCGCTTCCCGCAGGACGGCCGCTTCTCCCTCAACATCGGCACCAACAAGGCGAACTTCCGCTTCTCCTCGCTGCCGTCCGTCAACGGCGAGAAGATCGTCATCCGCGTCCTGGCCTCGACCGGCCGGAAGTCGATGATGACCCTCGACAAGATGCTCATCTCGCAGCCGATCCTGGCGCCGCTCAAGCGGCTCGTGCAGAACCCCAGCGGCATCATCTTCGTCACCGGCCCGACCGGCAGCGGCAAGACCACCACGCTCTACGCCGCGCTCAACGAGATCAACGACCCGACCGTCAACATCTCCACGATCGAGGACCCGGTCGAGATCCCGATGGCCGGCGTGACGCAGAGCCAGGTCAACGCCCACATCGACCTGAAGTTCTCGACCCTGCTCCGCTCGCTGCTGCGCCAGGACCCGGACGTGATCCTCATCGGCGAGATCCGCGACCTCGAGACCGCCAAGATCGCCACCGAGGCCGCGCTCACCGGCCACCTCGTCTTCGCCACGCTCCACACCAACACGGCCGCCCAGGCGATCGTCCGCCTGATGGAAATCGGCGTGGAGCCGTACATGGTCGCGCCCTCCGTCATCGGCGTGCTCGCCCAGCGGCTGGCCGCGCGCATCTGCGAGCGCTGCAAGGAGGCGTACTACCCGGGCCGCGACGTGCTGCTGCGCTACTTCGAGGAGGAGGGCCTCACGGAGGTGCCGTTCTACCGCGGCCGCGGGTGCAACCACTGCCGCGGCACCGGCTACAAGGGCCGCATCGCCTTCCACGAACTGGTGCTGATCACCGAGGAGATCCGCCAGCTCATCTCCGAGGGCCGGAGCGCGCAAGAAATCACTCGCGCCGCCGGCCGCGTCGGCTATCGTTCGCTGCGTTACGACGGAATGCGCAAGGTCCTCCTCGGCCTCACCACCATCGAGGAGATCGAGCAAAACACTTCCTTCGAATGGGCCTCCTGAACACCATGACCCCTCCCCCCGCCGTTGATGCCGAGACCGTCGCCGCCCTGCGCGAGCTGAATCCCGACGACCCCAATTTCCTCCGCGAGCTGATCGACATGTTCCTGCAGGACGTGCCGGCCCGCATCGCCGAGGTCGAGCAGTCGCTGGCGAAGCAGGACGCCGCGCTGCTGACCCGCGCCGCCCACACCATCAAGGGAAGCTCGGGCAATTTCGGCGCCGCCGGCCTCGTCAAGGTCGCCCTCGTCATGGAGGAGCAGGGCAAGCGGTCCGCCTTCGCCGACGCCGCGGCCCTGCTCCCGGCGCTGAAGACCGAGTTCGCGCTCGTGACCGAGGCGCTGAAGGCGTTTCGCTGAGCGAAACGCCGGTTGAAAGGTGAAAGGTGAAGGTTGAAAGCCGGCATACCTCCGCCGTGTCATCCTGCGCCCGGCTCAGGATGACGATAGCTGGAAATTGAAGTGATTTGGTCCTTCGTTGCCTCTGTTTCCTGTGAATCTGCATTGATGATTGAACGGATCGGGGTTTTGTAGCGCCAACTTCCCATGAGGCTTCTCGTCACATCCCTTGCTCTCCTGCTGGCGGCCGTCCCGGCGCCCGCGCTCGAATGGCAGACCCTGCATCGCGCCGTGAAGGCCGGGCCGCTGCAGCGCACGGCGGAGACGGCCTTCGAGTTCCGGAACACGAGCGACCGGACCGTCACGATCACGGGCGTCGACACGAGCTGCGACTGCCTCGAGGCGACGCCCAGCGCAAAGAGCTTCGCCCCCGGCGCGAGCGGCCGCATCAACGCGCGCTTCACCGTCGGCGACCGCACCGGCACCTATTCCCGCACGATCATCGTGAGCACCGACGACGGCCGGGAGCCCGCGGCCCTCACCGCCACGCTGGAGGTGGCCGAGGTCGCCACGCTGACGCCCCGCGTGGTGGATTGGAAGCTGGACGCCCCGGCCACGGAGCAGGTTGTCGCCATCGACGTCGCGCCCGGCGTGGAGCTCGCGCTCACCAGCGTCCAGGCGACCAGCGAGGCCTTCACGTTCCGCCTCGAGACCATCGCGGCCGGCCGGCGCTATGCCCTGCACGTCGCGCCCAAGGGCACGGCCGCGGTGGCCAACGCCGCGTTCCGCCTCTACGGCAAGGCCGGCACCGGCCAGGAGCTCGTGCTGAGCGTGTACGGGAACGTGCGGTGAACCAGCCTCAAACGCCCCACCTGCGGGGCAAACGTCCAACGCTCAACTTTGAACATCCAACGTTCACGCCTTTGTCCGGCCTTAAAGTTGAAGGTTGAGCGTTGGCTGTTGGGCGTTCGGGTCGTCCCTACCGGTACAGCGCCGTCACCGGCGACGCCGTGAGCACGTTGTACTGGCGCATCGCGAGGCGCCACCAGGGCGAGAGCTGCTCCGCGGGTAGCTTCCACAACTGCTCGTGCAGCCAGTTCATCGACTCGGCGTCGAGGAGCAGCGCCATCTTCTCGCGCGCGGAGAGCCGACCCGGGCCGTCGGCCAGCAGCCGCCGGCGCAGGTCCACGAAGTAACGGCGCACCGAATAGCTGCCCGGCCGGCGCTGGCGCAGGAGCGAGACGTGCACGGCGTTCACGTAGGGATCGAGGATCGCCTGCATCAGGCCGTAGTCGCGGCGCAGCTGCTTGAGCGGCTGCATCTGCTGGTAGGCCTCGTCGAGGTTGTGCTCCAGCAGCGCCAGCTCCTTGGCCGGCTCGGTCTCGTCCGGCGTCAGGAACAGCCCGAGCTCGCGCGCGCGGCGGCCGAAGCCGGCGCGGCTGAGGAAAATCGAGAGCGGCGCGGACAGCACCAGGCCGAGCAGCACCGGCAGCAGCCACCAGAAGAAGGCCGGCGCGATGATGTAGGCCGACACGCCCCAGACCAGGCCGAAGAGCGTCTGGCCCGAGTGCGTGATGATCGCCTCGCGCCAGTCGGGGTCGTCGCTCGCGGTGCGCTGCTGCGTGACCCACGACACGCCCTGCCCGAGCAGGATGTAGGCGACGAACTTCGCATGGAACATCATGTTGACCGGCGCCAGCAGCGCCGAGGTGATGACCTCGAGCACCGCGCTCAGCACGAGCCGCACGAGCCCGCCGAACGCCTCGCTCCGGCCGTGTTTCAGCACGAGCCCGACGCTCAGGAACTTTGGCAGGAAAATCAGCGCCATCGTCAGCGTGAACAACGCGAACGCCTCGGGCACCGGCACGGGGTAACCGAAGACCATCGTGTAGTTGCGGAGCGGGTCGGCGGCCGCGGCGTTGAAGCGGTGCAGGCTGCCGAGCAGCATGAAGAGCAGCCAGATCGGCGAGCTCAGGTAACCCATGATGCCCTGGAAGAGGTGGAACCGGTTGATCGGGTGCAGGCCGGGCGCCGACAGCAGCCAGCTGTGCTGCAGGTTGCCCTGCGCCCAGCGGCGGTCGCGCTTGGCGGCGTCGATCAGCGTCGGCGGCCCCTCCTCGAAGCTGCCCTCGAGGTCGTAGGCGAGCCAGACCTTCCAGCCCGCCTTGCGCATGAGCGCGGCCTCGACGAAGTCGTGGCTGAGGATGCGCCCGCCGAACGGCTCGGCGCCGGGCAGCTCCGGCAGCGAGGCGTGCGACATGAACGGCGCGACGCGGATGACGGCGTTGTGGCCCCAGAAGTTGCTCTCCCCCTGGTGCCAATAGTTCAGGCCGGCGAGGAAGAGCGGGCCGTAGAGCCGGCTGGCGAACTGCTGGATGCGCGCGTAGAGCGTGACGCCGTTGATGATGCGCGGTGCGGTCTGCAGGATGCCGACCGTCGGGTTGCGCTCCATCATCGCGACCAGCTTCACGATGGACTCGCCCGTCATGATGCTGTCGGCGTCGAGCACGACCATGTAGCGGTAGCTCCGGCCCCAGCGGCGGAGGAAGTCCGCGACGTTGCCACTCTTCTTGTTGATGGCGATGCGGCGCTTCCGGTAGAAGATCCGCCCGAAGCCGGCGAGCTGCTTGCAGAGCTCGGCCCAGGCGACCTCCTCCTGGATCCAGCGGTTGGGATCGTTGGAGTCGCTGAGGATGAAGAAGTCGAAGTCGTCGAGCCGGCCGCTCTGCTCGCGCGAACGGTAGAAGAAACCCAGGCCCACGAAGATGAGGCTGGGATCAGCGTTGAAAACCCG
>CAYZSN010000195.1:0-6398 GCA_964481095.1 uncultured Oleiharenicola sp. | reverse complement strand
TCGACACCCGGGCCCGCACCGCGTTTCGCGCCGGCGAGGAAATCGCGCTGACCCCGCGCGAAGTCGACATCCTCGAATACCTGATGCGTTACCAGGGGCAGATTGTGACGCGCGAGATGCTCGAGCGCGATGTCTGGAAACAGACCCGCCGCTTCACCTCGCTCAACAACGTGATCGACGTGCAGATCATGCGCCTGCGCCGGAAACTCGACAGCGCCGGCCGCCCCATCCTGCTCCACACGTTGCGCGGCGTCGGCTATCGCATGGGGCGCGCCTCATGATCGCCTGGTGGCACCGCCGCTCGCTCCGCTTCCGCCTCTCGGCGTGGTATGCGCTGGGCGGCACCCTGCTGCTCGCCGTCTTCAGCGGGACGATCTACAGCTTCGTCTCGTACCACATGGGCCGACCGCTCGACCACGACCTGCGGGTGGACCTGGAGGCCGTCCAGGAAAAGCTGGTCGTGGGGCCCGGCGGGCAGGTGTCGTGGCGGGGCAAACTCGTCCAAGCGGGCGAACCGTGGCCGCCCGAGAATCCGTGGTTCGAGATCTGGGATCCCCAGGGCCAGCTGGTCCGCCGTTTCTGGCCGTTCGTCGACAGCCGCCTCGAGCGCCTGCCGGCGGCACCCACGCAGGGGCGGGAGACCATCTCGGTGTTCAATGTCGCGCCGGATGTCCGGCTGCGCGTGCTCTCGGTGCCGCTCGCCGTCGCCGGCCAGGAGGAAGGCTGGATGCTGCGGGTGATGAACCTCCACGAACCGTCGGTCAACGCCCTGCGCCCGCTGCTCTTCATCATCGCCGTGGCGCTGCCGGTCGTCGTCGTCGTCCTCGTCGTCGGCGGCTACCTGGTCACCCGCCGCTGGCTGAAGCCGCTCGACCTGATGGTGCGTGAAGCGGACCGGATAACCGCCACCGACCTCAACCGGCGCCTCCCCATCGTCAACTCCCACGACGAGCTCGGCCGGCTGGCGACGGTCTTCAACACCACCTTGTCGCGCCTGGAGGACTCCTTCCACACGCTCGACCGCTTCGTCGCCGACGCCGCGCACGAGCTGCTCACGCCCCTTTCCAGCCTCCGCAGCGTCGGCGAGGTCGGCCTCCGCGCCGACCGCTCGGTCGAGGAATACCGCGAGATCGTCGGCAGCATGCTGGAGGAGGCGCAGCGCCTGCAGCTCCTCGTGGAAAAGCTGCTGCAGCTCGCGCGCGCCGAGGGCGGGGCGAGGATCGCGGAGCACCAGCAGGTCCGCCTCGACGAGCTCGCCCGCCAGTGTGTCGACGACGCGAGCGTCCTGGCCGAGGAAAAGCACCAGCAGATCACGGTCGAGGCGCCGCCGGCGACCGCCGAGACCGACGCGCTGCTGTTGCGCCAGGCGCTCCAGAACCTCCTCGACAACGCGATCAAGTACAGCACCCCGCACTCGCTCATCCGGGTGCGCATCGCCGCGACGGAGGACCATTGGGTGATTTCCGTCATCGACCGCGGCCCGGGGGTGAAGCCGGCGCACCGGCTGCACCTCACCGACCGTTTCTTTCGCGCGGACGCCGCGCGTTCCCCGCGGGGCGGCTTCGGGCTGGGCCTGGCCATCACCAAGGCCTACCTGCGCGCGCTCGGCGGCGAACTGCGCTTCCAGAGCAGCGAAGGCGCGGGCAGCACGTTCGAACTGGTCCTCCCGCGGGGCATTCACCACGCCGAGCCCGCACCTGGCGCCGGCACCTGACCGGAAGCCGCCCGGCGCCGCGCCCTACCGTCCCGGTTCCCCCGGCGGCCGCGCGGGCGGCGTCTTGGGCCATTCCGCCATCACCCGCTCGACCATCACGCCGAGCAGCAGCCAGGCTTCGTATTCGAGGAAATGGGTGGCGCCGGCCGCCAGCGCCGCCCGGGCGTCTTCCTTGCGGCCCAGGGCGATCAGCGGCACGCGCGCGTGCGCGGCGCGCACCGTGCCGGCCAGCTCGACGGTGCCGGACGCCGGCGTGCGCCCGATTACCACGATCCAGTTGTGCGGGTCCGCCGGCACCTCGGCGAGCGCGCCGGCCGCGGCCGGAAAGGACGCAAAGGCGCGCAGCGGCGCATCCGGGTATTTGCGCTGCATGGCGCGCGCGATCACACTGCGCCCGTCGCGGTTGTCGTCGATGAGGAGGAATTGCGGATGCACAGGAAAACCAGCTAGCGCGGAAGTCCCGTCACGCGAGTCTGGGTTGCGTCTCTTACAGAAATGTCAGGGCGGCGCCGCGGCTTACGAAAATGTCAGCCGGACAAACTGGCACCGACCCGGCCCGCGCCGGACTATGCGGGCATGAGCCCATTTTCCACCGCCGCCACCGCCACGCCCGCCTACGATGGACTTCGCTTCTTCCCCGTGGCGGCGGCCACGCGCGAACGCCTGCGGAGCCGCCTCGGCTTTTCGGGTCTCGTCCTCCTTGCGATCGATTCGCCCGCGGCCGCCGGCCGCCTGCTCCGCATCATCGAGGCCTTCGCCCATGTCGCGCGGCGGGAAACGGCCGCCGTGCTCCGGCTCGCGGTGACTTCCCCGGCGCCCACGTTTGCCGAGCGGGAGCAGCTGGCCTTCCTCCACCGCCGGGTCGCGGAATCGCCCTACGCCGACCGCATCGTCTTCGCCTCCGTGCCCGGCGAAGACGAGCGCCCGGATGTCTGCCGCGCCGCCGATCTTTTCGTGTCGGTGCAGGATTCGTTCGCCGGCTGGCGCCACGCCCTCGAGGCGATGGCCTGCGGCCTGCCGGCCGTCCTGCCGGACGTACCCCAGGCCCTGCGTGGCCTCGCGTTCGGGCGGCATGCGCTGACCGCCGACGCCGAGGATCCCACCGATTTGGGTGTGACCATGCTCACCATCCTGCGCCACGCCGCGGTCCGGACGCGCCTCGCGCGCATGGGCGCGCACTATGCCCGCAATTTCCTCGCCTGGTCCCGGGCCGGCTGGGACGGCGAGGTCGCAACCGCCGGGGAGGCGCGCCTGGAACCGGCCGGCGCCTGACGCCCCGATCCCGATTTCCCGGGCACTTCGCCCGCTTTGCGCTGTCGTCGTAGCTGGGTGGCCGCACCTTGGCCGGCCCTTCCTCCGTCCGCCGCCGGCCGACGCCAGGAAGCGGTCCCTTGCAGCCACCTGGCCGGCGCGGCGCCACTGCGGGACCATGCCCGGTCGATTTATGAACAATGAATCCCCAGTCCTGCCCAAGTCCGACCTGCCGCGCATCGGCATGATTTCCACGCATGGTTACGTCGCAGCCGAGCCGCCACTCGGCGCCGCCGACACGGGCGGGCAGGTGGTGTACGTGCTCGAACTGGCCAAAAAGCTCGCCCAACTCGGCTACGAGGTCGACATCTGGACCCGTCGCTTCGAGGACCAGCCCGAGATTGACGTGATCAACGAGCGGGTGCGCGTGATCCGCGTCCCCTGCGGCGGAAAAAACTTCATCGGCAAGGAGTACCTCGTCCGCCATCTCGCCGAGTGGGCGGAGAACGCCCTGCGGTACATCACGCGGCGCGGGCTGAAATACCAGTTCCTCAACAGCCACTATTGGGATGCCGGCTTCGCCACCCAGCGGCTCGCCGAGGCGCTGGACGTGCCGCATGTGCACACGCCGCATTCGCTCGGCCTGTGGAAAAGGCAGCTGATGGAGCGCGATTTTCCGGCCGATGCGGCCAGCTTCGAGGAAAAATACAATTTCACCCAGCGGATCAACGAGGAGCGCCTGCTCTACCACTCCTGCCAGCGGGTGATCGCCACCACGCCGCCGCAGGTCGACATGATCGTGCAGGACTATGGCGCGCCGGCCGAGCTCGTGCACATGATACCGCCGGGGTACGACGACAACCGGTTTTTCCCCGTCAGCCCCGCCACCCGCGAGGCCGTGCGCCAGCGGCTGGGCTTCCAGGGCAAGGTGGTGCTCGCGATCGGCCGCCTCGCACGGAACAAGGGTTACGACCTGCTGATCGAGGCCTTCTCCCTGGTGGCGCCGCGCATCGCCGGCGCCACCCTGCACCTGGCCGTCGGCGGCAACGAACTCAATGCCGGCGAACGCGAGATCCGCGACGAGCTCAAGGCGCAGGCGGAACGGCTCGGCCTCGCGGACCGCATCGTCTTCGCCGGTTTCGTCGCCGACGCCGACCTCGCCGACCACTACCGAGCGGCCGACGCCTTCGTGCTCAGCAGCCGCTACGAGCCGTTCGGCATGACCGCCATCGAGGCCATGGCGTGCGGCACGCCCACCGTCGTCACCACGCACGGCGGCCTTTACCGCGCGCTGACCTTCGGCCGGCATGCCCTGTACGCGGACGCCTTCGACAAGGAGGACCTTGGCATCTCGATCGTGAAAGTCCTGAAGCACCCCCGCCTCGCCCAGCGGCTGGCGCGCATGGGCGCGCACAAGGCCCGCAGCCTTTTCACCTGGACCGGCATCGCCCAGCAGCTGGTAAGCCTGATCGAGGAGCGCGCGACCGCGACGGCCTTCGCGGACAACGAGTGGGACGAACCTTGGAACGACGGCGATTGAACCTGTCCCCGTCGGGTTTGTCTCACCACCCATGGCAACCTCGATGCACCCGTCCCGCCGATGACCGTTCCCGCTCCCGCTGTCCGCCTTTTCAGTTCCGACCTCGATGGCACGCTGCTCGGCAATGCCGAGTCTTCCGCGCGCTTCAAGGCCGCATGGGAAGCCCTCGATCCCGCCACCCGCCCGCTGCTGGTCTACAACAGCGGCCGGCTCGTCGACGACCTGCGCCGCTTCATCGACAACGGCACCCTGCCTTCCGCCGATTTCTACATCGGCGGCGTCGGCACGCAGGTCTACGACGTGCAGGCGGGCCGCCTGCTCGACGAACTGCACGGGCACCTGGCCGCCGGCTGGGACCTGGCGAAGGTGCGGCACCTCACCGCCCGTTTCCCCGGCGTGACGCCGCAGCCCGACGAATTCCAGCATGCCTTCAAGTCCAGCTGGTTCCTCGAACGCGCGCGGCCGGAGGCGATCCGCGAACTCAAGCGCCAGCTCACCGAGGCGGGCCTCGCGGTGCAGGTGGTCTATTCCAGCGCCCGCGACCTCGATGTCCTTCCCGCCAACGCCACCAAGGGCGGCGGCCTGCGCTGGCTGTGCGAGCGGCTGGAAATCCCGCTCGAAACCGTGCTGGTGGCGGGCGACACGAGCAACGACACCAGCATGTTCCGCCTGGGCGGCGTGCGCGGCATCGTCGTCGAGAACGCCCTGCCCGAGCTCTATGAGGACACGGTGGACCTGCCCACCTACAGCTCGCGCCAGATCCTGGCGGAGGGCGTGCTCGACGGCCTCTGCCACTACGGGATCATCGGCACCATGCCGCCCAAGGCGCGGCACCAGGCGCGGCCGCAACCGGGCTTCCGCACGCTTTTCGCCGGCACCAACCTCGCCTCGCTCGGCGACAAGGACAAGGTCTACCTCGCCACCGCGTACGAAAAGGCGCTCCTCGCGCTGCAGAAAAACATCACCCCGCTCGGCTTTTCCGCCTGCTCGCTGGCCGACAACACCGTCACCGGCACCGACGTGAACTATCGCAGCGTCTGGGCCCGCGACGGCGCCATCACCGTCTGGAGCACGCTCCACGTCGAGGACGAGGCCGTCCAGGTCGCCAACGTCCACACGCTCGAGACCTTGTTGAACGCGACCACGCCGACCGGCCAGATCCCGTCCAACGTGCGCATCGACGACGGCCAGCCCGACTACTCGGGCGTGGGGAGCATCGCGTCGATCGACAGCGGCCTGTGGCTCGTCATCGCCGTCTACAACTACGCCGCCCGCACCGGCGACCAGTCGCTCCTCTACCGCCACGCCGACCGGCTCCAGTCGATCATGAACTGGCTGAGCGCCCACGACAGCAACAACGACGGGCTGCTCGAGATCCCCGAGGCCGGCGACTGGACCGACCTGTTCGGGCGCAGCTACAATGTGCTCTACGACGAGGTGCTCTGGTTCCGCGCCAATGTCTGCTACGGCCGCATCCTCGAGCAGATGGGCCAGATGGGCAATGCCGCCGACTACCTGCGCTGGTCCCAGCGCATCCGCAGCCGCGTGCTCGATGTTTTCTGGCCGACGACCAGGACGGACCAGTCACGCCCGCCCGCGAACCGCTTCGCCGACCGCCAGCAGGGCCTCGGCGACGCGCAGTACCTGCTGGCCGAGATCACGCCGTTCGCGTTCAACTGTCGGTGCGACGTCTACGGCTACATCCTCGCCTTCCTGATGAACCTGCTCGTCGTCGAGCTCGCGCGCACCGCCTTCCAGTTCATGTGGGGCGCCGGCGTGAACCAGCCGTGGCCGGTCACCAACCTCTACCCCGTAGTGCAGGCCGGCGACCCCGACTGGCGCGCCTACTATACCGTCAATCTGCTCAACCTCCCCCACCACTACCACACCGGC
>CAYZSN010000194.1:0-9371 GCA_964481095.1 uncultured Oleiharenicola sp. | reverse complement strand
GCAGTCCGGTGAACAGCATCTTATCCGCGGTGTCGCCCTGATCAAGAACATTGCCGATATTGAAAATGTTGTCGTTGCGGCGCGCCAAGGGACGCCCATCTACGTTCGAACAGTTGCCGAGGTGCGCATCGGCGCACAAATTAGGCAAGGAGCAGCGACACGGAATGGCGAAGGTGAAACTGTGGTTGGCGTCGCCATGCTGCTCAAAGGCGAGAATAGTCGAACCGTCGCAGAGCGCGTTGTGGAACGGCTGGGACAGCTCCAAAAGGCGCTCCCGACGGGGATGCAGGTGGATGTTTTCTACAATCGCCGCACCCTCGTCGACCAAACCATACATACCGCAGTGAGAAATCTAATCGAAGGTGGGTTGGTTGTCATTGCTGTTCTGTTTCTGTTCTTATTGCAGTTCCGCGCCGGCCTAATAGTGTCTTCCGCAATTCCCTTGGCCATGCTGGTTGCGATCATCGGCATGCGCTACTTCGGCATCTCCGCCAACCTCATGAGTCTGGGCGCAATCGATTTCGGGCTCGTTGTCGATGCCGCCGTTATCATCGTCGAAAACTGTGTGCGGCGCCTCGCGGAGGAACGGCGGCGCCTTGGCCGCGTGCTCACGGGCGAAGAGAGACGCCGGGTTATCTACACCAGCAGCGTGGAGGTCCGGCGGGCCAGTCAGTTTGGCGAAATCCTGATTATTGCCGCCTACTTGCCCATTGTGTCGCTGGTCGGTATTGAGGGAAAGATGTTCAGGCCGATGGCGTTCACCGTAATCCTCGCGCTCGCTGGCGCTCTGGTCCTCAGCTTAACCGTGATTCCGGCGCTGGCGGCGATGTTGCTGCGAGAACCGCGAAAGGTACACGAACAAGAACATAGCGATATCGCCGGTGGGTCGGGGGTTGCGGATGAAAACCCGATTGTTCGATGGCTCCAGCGGCTTTATCGCCCATTGCTTGAGTTGACCACATCCTGGCCAAAGCTCACGGCTCTCTCAGCTTTGGTTTTTGTTATTGCGTGCGCTGCGATGTTCCAGCTATTGGGCGCCGAATTCTTACCAAAACTCGAGGAAGGCGCACTCGCGATTAACAGCATTCGCCTGCCGAGCGTGTCGTTGCCTCAGGCGGTCGAAATGACCACCCAGTTGGAACGCATCGTGCGTAGCTTCCCTGAGATAGAGACCGTAGTGAGCCGAATCGGCAGGCCCGAGATCGCAACGGACCCGATGGGACCGAACATGGGCGACACGTATGTCTTCTTGAAACCGAAGGATCAATGGCAGACAGCGCACTCTCGGGAGGAACTGGTAGAAGCCCTTGAGCACCGCATCAAAGACGAACTACCAGGAATGGGTTACTCGTTTTCGCAGCCCATTGAGTTTCGGATGCAGGAGCTTATTGAGGGGACCGGAGCTCGCTCCGATGTAGTGGTAAAAATATTCGGCGAAGATTTGAACACCCTGCGTGAAAACGCGGAGGGGGTCGCTAAAGCACTAGGTCAGGTGCGAGGCGCGGCCGACATTAAGGTTCAACAGGTCACGGGCTTGCCGATGCTCCAAATCACGGTGAATCGCGACGCCATCGCCCGCTATGGAATCAACGCTAGCGAAGTCCAGGAACTGATACGAACCGCTATTGCGGGCACAGAAGCGACCACAGTACTGGAGGGCTTTCGGCGGTTTACTCTGGTCGTCCGGCTTTCGCCGGAAGCGCGCAGAAGGCCGGAGCAGTTTGCACGTCTGCTGGTCAGCGCGCCGAATGGCCAAAAGATTCCCCTGGCGCAACTAGCGGACATAGAATCGGTCGAAGGCCCATTCGAAGTAGGCCGCGAAGAGGGTCAGCGTCGCATCACGATAGAGGTCAACATACGCGGCCGCGACGTCGGTAGCTTCGTCGCCGAGGCACAGCGGCGCGTGGACGAACAGGTAAAGCTTCCCTCTGGCTACCTGATGCAGTGGGGCGGTCTCTGGGAACACCTTGAGAGCGGTCGTGACCGGCTTATGATCGTTGTTCCCATCACATTTGTGCTGATCTTCCTTCTATTGATCGCGACCTTCGGTTCGGCCTCTCAGGCGGCATTGGTGTTCACGGGAATTCCTTTCGCCGTAACAGGCGGAATTCTTGCGCTGCTGCTTCGGGGCATGCCGTTTTCTATGAGCGCTGGCGTCGGATTCATTGCGGTTTCGGGTGTTGCCGTTTTGAACGGACTTGTAATGGTGGCGTTCATCAATGAAGCGCGTCAGCGAAATGAGCCCATGCATCGGGCTGTTCTGGACGGAGCGCTCGTTCGCCTCCGGCCTGTTTTAATGACTGCAGCGGTCGCAAGTTTCGGTTTCTTGCCGATGGCGTTATCTACCGGCGGAGGCGCCGAAGTGCAGCGTCCATTAGCAACGGTCGTAATCGGCGGCCTCGTCACGTCTACGATTCTCACTCTTCTCGTGCTGCCGGCCCTGTACCCTTGGTTCAGCCGCAGCACAGGCCAAAGGGACACGCAGGCCGATGAGATTGGCGATAGACCGCACTCCGCTTCAGAGGACGTGTCTCTATGAGCAAGCAAATCGATCTCCGCGTCGCGAACCTCGACTGCGAACACGATGCGGCGGCGATCGAGCGCGGTCTAAAGGAATTCCCCGGAGTGAACTCACTGAAGGTTTATCCAAAAACCGCCCGTGTCACGCTCATTTATGATCCGGCGCGCACATCGTTGGACGAACTTAAGGGAAAGCTTCAGACTCTGGGATTTCCGCCTCAAGAAGGCCGCCAAATCGCAGCTCCGCTCAAGCCCTGGCACAATCCGAAAGTGCTTGCTTCAGTTGCATCGGGCCTACTGCTTCTGGTCGGCTGGCTTGTGGATCGAGCGACGGGTTCTCATCAGATTTCGTTGACGATCTATTTGGCCGGGATCGTCATCGGGGGCTATCACTTTGGGCGTGAGGCAATTGAAGAGCTCGTATTTGCACGTGAGGTTGGCATCGAATTGCTGATGGCAACCGCTGCGATCGCTGCTACGGCCCTCGGGGCGGCGGAAGAGGGAGCCATGCTCGTCTTCCTGTATTCCATCTCGGAAGCAGCGGAGGGTTACACAGAAGAGAAGACCCGTTCCGCTATTCGCGCCCTAATGGAACTCGCGCCAAAAACCGCGCTCGTCCGGCGCGACGGCCGCGAACTGGAGATTCCAGCGGAGGAGTTGGTAGTCGGTGACGTATTTGTCGTAAAGCCTGGGCAGGCAATCGCGACGGATGGAGAGGTGCTCACCGGAGCTTCCAGTGTTAATCAGGCTCCCGTCACCGGCGAGAGCGTACCAGTCGAAAAACAGCCCGGCGACACCGTTTTCGCCGGCACTATCAACGAAGAGGGCGCGCTTGAAGTCCGTGCGACGCGGACCTTCGCTGGGAACACAATCTCGCGAATCATCAGCATGGTGGAGGAGGCGCAGGAACGCAAAGGAAAGAGCCAACGCTTCATCGAACGCTTTGGCGCTCGCTACAGCCCGGCCGTCCTGCTCGTGGGCATCTTGATAGCGATCGTGCCGCCGCTTGCGGGCATCGGGGCGTGGACGATGTGGATCAGCCGTGCGGTGGTGTTCGTCGTCGCCGCTGCACCATGTGCGCTCGTAATTTCTATACCAATCACCCTGGTTGCTGCTCTTGGGACTGGAGCCCGGCATGGGGTCCTTATAAAAGGGGGTATCCATGTCGAGGAACTGGCGAAGGTCCGTGTGGTGGCAATGGACAAGACCGGAACAATCACTCGGGGCGAGCCTGAGGTCACTGATTTCCTACCCCTCGCAACCTCGGATGAACTCCGGGATGAAGAACTGTTGGCTGTTGCAGCCGGGATAGAGAACCGTAGTCAGCATCCGCTCGCGCGCGCGATCGTGCGGTACGCCGCTTCCAAAGGGGTTCTACTGGCCGACGTAACAGATTTTCGTTCACTTACGGCCGCCGGCGCCGTGGCCCGCCATGAGAACCGGACCGTATCTATCGGCAGCCCGAACCTTTTTGCAAGCCAGCTAGGTGTTTCGCTCACGGAGATCGAACCTGAAATTGCGCGGCTTCAGTCCGAGGGCAAAACCGTTGTTCTGATCGGTACCGAGCGAGCGGTTTGGGGTATGTTCGCCATTCGCGACAATGTGCGGCCAAATGCCCGTGCGGCGATAGCTGCCCTCCACGGCATCGGCGTACAAAAAGTTGTCATGCTCACGGGGGACAACCGGCGGACCGCGGAAGTGATCGCTCGCGAGGTCGGCATTGACGAGATTTACTCCGACCTCAAACCTGAGGACAAATTGACGATTGTGCGGGAGCTTCGAGCAAAGGAGGGGCATGTCGCCATGGTCGGCGACGGGGTCAACGACACTCCAGCGCTCGCTGAAGCGACGGTCGGGATTGCAATGGGTGCGGCCGGAACGGACGTTGCACTGGAAACGGCTGACGTCGCGCTAATGGCAGATGACCTAGAGAAGCTGGTATACGCTCTGAGACTCGCCCGCCGCAATCAGACGCTGGTTCGCCAAAACCTGGTTTTATCAATTGTTGTTATCAGCGTGCTGGTAATCGGGGCCGTCATGGGTTCATTCACGTTGCCTGTCGCCGTACTTGCGCATGAAATTAGCGAATTTGTAGTTATCGGAAACAGTCTACGGATATTAAAGACCTAGTCTTTGAAATATGCATGACGTAGTCGTCGCAGTAGACTGATCGCGGGAGTGTTCAAGATGGCTCGAAGGCCTTCTTCGTCAAAGAAACGACTGCAAGTAGAGGCCCGCAGGGCAGCGATCAAGATCGTGCTCGCTCTCTTAGGCATACTGCTGTTCGGGCTACTTTGGCGACTACTCGTTGGACCTATCCGCCGCCGTGAGCGGCACTGAAACCCGGTATCAAAAATGCACAAAGAGCACGAGGGAGAGAAAGCGAATCACCGTTTCGATGAGGGCAATGTTGCTGAACGGCGAACGCTCGCGCTGGTGCTCGCCATCAATGTCGGACAGGTCGTGCTTGCCGGCGCGGTCGGTATTATTGCCGACTCCACCGGGCTGTTAGGAGCCGCACTCGACAATCTTGGAGACGCCGCCGTCTATGTCGTCAGCATGTATGCCGTGGGTTGGGGTATCGCGGCTAAGTCCAATGTCGCGCGTTTGTCTGGTGTGCTGCTCATCGTGCTGGGCTTGGCGTTACTTGGAGAGGTCATTCGCCGCTTCGTTGTGGGATCGGAGCCGATCGGTTCGGCTATGATCGCTACCGCAATCGCAAATGCCGCGACCAACGTGGTGGCACTGCGGCTGCTACGCACCCACCGTGAGCGCGGTGTGCATATGGAGGCGTCATGGATTTTCACAACGAATGACATGATCGCCAACGGAGGCATCGTCGCATCCGGCATCGCAGTAATGGTCTTCAAGTCTTCGCTTCCGGATCTGCTAATCGGGATCGTAGTCGCCGGTATTGTGCTGCACGGTGCATGGGAAATTCTGAAACAGGCGCGCGACGCACGGCGTGGGGTAGAAACGGACCAGGAGAACGACCATGAGTAAGGCAGTATTGTGGACGCTCCGCGAGGCCTTTGCTTCGCGAAATCCAGAAGATGTCGGTCAGCGACAGCGAGCGCGCCTCGCCGAAATTGTGACGCATGCTCGCACCCACTCGCCCTATTTTCGCGATCTTTACCGCGACCTGCCGGAGCAGGTCGAAAACTCGATACTGCTTCCGGTCACCGACAAGAAGAAGCTCATGGCGCGATTCGATGATTGGGCCGCTGA
This sequence comes from uncultured Oleiharenicola sp., assembly GCA_964481095.1. Taxonomy (GTDB): domain Bacteria; phylum Verrucomicrobiota; class Verrucomicrobiia; order Opitutales; family Opitutaceae; genus Lacunisphaera. Next base: position 3,623 of record CAYZSN010000194.1, on the reverse strand, counting down.
CCGTGAGGTGACTATCGAGAAGGCTCGTGCGTTTGCAGAGAACCCGGAAATGATCGGTGAACGCTTCCTCGGCAAGTACACGGTTGCGACCACCTCGGGAACAACTGGAACGCCCGGTCTCTTTATAATCGACGACCACGTCATGAGCGTAACCAACGCTCTTGCCCTTCGTATGATCCACAATTGGGTTGGCGCCGGTGACATCGTTAAATTCTTGGCAAGCGGCGGGCGCATGGCGATGACGATTGCGCCTGGTGGGCACTCCGCTACGGCTGTCGCTGCAGCGCGCCTCCGCAAGTCTGCGTCAAGTCGTAAACGGATTCGCGTGTTCTCAGTGCATCTACCCCTTCCTGAGTTAGTCCGCCAGCTCAACCAATTCCGGCCGGCTGTGCTCGCCCCCTACGCCAGCATCGCCAAACTCCTGGCGGCGGAGCAGGAAGCCGGACGTTTGCACATTAACCCAGTATTGGTCGCCGTCTCAGCTGAGGGACTGCCGCCGGACGACTACAATCGCATCGCCAGCGCGCTCAAAACGAAGGTTGGCAACAGCTATGCCGCGACGGAATGCACCTTCCTAAGCTATGGCTGCGAGCAACGGTGGCTTCATGTCAACAGCGACTGGGTTGTCTGCGAGCCCGTTGATACTGACTACCGCCCCGTCCAACCGGGCGAGCAGTCGCACACAGTTCTCCTGACCAATCTCGCGAACCGGGTGCAGCCTGTCCTGCGGTACGACCTGGGAGATAGTGTGCTGCAGCGGCCTGACCCATGCCCGTGCGGCAATCCTCTACCCGCAATCCGGGTGCAGGGCCGCGCCGCGGAAGTGCTTACCTTTTCGACAGAACGAGGTGAGCGCGTTTTCATCCCGCCTCTGGCGTTTGAGGTCGACCACATTCCTGGAATCGAGCGCGTGCAGGTGGTGCAGACGTCGCCGGGCAGTCTGCGAGTGCGTCTCTTGGTTGCGCCCGGAGCCGAACCGAATCGCGTCTGGCAAGCGGCGCATACAGAGATCACGCGGATGTTAACCCAACACCAGCTTTTTCATGTCACGGTCGAGCGGGGGGAGGAATCCCCCGAACAGTCGCCGGGCGGCAAGTACCGGGCGGTGATCCCGCTGCATTGAAAGGCGGACGATGAGTGCCCGTATTGGCGAAACAGCCTGGGCGAGGCTGTTGACCGGTCTGGCGTGTCGGATCACGAGACTAATTCAGGAAGAAGGACGAATATGAACAGACAGAAGGAACTCGCGAAGTTTTTCAGCGGCGTCGAAGCTTTTCACGCCGTGCTCCACGGCTACCTGTGGTTGTCGGGGACTACGTTGATCGTACTTGGGATTACGGCAACTCCTATGGTGAGTCTTATGGGAGCGATCGTAAACGCGATTATTTCGGTTGGCTTGGGTGTCTATGCGTGGGGTTCAGATCGGCGCCGAAGTACTTGAAATATGCCGTGCCGCGGCTGCTCGACCACTACCGCCATTCGTCCGGCGAACGCCGCCGTCAGGAGTGCTAGCCTGAAAACCCATGTGAGTCTTTGGTCTTCGGGTGTTCGAATGCATACTCAAGGCTCCTATATCAATTGCTTATGCGGTGCGGTCGAGGTTGCTGGACAGTTGCTTGTCATCTTGCGCATGTTCGTTAAATGGCAATAATAGAGTGGGCCTTCATGAAAATACGAGCACTCATCGTGGATGATGAGCCGGTGGCACGGTCTGTCCTACGTGAAGAGCTTGGGATGCACTCTGATGTAGAGATCGTCGGCGAGGCCAACAATGGTGCCGTAGCGATCGAGCGAATCGAAGCTCTTCGACCGGACCTTGTCTTCTTGGATCTAAAGATGCCAGAAATGGACGGTCTTGCGGTGATGCGAAGACTCCGAGACTTAGGTAAGTTTCCTGTAATCGTCGTCGTTACTGCTGGCGAGGACCGAAAAGATGGCGCGCTTACTCTGGGAGCTACCGATTGCTTACAGAAGCCCGTAAGTCCTTCCCGGCTCTCTGGCTCTCTCGAAGCCGTCCGAAACATTCTATCCGAACGCTAGATCAAGGATTTAGGAAGTAGTGTCACCGAATGGACAATCCCTTAGCTCTCGCCCCCTTGAAGAAGATCCATTTAGCGCGCTCCACTGTTTGTATGGGCTCGCTAGGACTGCCCTTCCGAAATCGGCCGGGCACGTCTGACGTGGTTCTTTCTCTCCTGCTTTTTTTATCTATCTTGAGTTGCGCAAGGCCAGTACCAGTCTCTACACCGCAACCACCGTCGCTTGGAAATGATCGCAGACTCCTAGTTGATTCTTTGGCGCACGGCGAACTAGACCTAGAACTTCTTGAAACCTGTCGTGAGAGCGCCGTTCGGGAGGAACTGAAGTCTGCCTGCCAGGATGCATTGGCCCAACAGCAGCGGGAGAAGGGCACGCTCCAGACGTGGGTTATTGAATGGTACGGAACGACTGGCGACTCACAGACGCAGTTGCGCGAAATTAAGGAAGAGAAGCGGCAGCTCCTAAAAAGCTTGGAACCTCGCAGCGATTTGCCCCTGGAATTTCGGATGCTGTTGAATATCGTCAGCCACGATTCTGAAGCCGTGCAGCAGACGGCAGCTTGTGTGTCGGAGGCCTACCACCCAGAGCTAAAGCGGTTTTGTCAGCAGGCTGCGGAACTTCGTCGGGCGCAGGGCCGTAGGATGGAGGCTCGGATTTGCCAATGGTATCGTGATTGCATATCCCGGGCGTTTCCTCCGTATCGGTAGCGTGAGGATTAGGAGGTGCCTGTGCTACGACTTTTGTTCTTAATTTCGCTGGTTTGGGCCCGGTCTTCTATCTTGAATGCACAAAGTCCGATCATCGCCCGAGACCTTTTAATCAGCTGCGCTCCTCCATCGGCAGTATCCGCAGCACATCCTTGCCAGTGGTACCTCAAGGGATTCCTGGACGGTTACGGAGCGGTTCCTGGTAGTTATAAAACGCAATTCTGTCTACCAGAAGGCGGATTCTCGGTCGATCAGATCAGGCGCGTAGTGGTCCAATGGCTGCAAGCCCATCCCCAGCAACTCCATATTCATTCGACTGAGGCCGTTATGACGGCCTTGAGCCAAGCCTTCCCATGCAGTAAATCTGGGCGCAAGTGACGTTGGCGCCCAAGGGTATGAATCGCCACTATTACATTGCCGTAGGTCAGGTTGGATCTCTATGAGCGCCGGACAGTCCCAATCAGCGGCATCGCGAAACACCAAGCGCCTCCTTGCAGTCTTCGGACTCACCTCGTTCTATCTCGTAGTCGAAGTCGTCGGAGGCCTGTGGACGAAGAGCTTAGCGCTCCTTGCCGACGCAGGCCACATGCTGACGGATGTGGCGGGCGTAGGATTGGCGCTACTTGCAATCCGATTTGCCGCACGCCCCGCCACTCAGGCTCGGACGTATGGCTTTTATCGTGCGGAAATCCTGGCGGCGCTTACGAACGCGGTAGTACTTGTAGGAATTTCCTTCTACATCCTCTATGAGGCCTATCAGCGGTGGTTGCAGCCACCTGAAGTCGATAGTCGAGCCATGCTTGGGGTTGCCGTTGTCGGCCTCGCTGTGAACGTGGCCGGCATGATGATTCTGCGCGCTGGTTCAACGGAGAGCCT
>CAYZSN010000193.1:0-23434 GCA_964481095.1 uncultured Oleiharenicola sp. | reverse complement strand
CCAGGTGGCGGAAAAACATGCGGACGGCGGCGAGTTTCCGCGCCTGGCTCGATTCGGAGAAATCCTCGTCGCTCAGCCAGTGCAGCCACGAGGTGAGCTGCTTGGCGGTAACCTTGCCCCAGTTCGCGGCGCCCAGGCGCTTTAGTTGGTGCGAGGCCTGGCGCAGGTCGTTCTCGTAGGATTTCGCCGTGTTGCGCGAGAGGCCTTTCTCCAATTCGATGTAGGCGAGGAAATCGTCGAGCGCGTCGGCGTAACCGGACGGCGCCGCCGCCATTGGCGCACCCCGGACGGGTCCCTTGGACTGCGGCTTCTTCATGGCGCAGCCGCCGGCCGGCGTCAGCGGCGGTGCGGACGACGCGCACCCGGGGGCGGAGGCGGCGCCGCGTTGACGTCGCGGAGACGGAACGTGATGCGGGCCTTGTCGAGATCGTACGGGCTCATCTCCATCTTCACGCGGTCGCCCGCGGCGATCTTGATGAAGTGCTTGCGCAGCTTGCCCGAGATGTGCGCCAGCACCATATGGCCGTTGTCGAGCTGCACGCGAAACATCGTGCCCGGCAGCACGGTGATGATCTTGCCCTCCACTTCGATCGCTTTGCTGGTTTCAGACATGAGGCGGAGAGAGGGAAACAGGGATATGCGGCATGCTTGTAAAAGGACGTTGTAAGACGGGAGCGCCGGGGCTAGTCAAGGTTATCATTTTTCGCCCTCCGCGACATGGTCCAGCCCGCCCGCCAAGCCCCGCCCTGCCCCTTCGACAAAGTCTTCCCCTCCCAACTGGTGCGGAACGACGATTTCTACATGGCCCTCGCCTACAACCAGGCGATCGACGCGTGGCGGGAGGACGAAGTGCCCATCGGCGCGGTGATCGAACTGGGCGACGAGGTGATCGCGGCGGCGCACAACCAGCGTGACAGCACGCGGGACCCCACGGCCCACGCCGAGATCCTCGCCTTGGGGCAGGCCGCCAAGGCCATCGGCGACTGGAGGCTCAACGAGGCCACCCTTTATGTGACCAAGGAACCGTGCCCGATGTGCTCCGGCGCGTCGCTGATGTCGCGCGTGAAGCGCGTCGTGTTTGCCGTGTCCGATCCCAAGATGGGCTGCCTCGGTGGCGCGATCGACCTCAACGCCCTGCCGCGGGTCAACCATCACCTCGAGATCACACCCGGCGTCCTGGAAAACCCCTGCCGCGAATTGCTGCAGGCCTATTTCAAGCTCAAGCGGATCGAAGACACGGTCTGACGCCCGCACCCGCAGTTGACGCAACCGGGAACCCATGCACCCTTTGGGGTTCCCGACAAGACCGCAGCAATTTCAACCCACGCATATCATGGCTTACGAACTCCCGAAACTGCCCTACGCGAACAACGCCCTCGAGCCGCACATCGATGCCCGAACGATGGAAATCCACCACGACAAGCATCACCAGGCTTACATCACCAACGCCAACAATGCGCTGAAGGACCACCCGGCCCTCGCCGCGCTGGACGTCAACGCCCTCATCGCCGACCTTTCCAAGGTGCCGGAGGCGATCCGCGGCGCCGTCCGCAACAACGCGGGCGGCCACAGCAACCATTCGTTCTTCTGGACCATCCTCGGCCCCGGCAAGGGCGGCGCCCCGAAGGGCAAGCTCGCCGCGGCGATCGACGCCGAGCTCGGCGGTTTCGCCAAGTTCAAGGAAGACTTCGCCAAGGCCGGCGCCACGCGCTTCGGCTCCGGCTGGGCCTGGCTCGTCGTCAACAGCGGCAAGCTCGCCATCGGCTCGACCGCCAACCAGGACAGCCCGCTGATGGGCAAGGCCGTCGCCGGCCTCGAAGGCAAGCCGGTCATCGGCCTCGATGTCTGGGAGCACGCCTACTATCTCAACTACCAGAACCGCCGGCCGGATTACATCGCCGCCTTCTGGAACGTCGTGGACTGGGACGCCGCCGAGAAGAACTACACGGCCGCGTTGAAGTGACGACCCGCTGGCCGGGTCGTCATCCTGAGCCCGCAACGCGGCCGAAGGATCCAGCACTTCCCCGCTCTCCAAGCCGCACCCCGGGTGCGGCTTTTTATTTCTCCTTCATCACGTACACGCCGTCCCAGTTCCCGCCCGGGGGATGATCCTTCATGTAGTGGCAGCGCTGGATCATGATGAGCGAGGGATTGCTCTCGATGTAGTGGGCCTTGCTCGGCTGGTACGTTTCCAGGGCGGCGCTCTTCTGGAACAGCTCGATCGCGCCGGCCCAATCCTGCGCCAGGTAGCGCTCGATGCCCTGCGCGTGGATGCTGACGCACTCCAGGGTTTGCGCGCTCGCTTCCGCGCGGAAGCCGACCACCTCGTAGACCGGCACGGGCAGTGAACGGCCCTTGACCACGATCCGGTCGAGGAAACGGAAGAGCACCTTGTCGCCGCCGTGCTTCTCGCATTCCACCTTGGTGGCCTCGGTGACCATGGTGTAGACGCCGAGCGACTTGGCGCCGGATTCCATGCGGGCGGCAAGGTTCACATTGTCACCCATCATCGTGTAGCTGAAACGCGTGCGGCTGCCCATGTTGCCGATGATGGCCTCGCCGGTGTTCAAACCGAGGCGAGCGCGGAGGTAGTGCACGATGACCGGCCACTTGTCACCCTCGCTGCGCCACTTTTTGCGCAACTCCTCGATGCCCTGCTGGACGCGGATCGTGGCGGTGCAGGCGCGGTAGGCGTGGTCGGGCACGGGCAGCGGTGCGCCGAAGATCGCGACCACGGCGTCGCCGATGTACTTGTCGAGCGTGCCCTGCTCCTCCTGCACGAGGTCCGTGCAGACGGTGAGGTATTCGTTCATGAGCTCGACCAGCTGCGAAGCCGGCATGAGCTCGGAAAACGTGGAGAAGGACTGGATGTCCGAGAAGTAGGCGGTGATCTCCTCCTTGTGCCCGCCGAGCTGCGGATCCACATCCGAGTCGACCATGCGGTTCACCAGCTCGGGCGCCAGGTAGGCGCTGAACATGCCCTTGATGCGGCCCTTCTGCTTCTCCTCCTTCACCAACTGCCACATCGTGGCGATGAACCCCGTCGAGAACGCCGCGCCGATCGGCCCGGCGATGGGCAGGATCAGGTGGCTCTCTGCAAACTGGTGGAAGCAGACCACGACGAAGGCGGCCATGACGAGGACAGCCAGCACCTTGGCGAACAAACTGCGGGCGCCGCCCGAAATGGAGAGGGCGGTGACGGCGATCGACAGGCCGAAGACCGAGGCCCACAGCACCCACGGCGGGGTGCGCACGAGATACTTCTCCGCGATGATGGTCTTGATCAGGTTGCCGTGCGACCCGACCTTGGGCACGGGATCGCCGTCAAAGGGCGTGGGAGCCAGGTCCTGCAACAATGGATCGACCGGGCCGATCAGCACGGTGGCACCGACGAAGCGCTTGAAATAATCGGCCGCCTCGGCGCGTTCGGAGTCCTTTTCCGATTTCAACATCTCACCCGCGATGAGCACGTCCGCGATGCTGGTGCGGGGATTGTAGACCTGGTCGTCCCACACCGAAAACCAGTTGATCTCCACCAGCTGGTGCTCCGTCAGGGGAATGTGGCGCAGCACCTCCCCGTTCTTCGTCACGATGTCCAGGTAGTCGCCGTTGCGCCGGACCGACCCGGGCGGGACCCCCAGCTCGATGCAGGCGAGCTGCACGGCGAGATGCCAGAAATTGGTGGAGGCCGACTCGGCGAACAGCGGTGCCCAGCGCGGCACCTGGTCGGAAGCGTAGTCGTAATCGATGTCGATCAGGCCGATGGTCGCCGTCCATGCCGGGTTCACCATCGGGTACTGGGGCAGCTCGGGCACATCGATCTTGTCGCGGTTGGTGAAGCCCCGCCGGATGAGGGGAAACTCACGGGTGCCCTGCTGGGTGGTGGCTTCACCGCCGGTGTACTGGGCGGCGAGGACCAGTTCGGGGTGCTTCCGGGCCACGCGGGCGAAGGCGAAATTGCCCTTGTTCGCCTCCTCCTTGTTCACGAGGTCCGAGTGGCCGAAATCCGAGAAGACAAAATCGAAACCCACGGACTTGGCGCCGCCCTGCTCGAGCAGCAGCTGCGAGGCCTCGGCGAAACGGGCGCGGTTCCACGGCCGCTCGCCGATGCGCTGGACCCCGCGGGTGTCGACGTCCACGTAGAAAACCCGGACCGGCGCGGTGATGTTGCCCCGCCAGCGGAAGCGCAGGTCGAGCAGCATGTTCTCCACCGCCTTCAGGTAGCCGTCGGATTGCAACCAGCCCCACAGGAGCGGCACAGGCAGCAAAAGGAGGATCTTCCAGTCGAATTTCTTTTTGGACTGCGCCACGGCCCGAAGGCTAGCGCCCAACCCAAAGCTGGTTCAAGTCCGCAAAACAAAACACCCGGCATCGCAGGATGTCGGGTGCGAAATCAATCATTGGCCGGCGCCAGGGGTGGTCGGCGGCGTCGGCGGCGTCGTGTCCGGCGGCGGCGGAGGCGCCACCGTGACCGTCGTGCCGGAAGGCGTGGTGGTCGTCGTCGAACTCGAAAGCGTCGTCGTCGACAGCGTATCGGTGATGACCTTGACCGTGTCGTTGATGAGGGTCTTGGTGGCTGCCGGCATGTCCTGCGTGGTGATTGTCTTGGGGCTGGACGGATTGTTGGTGTCGATCTCGATGACCACTTCCTTGTCGACCGCCACCGGGACGTCGCCGGAAGCCACGCCCTGCACGACCACCAGACCTTCCGCGGTTGAAACCGTGAAGAAGGCCTTGCCGTCGGCGGAGGGGCGGAAAACGATGCGATAAATCGTGCCGCGAATGCCGGCCGCGCCAACCGGGGTCTTGATCGAGTAGCTGGACGACTTGTTGAGCTTCTTCACGTCGCCCACCATTTCGCCATAAGCCAGGTTGAGGGTGGTCTTGGAAACAGTCGGCTCGGCCTTGAGCGTCGAAGCCGCGACCTCCTGCTCAAGTGGATCCATCTTGAATTCGTCGATCGCGAGGCGGGACTCGGCGCCGAGCTTGACCGTGGAGCCGTTCATGAAAACCAATACTATGCCCGAAGCCTTGCCGGTGCTGATGGTATCGGTCTCAGCGATCACATCACCGTCCTTGATTGCGGTCGACGCGCCCGAGGCCGAAATCTTCAGGACCTGTCCTTCAACCTTGGCGGCCTTGATCTGGCCGGCGGCAGTCTGGGCCGATGCCGTCAAAGACAAAGCGGTTGCAACAAACGCGCAGGACAAGAAGCGAAGGAGTGCTGAGATTTTCATAAATCCTCGTCTGATTACGGTTAACGACTTGGGCCCAATTGCCGGCGCAGACTGTCTGCGGGAGGGTAATAAGGGTCAAGAGATAAACAGGTCTCCACGGCGGCCTGTGCGTCGGCGCGGCGGTTGGGAAAGGCCTGTAAATGGTAAGCATAGGCATACCAACTCACCGCAGATTTGGGCGCCAGATCGACCGCTCGCCGAAAACAGGCCTCGGCCTCCGGACGCCCCCGTTGGAGGTCAAGTGCGACACCCTTGCGCACCCAAAATTCCATATTGAGCGGCCCGCGTTTGATGGCCTCGTCGGCCGCCAGTTCGGCGAATCGTCCCAGCATCACCCGATCATGCCCATTACGCACGTCCAACACAGTCACATACGCCAGATCCGACCAAGCCTGCCCGTTGGTGGGATCGATGCGCACGGCTTGCGTGAGGATGTGCTTGGCTGTGGTAACAATCGGGCCCAAATCGCCTTCCTTGGTCAGCGCATAGCGATCAACGCTGTACCGAGCGTCAAAGCGGAGGGCCTCGGCACGATAGAGTGGCAGGGCCAGTCGCCACATCAACCCGCCCGCCGCCAGTGCCAGCAAGGCCGCCGCCCAGCGAAGTGCCGGACCAGCAGGTCGCCGCAAACCGGGTTCGTCGCGCAACAGCAGCGCCAGGCTGATTGCGGCCAGAAAAGCCAGCGCCGGGATCTTGGTATGAAAATCGACGCAGAGGTGAAGGGCGTACGCCAGCAGGCCGACAAACAATCCCAGTTTCCATTTGGCCAGGGCGAAAAAATTATTGGCCGAGGTACCGGTGCGCCGCGCCCGCCGGATCGCGACCCAGCCCAGCGCCAGCAGCGCGCCACCCGCCCCGGCCCACAGCACGAATCCCACCAGGCCGTAGTCGCTGAGTGTGTTCAGGTAGTCGTTGTGCGCCCAATGCGGCTCATCGTGAAACCCGCTTGGGCGATAGTGCTCGAAAACGACGTTGTAGGACGCCGCCCCGGTACCGAACCACGGATGGTCGCGCCAGATTTCGTAACCGGCTTTCCAGACAATCGGCCGGCTCTTCTCGAACTCACCCCTGAGGAATGGCTGCATTCGCTCCCGGGCATACTCACTGCCGTGATAGAGGGCCCAGAGCCCGGCGAAGACGCACCCGAACACGACGGCTGTGCCGACAACCTTCCCGCGCCAGCTGCGGCCGGCCAGCAACGGCCAGATCATCAGCGCCAGGCCCAACCCCAGCCAGCCGCCCCGGCTGCCGGTGAGAACGAGGGCAAAGACAAACAGCGCTGCCAGCCAGCAGCAGATCACCTTGACCCAGGGTTTGACCGCCCGCGAGGACACCAGCGCCAGGGCAACCGGCACGATCAATTCCAACAAGCCCGCCAGGCTGTTGGGAATTCCGAACATCCCGCCGGAGCGGCCGTCGAATTGCGGCGATTGTTTGCGGCCCAGCATCAACCAATACGGGGCGGCGAAGCGCTGGTAGGCCGCCAGGGCCACGCCGGTGAAGGCCAGGCCGGTGACGGTGGCCACAATCAGCCACGTGTGCCCGCGACCTCGTCCGAAATGAAGCGTGAGGCCGAAGACCACCCACATTTGCAGCCAAAGCAGCCACTCGCGCCAAGCCAGCCAGGGCGCGGGCGCCTGCCAGATTACGCTGGCGAGGGCGTACAACAGGAACGGCACCGGCAGGAGAACCGCGCGATTGAGCACCGGCGATTCCCCGCCCTGCCCTGCAGCCCACAACAGTCCGCCCAACGCGCCCAAGCCCAGCACCGCCGGGCTGGTAACGATCATCGTTTTCGCCATGTACCCGCCCAAGCACAGCGTCGTCCAAGCCACGACAGCCATGAGCCCCGCCAGGAGAATCCACTCCATCGCCGCATAGGCGCGGGATGGGTAACCGGCGGGCGGAGAGGATGGCAGGGGCATCGGGCATCCGCTTTCAATAGTGTTCGCCGCCGGGCAGCCACAAAAAAGCCGCCCGGACAGGAAGCCGGGCGGCTGAAAGCAGACGGACGTCGTGCGCGGTTACTTGGTCGGGACGGTCTGGATCGTCTTGAGAATCATGCCCGCCACCATGTTCTGATCGGAGGCGGAGTTCGGACGACGGTCCTCAAGGTAGCCCTTGTAGCCGTTGTTGACGAAGCTGTGCGGCACGCGGATGGAGGCGCCGCGATCGGCGACACCATAGCTGAACTTGTCGATCGACTGCGTCTCGTGCAGACCGGTGAGGCGGAGGTGGTTCTCCGGACCATACACGGCGATGTGCTCGTCGCGGTGCTTGTTGAAAGCTTCCATGAGTTTCTCGAAGTATTCCTTGCCGCCCACCTCGCGCATGTACTTCGTCGAGAAGTTGGAATGCATGCCGGAACCGTTCCAGTCGAGCGGGGCGTTGAAGGGCCCGAGGACGGGCTTGCAGCGCCATTCGATGTCCACGCCGTAGGATTCGGCGAGGCGGGTCAGGATGTAACGGGCGACCCACATCTGGTCGGCGGCATTCTTGGAGCCCTTGCCGAAGATCTGGAATTCCCACTGGCCCTTGGCGACCTCGGCGTTGATGCCCTCGATGTTGATGCCGGCATCGAGGCAGATGTCGATGTGCTTCTCGACGATCTCGCGGGCGATCGGGCCGACGTTTTTGTAACCGACGCCGGTGTAATACGGGCCTTGGGGCGCCGGAAAGCCGCCGGCCGGGAAGCCGAGCGGGGCGCCGTCTTTCCAGAAGAAATATTCCTGCTCGAAGCCGAACCAGGTATCCGGATCATCCGGGATCGTGGCGCGGGAATTCGACGGGCTGGCCACGCCGGTGTGCTGGAAGCATTCGCACATCACGAGCACGCCGTTCTTGCGCGTCGAGTCCGGGAAGGAGGCGACCGGCTTGAGCACGATGTCCGAGCTCTTGCCTTCGGCCTGTTGCGTGGAGCTGCCGTCAAAGCCCCAGACGGGCAGGTCGGCGAGCTTGGGCGCGCTGGCGAATTCCTTGATTTGGGTCTTGCTGCGAAGGCTCGCCAGGGGCGTGTAGCCGTCGAGCCAGATGTATTCCAGTTTGTATTTGGCCATGGATCGGGAGGATTTGATTGAGGTTGGCGCCACTGTACCCCGCGGTGGACCGCCGGATAATCAGGAACGCTCTTGGAGCCGAACAAAAGCACCTGACATGCCAGAGAGAAGTTCAAATTGGAATTATGCCAGAGGGTTTATAATCCCCCCTTGCTTCCGGGCTTACATGGCGAATCCTTGGCGCCTGCCACCATGCATGAGGTCAAGGACACGCAACGCGCCCTGGTTCGCATCGGCTACGACGGCTTGGTACATAAGAACTTCCGCGGCCACCAAGCCTACGCCCGATTCAGCAACGAAGTGCGCATCCTCCGTTATCTGGAAACCCGCGGCTGTGATTTCGTGCCCCGCCTCGTCGAGTCGGACGAAGCAACCCTTAAGATCGTCACGACCAACTGCGGCTCGCGGGTCGACCAGATCAATCCCGAACGGTTGAAGGAGCTTTTCGGCGAGCTGGAGACCTATGGCGTGCGGCACGACGACCCGGAAATCCGCAATGTCACCTACCGGAAAACCGACGGTCGTTTTTGCATCATCGACTTCGAGTTTGCCACGCTGCTCGACGAGGCCACGCAGCCCTTCACGCCGAACCTGCGCTGGTCGGGCCTGACCCACCGCGGCAACGTCCGCACCAACAACGAGGACACCTTCCTCGCGCTTACGTTCGATGGCAACGAGGTCCACTACCTTGGCAAGACTGGCGAGGCCTCGTGGAGCAAGGCCGATTTCGTCTTCGCCGTCAGCGACGGCATGGGCGGGGCCAATTCGGGTGAGTTCGCCAGCAAATTCACCGTGGACCGTGTCACGAAGCTCATGCCGCGTGGCTACCGGTCCGCGCCGCCGGGACCGGCGAGCCGCTACGACGCCACGCTGGCCGAACTCTTCAAGGCGATCCATGCGGACCTGCTGAGGCTGGGTGAATCCTACGAGGAATGCCGCGGCATGGGCACGACGCTCAGCCTGTGCTGGCTGACCCCCGGCTGGTTTTACTTCGGGCACATCGGCGACAGCCGCCTCTACCACCTGCCCGCCGCCGGCGGCCTCGCCCAGCTCTCCGACGACCACAGCCACGTGGGCTGGCTGCGCCGCAGCGGCAAGGTGAACGAACGCGAAAGCCGCTCCCACCCGCGGCGCAATGTCCTCAACCAAGCCCTCGGGGCCGCACACCAGTTCATCGAGCCGCAGTTCGGCGCCCTCCCCTGCTCGCCGGGCGATCGTTTCCTCATCTGCTCCGACGGGCTTACCGACGGGCTGTGGGACCGCCAGCTCGAGGAGATTGTCCGGTCGACCGACACTCCCGTCGCGGCCCAGCGCCTGGTCGCCGCCGCCTTGCAACAGTCCGGCCGGGATAATATCACCGCGCTTGTGGTCGAGATTCTCGCCCCATGAACACCGTCTTCGTTTACGGCACGCTCAAGCGTGGCGGCTCCAACCACGTGTTTCTGCGCGGACAAAAATTCCTGGGTGACGCCCGCACGGCGCCGGGTTTCACCCTCTATTCGCTCGGCGATTATCCGGGCATGGTGCGCGCACCGGGCGACCTGGCGGGCGTCACGGGCGAACTCTGGTCCGTCGACGATGCGTGCCTCGACGAACTCGACCGGCTGGAGGGGCTGGACGAAGGATTGTACGAGCGCATTGACGTGCTCCTCGCGCCCAATGCCACCGCCGGATCCGCGCAAACCTACCTCTACCTCCGCCAGCTCGACGGACTCACCCCCATCGGCGACACGTGGCCGACGCATCCGGTTACTTGAGGGCGGACTGCGGCAGGCGTTTCACCGTCACGAATCTCGCCCGGAAAAGTTCCTCGATCAGGTCGCGCGTCGGCATCGGGATGCGTTTCACGAGATCCTCCATGGGCGGCAAGTCGCCCTGCGGTTCGGCGGCGGCCGGACGCGCGGGCGCGGCAATGACGGATCCGCTTTCGCGCTCCTGGGCGAGGAAGGCCGCTTCTTCTTCCGCCGAAGGCCCGACCGGCGCCTCGGGCGGGGCGGCTTCCGCCACAATGGCCGCGGGCGCTTCTTCCAGTTCCTTGTTCGCTGTTCCCTGCCCGGCGCCGGCTTCAGCCGGCTTCGTCAGTCGTTTTTTTTTGAGCCGTCGGCCAAAGTCGCGATTTCCTTGATCAGGCTGTCGATGGCCCGCGAGCGGCTCGCGTCCACCGCCTTGAGGAGGGCGACCTCGAAATTGATCCGCTCCGAGAGGCCGTGCTTCACTCCGATCTCGCCCTCGCGCAGGCTGTCGAGCAGGCGCGTCAGCTGTTCGGTCGTCATCGGGGAACCGAGCTGCTCGCTCGTGCCGCCCTTCGCGATCGAATCGAGCAGGACCGTGCGCAAATGCGCCTGCAAATCGACGAGCAGGCGGTAAAGGTCGCGGCCGTTCTCGTCGCAGTCGTCGACGATGCCGACGATCTTTTTGTGGTCGCCGGCCCCGAGTGCCGCGCCGAGCTCGGCGATCTTCGCCGCGGACACCAGCCCGTAGACATCGAGCACGTCGGCCTCGCCGATTTCCGTGCCGCAGAACGAAATCATCTGGTCGAAGATCGACTGCGCGTCGCGCATGCCGCCATCCGCCATGCGGGCAATGCTGGCCAGCGCCGCGTCGCTCGCCTTGATCTTCTCGCTCGTGGCAATCTTCTTGAGCCGCTGCACGATCAGCTCGGGCGGGATCGGCTTCAGGTCGAAGCGCTGGCAGCGGGAAATCACGGTCGCCGGCATCTTCTGCGGGTCCGTCGTCGCGAAGATGAACTTCACGTGCGGCGGAGGCTCCTCGAGCGTCTTCAGCAGCGCGTTGAACGAACCCGCCGATAGCATGTGGACCTCGTCGATGATGTAGACCTTGAAGCGGCCCTGCGCCGGCGCATAGGCGACGGTATCGATGATGAATTCGCGGATCTTGTCGACCTGCGTGTTGGAGGCGGCGTCGAACTCGATGACATCGAGGCAGCGGCCCTCGGCGATCGAGACGGCAATCGGGTCGGCCGGGTCAAAATCGGCGTTGGGGCCCCCGGTGGCGTTGAGCGCCTTGGCGAAGATGCGCGCGGTGCTCGTCTTGCCGGTGCCGCGCGGTCCGACAAACAGGTAGGCGTGGGCGATGCGGTTGCGGGCGATGGCGTTCTTGAGCGTGCGGACCACGTGATCCTGGCCCACCACGTCGCCGAAGGTTTGGGGCCGCCATTTGCGGGCGATGACTTGGTAAGCGCTGGACACGGAGTGAACGTTGAAGGGTGAAAGTGGAATGAGCGCCAGCGGGAAGTCGCGGCCCTAGCTCAATGCGTCGCTTTCAACTTTCAACCCTCATCTTCCAACCCGCGCCGGTTCCGCGTGAAAATTAAGTGGCCAGGCAATCCACGGCACTAAGAGAACGTCGTCACCGTTGCTGCCTTCCGGCCCTGGCGGGGTTCACGCGCCTGCTCATGCATGGCGCCTGGCCAAGGCGGACCGTACGCCGCGCCCCTCCCCTTTCAAACAAAATCCCCGGCGATCCTTCGGGGCGCCTCAACGGTCGCGGCCGCGTTCCGGCCCCCGTTCGCCCCGCTCCAGACGCCGCGACCGTTCGTGGAACTCGCGGTTCAGCGCGTCGTACTTGAGGCGCTGCTCGGGCGTCAGCTTCTCGGCCACTTCCCGTTCCATGAGTTCACGCGCCGCATGGTTGTTGTCGAGGAACTGGCTGCGCATCTGGAACTGTTCGGCCATCCGCCGGCTGATGATCGGCTTGATCTGCTCCAGTTGCCCGGGTTGCAGGCCGACTTCATTCGCGATGCGCTTGAGGTGCAGCGTGGTCCAGAGCTCGGCGGAGGGTGGCTGCCGGTTGGCGCCGACCGTCTGCCGGAAAATCCGCATGGTGACCAGGGTCCCGGTGACACCCCCGGCGAGAAAAATTCCCACCAGGAGCACGATCAACTTCCACGGTTTGTTCATCAGGACAGCTCGGCGGCGCTGTTCACGGTGTCCTCAAGCACGTCGATGGCGCTCTCTCCGGGCCGGTTGAGGACATTGAAGGCCACCGCCGCGACACAACATGCCGCCGCCGCCAGGAATCCGCGCAAGGCGAAGCGTTCCAACGCCGCCCACGGGGCGGCAACCCGGCTGCCTGCCGCCTGCGCGGCCATGCGGCCGGCGAATCCAAAAGGCGCGGTGATATCACGATCGTCCGGGGCCTGCCTGGCCGCGGCGACCAGCTTCTGCCATTGGTATTCGAATCGGTTCATGACTTTTCCTGGTGTTGTAGTTCTTGAAAAAGCTTTTGCAATTTCCGACGGGCCCGAAACGCGCGAACTTTTACAAGCGTCTGGTTCCAACCGGTAAGTGAACTTATTTCCGCGAGGCTCTTCTGTTCCAAGTCGAGCAGCCGGATGACGAGCTGATCGTCGGGCTTCAGCTGGTCGAGGAGTTTGTTGACAAGTTCGCGCGCCGCGAGCGCCTCGCCGGGCCGCACGTCGCGGTCATCGCTCAGCACCTGGTCGAGCACCTCGGCCTGCTCCTCCGGCAGATCCGCCCAGCGGAATTCCGGACGGCGCTTCTGCGCCCGCAGCTGGTCGATGCAGGTCGTGACCGCGATGCGGGAAACCCAATGCGGGAAAGGCACGGCGCCTTGGTACTGTTCGAGTCGCGTGAACATTTTCAGAAAAATTTCCTGGGCGAGATCTTCCTCGGCCATGCGCCGCGGGAGATGGGAGCGCACAATGCGGATGACCTGCGGGTAGAGCTGCTCGACGAGCTGCCGGGCCGCCGCCTGGTCGCGTGTCCGGACGCGTTGGAGACAACCGGCAAAATCGAACGGTTCATCAACCATGATGTGTGTCTGTAGTTGAACACATGGGATGAGACGGCGGCGGCGGCGGCGAGTTACGGGACGGGCCGGCAGCCCGTCAGGCGCGATCGATCTTGTAAAAAAGCCACAACCCGAGCCCTTGGAACACGATGTTCGGCAGCCAGACGATGAGGTCGGGACGCAGGGCCGGGTAGTTGTCGAACAGGCCGGCCATGACGCTGGCAAAGTAGTAGCCCAACGCCAGGATCAGGCCGAGCCCGAGGTTGGCCGAGGTTTCCTTGCGCGAGACCTTGATTCCGAGGGGAACGCCCACGAGCACGAAGGAGAGGACCGAAAAGGCCGTGGCGAACTTTTCCTGGATCGTGATCTGCACCCGCATGAGCTGCCTGGCCTGGTCGGCCTTCGGCACCGCCGGGTCGGGCCGGCTCAGGCGCGCCCACTCGGCCATGAGCTGCGGGAACGTGAACCACTTCAGCTTTTTCTGCACGACCCGCTCGCCCGTGAGCTTGCTCAGCGGCAAATCAAACGTGGCCTGCTCCATGGCCGGCGTGGCCGGCTTCTGCACGAAATCCTCCGGATCCTTCTCGTTGCGCAGTTCGCCCTGGGTGTGGTCCAGTGTCAGCACCAGCTTGTTGTTCGGGGCGTCGTAATCGAGCCGGCCGCCGTCGGCGCGGACAAAGCGCTTCACCCGGTTCTTGGCGTCGAGTTCCCACAGCCAGAAATCCTTGAGCTGGTTGCCGTGCTTTTCGCCGACGTAGATGACGACGCCCGGAAAGTCGCGGATGAAGGTTTTCGGCACGATGAAACTCATGGGGCTTTGCCGGATGACCTCCTCCTTCTCGCGCTGGTAGGCCAGCCGCGTGACCGGCATGAGTTGGAAATTCACCAGCAGCGCGGCGGCCACGCCGGCCAGCCCGAGAAAAACGATCGGCGCCGACAGCCAGGCGACGCTGACGCCGGAGGACCGCAGCGCCGTGACTTCCCGGTCCGAGGACATCCGGCCCAGCACGAGCAGGATGCCGGTCAGCATGCCGGGCGGCAGCGCGTAGTAGGCGACGAACGGGATCATCAGCCAGATCAGCCGGAAAAACGTGTCGAGGCCCATCTGCCCCGACAGCACGAACGGCAGCAGGTCCTTCAACGCGTTGCCGATCATGAGCACAAAGCAGAACAACCCGATCGCGGCGGCACACGTCAGCAGGACGTTCACAAATATGTGCCGGTGGATGAGATTCATGCTCTACTTGAACTCTGCGCCAAGGTACCAATCCTGTCCAAGTCATTTTGCCCGCCATGCCCGTGAAACCCGCCAAGCCGACCATCTACGGCGAAACCCTCGGAACGCTCACCGCGTTGCTGGAGGAACACGGCCATCCGGGTTTTCGCGCCCGGCAAATCCTCGACTGGCTGTACAAGAAGCGGGTGTCCGCATGGGAGGAAATGACCAACCTCTCGCGGCCGCTGCGCACCTGGCTGGCGGAAACCTTCGAGCTCGCGCCCACCTCCTTCGTGCTCACCAAGCAGTCGGAGGATGTCACCGACAAGCTCCTCCTCGAGCTGCATGACCGCTCGCTCATCGAGACCGTGATCATCCGCGCGCCGCAGCTCGGCGTCGGCCAGGAAAACTCCCGCAAGACCATCTGCATTTCCACGCAGGTCGGCTGCGCCATGAGCTGCAAATTTTGCGCCTCCGGCCTCGAAGGGCTGAAGCGCCACCTGTCGGCCGGCGAGATCGTGCATCAGTTCATCCAGGTCTGCCGGCAGGAGGACAGCCGCACCGCCCGCGCGCGGGCCGAAATCGTGCCCTTCGACAACCTCGTCGTCATGGGCATGGGCGAGCCGCTGCACAATTACGACGCCACCTTGCGCGCCCTCACCATCCTCAACGCCGAGTGGGGCCTCGGCTTCGGCGCCCGCCGCATCACGCTCTCCACCTCCGGCCTGGTGCCGAAGATCCGGCAGCTCGCGACCGAGCCGCTCGGGATCCGGCTGGCGATCAGCCTGCATGGCGCGACCGACGAGGTCCGCGAGCAAATCATGCCCGTCAACAAACGCTGGCCGCTGAAGGAACTGCTGCCCGCCGTAAAGGAGTTCTCGGAAGCGCACGGCCGCATGGTCACCCTGGAGTTCATCCTGATCGACGGCATCAACGATTCGCTCGAACAGGCGGAGAAACTCCGTGACATCGCCCGGGATCTGCACGCCCACGTAAACCTCATTCCCTACAACACCGTGGAGGGTTTGCCGTGGAAGCGACCCAGCCTCACGCGGCAGGAAAGGTTTGCCGGGATCCTCAATGCTGCCGGCATTTCGGTCACCCTGCGGCGCGAGAAGGGCCATGACATCGCCGCAGCCTGCGGGCAGTTGCGGCTCAAAACCGAGAAAGAACGCGAAAAAGCGCCCGCGTAAGACATTACATATCAATATGAAATAGTTTATACTTTACGTATCATCGGATGCGTATGTATTGATTATTTAATGCCACCTGATCGCGCCATTGCCGAGCTGTTTGCCCAACGCCATCCGTTGCGCTCGCTCGAATTTTTCCCGCCAAAGGATGAAACCGGTGTGGCGGCCTTGCGCGAAACGGCGCTCCTCCTGAAGAAAATTTCCCCTGACTTTGTGTCGGTCACGTATGGCGCCGGCGGCAGCACGCGCGAACGCACGGCGCAGGTCAGCCGCCTGCTGCGCGAAGAGATCGGCTTCACGGTCATGCCCCACCTCACGTGCGTGGGCCATTCGCGCTTCGAGTTGAACGACATCGCCGACCAGCTGCACGCCGCCGGCTACCGCAACATCATGGCGCTCCGCGGCGATCCGCCCAAGGACCAGGCCACGTTCGTCCCCGCGGTCGACGGCCTGCGTTACGCCAGCGACCTCACCGCGCTCCTCCGGGCCCGGCATCCCGATTTTTCGCTCGGGGTCGGCGGCTACCCGGAGAAGCATCCCGAGGCGCCCTCGCTCGAGGCGGACCTCGACAACCTCAAGCGCAAGGTGGACGCCGGCGCGGCTTTCATCACGACGCAGCTGTTTTTCGACAACGCCGTCTATTACCGCTTCGTCGAGCAGTGCCGCGCCCGCGGCATCCGGGTGCCGATCGTGCCCGGGATCATGCCCGTGCTTTCGCTCAAGCAGATCCGCCGTTTCACGGAAATGTGCGGTGCCTCGCTGCCCGGGAAACTGACCAAACGGCTCGAGGCGGCGGGCGACACGCCCGAAATCGTCGAAACGCTCGGGATCGAATGGGCCCTGACCCAGATTCGCGACCTTCTCGCCCACGGTGCACCCGGCTATCACCTGTACATTTTGAACCGCGCCAAGGGCGCGCTGGCGCTCGCCGCCGGCCTTGCCGCCTGACCGCAAAGCCGCCACACCCTCTCCATGGGAAGCGGCCTCAACGACCAAGCCTCGGCGCGGGGAAAGGCGCTGGGCCTGCTGGCGCTGGCCGGCCTGCTGTGCGCCCTGCAGTTTTTCGCCAACCGCGGGGTGCTGGACCACGACTGGGTCTATTTCGATGACGACATCAACGTCGTCCTGAATCCGCACCTGACCGGCGGCACCGTCGATACGTTCAAATGGGCCTGGACGGACGCCACCTACAACCGTCGCTACATGCCGCTTGGCTGGCTGATGTTCGACGGGCTTTTCCGCGCCGGCGGATTGAACCCGGTGATCTATCACGTCGCGAGCTGGCTGCTGGCCGCGGGCAATGCGGTCACCCTCATGCTGATCATCCGCAGGTTTATCCCACGATCCGGCGAGGGCGCGATCAAGACCGGCTGGGAAGATTTGTGCGCGGCGCTCGTGGCCGCGCTTTTCTCGGTCCATCCCTTGCGCGCCGAAACCGTCGGCTGGGCTTCCGGTTTGGTGTACCAAGGCAGCATGTTCCTGGCCTCGCTGGCCGTGCTCGCGGCGTTCCCGGTGAATCGCGCCGCTCCCCGCCGCGGTTTCGAGTGGCTCGGTCGCGTGCTCTTCCTCCTGTCGCTGCTCCTGTATCCGGCGTGCATCGGGCTGCCGCTGCTCCTGATTCTCGCAGCCGGCGCCCAAACAACCGGAAGCTGGCGCGCGACCCTGCTGGCTTCCGCCCGCCGTCACGCCTGGTGGCTGTTCATCGCCCTCGTCGTGGGTGGCATCAACGTGCTGGCCGCCGCCACGTCGCGGACTTTCTCCGCGCTGGACGATCTGCAGCACTACACCTTCGGCGAGCGCCTGGGCCGCTCCGCGCTGATGCTCGGTCACATGCTCACCCAGACGGTCTGGCCGGGATCAACCTCGCCTTACTATGGCGACCTCGGTGCTGCGCCATTGGCCCAAAAGATTTTGGTCCCTCTCCTCCTGGCCATCGCCGCCATCGTATTTCTCGCCAACACACGCACGCGGCAGGCCGCCCTGCTCTTCCTGTTGCTCTTGTTCGCCGCCGTTCTCCCGTTCATCGGGCTGCTCGATCGCGGCCAGACGGCCAATGACCGCTATGCGTTCATGCTGCTCAGCGTCGTCGCCGTCGGCTTTGCCAGCCTCATCGTGCGCGCCAGCGCACGCTCGACCCGCCTGGCAATCATCGCCGGCCTGGCCTTCGCGACGGCCGCGATGTTGCCCGCCTATCGCCGGGCCCTCGCGGTCTGGCAAAACACGGCCACGCTCCAGGCCCGCATCGATATCCTGATGGCCGCGCACCCTGATGTGCGCCTGGGTTTCGCCCGGCCGGCGATGTACGCTTTCATGTCGGCCGACTATGCCGGGAGCCAGCGCCGCTTGCGCGAAGGCTTTGCCCGCTTTGGGGCTCATCCGGAGCTGTTGGCCACGGCCACCTTCATCGAAGAAACCCGCACCTCGCTCACTGGCAGCGGACGCAATCCGTCCATGCCGCCCTATGCCTTCATGCATTTCGACCTGGCGAAGAAACACGAACTCGCCGGCCACGCCTTCGCCGCCAGGGCCCACCTGGAATATGCCCGCCTGTTGCTGAGGACGGGCGCCGAGGATCGGCAGCCTTAGCCACCGGCGAAGACCGGGCGAAACCCGGCGTCCGCCAGGATCTGCGCAATCTTTTCGCGCTGGTCCCCCTGGATTTCGATCTCACCGTCCTTGACCGTGCCGCCGCACCCGCAGGCATTGCGCATTTTCTTCGCGAGCTGCTCTTTCTCAGGCAACCCAATGCCAACGAAACCGGTGACGAGCGTCACGGTTTTGCCGCCGCGTCCCGCGGTCGTGCGCTTGATGTCCACGCGTCCGCGATTTTTGGGCGGAGCCGCTTTGTTCGAAGATGGCACGGGTATGGAACCGACCGGGAGCACTGCGCCACTCAATGCGCCAAACGGATTTTGCGCCAGCGATTCGCCGCCATTCGTGGAAACTTTATCCGGCCCACTCATGACCGGCCTCCACTGCAGCCGCCCGGAGGTGAAGCCGGTTTGGCGGCCAGCTCGTCGCCGGCGCCCAGCCAGGCCAGAGCCTTGGCGTAACTGCGGCCTTCGAGAAAATGGACGAGCTGCGGATGCAATTCGGCCCGGTGCGTCGCGAGCAGCGATTCAACTTCACTGAGCGCGCTGGAAAGCGCGGGACCATCAGAGTTCTTTATCGCGCCGTTGAACCGGATAAGGGCGGCTTTGATTTTGTCGTCGGGCATGGAATACGTCCTCTATTAAACTATCTTACCCAAATGCTTAAGTATTTTCAATCCATCGGTCTCGCGCCAGCCGCCGCCTTGAATCCACTTGTCGAAAGTTGGGGCTGATGCTCCTATTCACCTCCCGCAGTTTAGTCGCTCCCCGCGATTGGCAAGCTGCGATCCTCCTTTTCCCATTCCGTATTTCATGAATCCCGTTTCCGTTTCCGAAAGGGCCAACGCGACCCTCATCGAAGAATACCACCAGCGCTGGCTGGACAACCCCGACTCCGTCGACCCGACGTGGCGCGCTTTTTTCCAGGGCTTCACGCTCGGGGGCGGACAGCTGACCACCGCGCCGGCCGTGGCCGCCGCAGGCTCGGCCAACATAGTCGACAGCCTCAAGCAGGCGCACGTCCATTATCTCATCAACGCCTACCGCGCCATCGGCCACACCCAGGCCGAGCTCGATCCGCTCAGCGGCCCCCCGCCCGTCCAGCCCAAGCTCGAGTTGGGCCAGTTTGCCCTCAGCGAAGCCGACCTCGACACGGCGTTCGACACCGGCACGTACCTCGGGGGCGGCCAGATGAAGCTTCGCGACATCGTTGCCGCGCTCAAGCAGACGTATTGCGGCCACGTGGGCGTCGAATACGCGCACATCCAGGACACCGACTGCCGTCGCTGGCTGCAGGAGCGCATCGAGGACTCCAAGCTCCAGCCAAAGTTCACCAAGCCGCAAAAGGTCCGCATCCTCCGCCGCGTCCACAAGGCCGAGCTCTTCGAAAAATTCCTCCACACGAAATACGTCGGGCAGAAACGCTTCTCCCTCGAGGGGGGCGAGACCATCATCGCGGCGCTCGACGCCGTGATCGACCACTGCCCGGGTGCCGGCATTGAGGAGATCGTCATGGGCATGGCCCACCGCGGCCGCCTCAACGTGCTCTGCAGCGTGATGCGCAAATCCTTCGACCAGCTCTTCGAGCAGTTCTCGGAAAACTACATCCCCGACACGGTCGCCGGCGACGGCGACGTGAAGTACCACCTCGGCTACGAGTCCATCCTCACGACCACCTCCGGAAAGAAGGTCGAGGTCCGCCTCGCCGCGAATCCCTCCCACCTCGAGATCGTCAACCCCGTCGTCGAAGGCAAGGCCCGCGCCCGCCAGCGCATCCGCGGCGACGCCAAGGACCGCCGCAAGGTCATGCCGCTGCTCATCCACGGCGACGCCGCCGTCGCCGGCCAGGGCATCGTCGCCGAAACGCTCAATTTCTCGCAGCTTCCCGGTTACCGCACGGGCGGCACGGTGCACTTCGTCATCAACAACCAGATCGGCTTCACCACCGACCCGACCGATTCGCGCTCGACGCGCTACTGCACCGACATCGCCAAGATGATCGAGGCGCCGATCTTCCACGTGAACGGCGACGACCCCGAGGCGGTGTGCATGATCGCGCAGCTCGCCGTCGACTTCCGCGTGCAGTTCAAGCGCGACGTGTTCATCGACATGTACTGCTACCGCAAGCATGGCCACAACGAGACCGACGAGCCGTCCTTCACGCAGCCGATGCTCTACCGCAAGATCGCCGCGCACAAGCTGGTGTCCGCGATCTACACCCGCCAGCTTGTCGAGGCCGGCTCCATCACCGATGCCGAGGGCGAGGCGATCAAGACCGAGTATTCCGCGTCGCTCGAGGAGAACCTGACCAAGGCCAAGACCCGCGAGGCGAGCAAGGCCGAGACGCGCAAGGCCGCCGCCGCGGCGAACGGCGACAACTCCGCCGCCCCGTTCAAGGGTTCGACCGCCGTCTTCCAGCCGCCGTTCAAGCATACGCCCGTCACGACCGCCGTCGACGCCGCCACGGTCGACCGGGTGGTGGCCGCGCTCACCACCGTTCCCGCCGACTTCAAGATCCATTCCAAAATCAAGCGCTTCGTTGAGGGCCGCGCCGAGGCCCACAAGAACGGCGGCCCCTACGACTGGGGCATGGGCGAGGCCCTCGCCTTCGGCACGCTGCTGCTCGAGGGCTGGCCGGTCCGCCTGAGCGGCCAGGATTGCGAGCGCGGCACGTTCACGCACCGCCATGCGGTCTTCAACGACACCGACACCGGCGCGAAGTACACGCCGCTGAACGCCATCGCCCCGGGCAAGCAGGCGAAGTTCTGCGTCTACAACTCCCTCCTCTCCGAGGCGGCCGTGCTCGGCTTCGACTACGGCTACTCGCTCGACTATCCCGACATGCTCTGCATCTGGGAGGCCCAGTTCGGCGACTTCGCCAACGGCGCCCAGGTCGTCATCGACCAGTTCATCGCCAGCGGCGAATCGAAGTGGCAGCGCAGCACCGGCATCACGCTCCTCCTGCCCCACGGCTACGAAGGCCAGGGCCCGGAGCATTCCTCGGCCCGCCTCGAGCGCTTCCTGCAGGCCTGCGCCGAGAACAACATCCAGGTCGCCAACCTCACGACGCCGGCCCAGCTCTTCCACGCGTTGCGCCGCCAGATGAAGCGCGACTTCAAGAAGCCGCTCGTGATCATGTCGCCGAAGTCGCTCCTGCGCCACCCGGGCGCGGTCTCGCAGCTCGCCGATTTCACCACGGGTTCGTTCCAGGAAATCATTGACGACCCGTCCGGCTCGAAGAAGACCGACCGCCTCATCCTCTGCTCGGGCAAGGTCTACTACGACCTCATCGACCACCGCGAAAAGAACAAGCTCGCCAACACCGCGATTCTCCGCGTCGAGCAGCTCTACCCGCTGCACCGCGACCGCCTGTCCGAGATCGCCGACGCCTACAGCCGCGACGCCCGCCTGATCTGGTGCCAGGAGGAGCCGCAGAACATGGGCGCGTGGAGCTTCATCGCCCCGCAGCTCGAGGAAATCTTCGGGCGCAAGCCGGTCTACGCCGGCCGCGAGGCCGCCGCGTCGCCCGCCGTGGGCCTGCTCGCGCTGCACCGCATGCAGCTCGCCACCTTCCTCCGCAACGCCTTCACGCTCTGATCGCCCCAGAGCCTAGACCCTTAATCGCAGACTCCATTTCCATGGCCATCGAAGTCAAAATTCCCCCCATGGGCGAATCCATCACCTCCGGCGTGCTCGCCAAGTGGCACGTCAAGGACGGTGACCTCGTGAAAAAGGACCAGCCGCTCTTCGAGCTGGAGACCGACAAGATCACGTCGGAAGGCACCGCGGAAGCCGCCGGCAAGATCACGTTCAAGGTTGCCGCGGGCGCCGAGGTGAAGATCGGCCAGGTCGTCGCGACGATCGATGAGACCGCAACGGCCAGCGCACCCGCTGCTGCCGCTCCTGCGGCAGCACCCGCCGAAGCCTTGGCGAAGGAGGGCCAGTCTCCCGCCGTCCGCCGCATCGCCGAGGAGACCGGCATCGATCCCGCCACGGTCACCGGCACCGGCAAGGGCGGCCGCGTCACCAAAGGCGACATGCTCGCCGCTTCCTCGACGAAGGCTCCTTTCCCCGCGCCGGCTGTTCCGCCCCCCTCGCCCGCCCCGGCTCCGGCCCCTGCCGTCGCCCCGGTTGCTGCCGGCGCGCGCCAGACCCGCGTCAAGATGACCAAGCTCCGGCAGACGATCGCGTCGCGCCTCGTTTCCGCCCAGCACGAGGCCGCCATGCTCACGACCTTCAACGAGGTCGACATGTCCGCCGTCATGGCCCTGCGCACCAAATATCAGGACGACTTTGTGAAGAGGAATGGCGTGAAGCTCGGCTTCATGTCCTTCTTCACCAAGGCCGTCGTCCAGGCGCTGAAGGACGTCCCCGCGATCAACGCGCAGATCGATGGCGACGAGATCATCCAGAACAATTACTACGACATCGGCATGGCCGTCTCCACCGAGAAGGGCCTCATGGTCCCGGTCATCCGCAATTGCGATGTGCTCGGCATGGCCGACATCGAAAAGGCGATCGCCGACGCCGCGAAGCGCGCGCGCGACGGCAAGATCACGCTGACCGACCTCGAGGGCGGAGTCTTCACCATCACCAACGGCGGCATCTTCGGCTCGATGCTCTCGACGCCGATCCTCAACGCCCCGCAGAGCGCCATCCTCGGCCTCCACGCCATCAACGACCGCCCGGTCGCGCTCAACGGCCAGGTCGTCATCCGCCCGATGATGTATCTCGCGCTGAGTTACGACCACCGCCTCGTGGACGGCAAGCAGGCCGTCACCTTCCTCGTGAAGGTCAAGCAGCTCATCGAGGATCCGGCCCGCCTGGCCATTGGCATCTGACGATGCCACTGGAGTTGAAGGCTGAAAGTTGAAGGTTGAAAGACCGACCAACTCACCGGCTTTCGACCTTCACCATTCAACTTTCAACCGTCATGGATTCCTACGATCTCCTCGTCATCGGCGCCGGCCCCGGCGGCTACGTGTGCGCGTTCCGCGCCGCGCAGCTCGGCCTCAAGGTCGCGCTCGTTGAAAAGCGCGCCACCCTCGGCGGCACCTGCCTCAATGTCGGCTGCATTCCCAGCAAGGCGCTGCTCCACTCCTCGGAGCACTTCGCCTTTGCCAAGGCGCACGCCGCGGTGCACGGCATCAAAATCGGTTCCGTGGACCTCGACGTCGCCCAGCTGCTCAAGCGCAAGGATGAGGTCGTGGCCAGGAACACCGGCGGCCTCACGCTGCTGGCCAAGGCGCGCAAGGTCGCCGTCCTCACGGGCGAGGCCTCCTTCACCTCTGCCACGACGGTGGCCATCAGGGGTGAGAAGGGCCTGACCGAGGTCACGGCGAAGAACATCGTCATCGCCACCGGCTCC
>CAYZSN010000192.1:0-10825 GCA_964481095.1 uncultured Oleiharenicola sp. | reverse complement strand
CCCACAGACAGGCTATTTCTCCGAACTTTCCCTTGGCCGCATGGACGAACCCCCTATGCTCAACGGCATGAAGAAGTCTCTCCGCTGGATCGCGGTGCCGGTCGTCCTGGCGCTCGCCGCCTGCTACACCGTGCCGGAGACCGGCCGCAGCTCGATGATCCTCATCTCGCCCGGCGAGGAGGCGCAGATGGGCGCGACCGCCTTTGCGGAAACGAAGGCGAAGGAGAAGATTTCCACCAACGTCGACGACATCGCGCGCGTGGAGCGCGTCGGCCGGCGCATCGCCGAGGCGGTGGGCTCGGACCTGCCCACCGCGAAATGGGAATTCGTGGTGTTCGAGGACCCGAAGACCGTGAACGCCTTCGCGCTGCCCGGCGGGAAGGTGGGCGTGTACAGCGGCCTGCTCGACCTGGCCGACAGCGACGCCGAGCTGGCCGTCGTGATGGGCCACGAAATCGGCCACGTGACCGCACGCCACGGCGCCGAGCGCATGTCGCAGGGCATCGTGACGGGGCTGATCGGCGTCGGGGTGGGGCTCGCCAGCAACAACACCCGCAACCAGGACCTGTGGCGCATCGGCTACGGCGTCGCGGCCGCCGGGGCGACGCTGGCCTTCTCCCGCGCGCACGAGAGCGAGGCGGACTACATCGGCATCCGCTATGCCGCCAAGGCGGGCTACGACCCGCGCGCGGCGATCACTTTCTGGCAGAAGATGGCCAGGACCAAGGACGGTGCGACGACCCTGAAGTGGCTGTCCACGCACCCGACGCATGCCGATCGCATCGCCGACCTGCAGCGCGCCATGCCGCAAGTGCTGCCGCTGTACGAGGCGGCGCGGAAGCGGTACGGCGAGTGAGGCGGGCTTATGACACTTCGGGCTAGCGCAGGCCCGTGACATGGTGCAACGTGCGGCATGTTCGATCCCGTTGAAAAGCTGAAGGAGTACGTGCGGCACGCCAGCGTGTCGGCCGACCCGCAATTCCAGGCCGGCATGAACGGCGCGCGCGATTTCGTGAGCGGGCTGCTCAGGGAAATCGGCTTCCAGGTCGAGGTGGTGCCGACCGCGCTGCACCCCGTAATTCTCGCCAAGCACGGCGACAATCCCGCCTGGCCGCACGTGATCATCTACGGGCACTACGACGTCCAGCCGCCGGACCCGCTCGACAAGTGGACCACGAAGCCCTTCGAGCCCGTGATCAAGGGCGAACGCATCTACGGGCGCGGCACGGCGGACAACAAGGGGCCGCTGATGGCGCACCTCGCCGCGGTCGGCCGGCTGCTGGAGAAGAACCCGAACCTGCCGCTGCGGATCACGTTCATGGTCGAGGGCGAGGAGGAGATCGGCAGCAAGAATTTCAAAAGCTTCCTCGCGGCCAACAAGGAGAAGCTGCGCGGCGACTTCGTGTTCCTCTCGGACACCGGCATCCCGAACCCCGACCAGCTCGTCGTGACCGTCGGCCTGCGCGGCATGGTCGCGCTCGAGGTGGAGATCACCGGGCCGCAGACCGACCTGCACTCGGGCATGTACGGCGGCGTGCTGATGAACCCGCTGCAGGCGCTGGCTGAGCTGTGCGCGTCGCTGCACACGCCGGACGGACGGGTGAACATCCCCGGTTTCTACGACAAGGTGGTCGAGCCGCAGCCGTGGGAGCGCGAGCAGCTGGCGAAGCTGGGCCTGAAGCAGGAGGAGTTCGCCGCGTTTCTCGGGATCAGGGAATTCCATACGCCGCCGGGCTACACGCCGTTCGAGGCGATCCGTTTCCTGCCGACGCTCGAGTTCAACGGCTTTGGCGGCGGCTACCAGGGCGAGGGGACGAAGACGGTGATTCCGAGCAAGGCGCGGGTGAAGATCACCTGCCGCCTGGTGCCCAACCAGACGCCGCACAACGTGAAGGGCATCATCATCGACACGATCAAGGCGCGCTGCCCGAAGGGCGTGACGCTCACCGTCAGGGACCAGCACGATGCGATGCCGTACGTGGTGATTCCGCCCGACCGTTCGAACACACCGAAGGACCAGTCGCCGGTCCTGGCGAAGGCGTTTCGTGCGCTGGACCAGGCCGCGCTCGAAGTGTGGGGCCGCCCCGCACTGTACCTGCGCGAAGGCGGCAGCGTGGGCCTGATCGCCGATCTGAAGCAGGTGCTCGGCATCGATGCGGTCATGCCGGGGCTTTTCCTGCCGGAAGACAACCTGCATGCGCCCAATGAAAGTTTCCATCTCGGCGTGATGAAAAAGGGCTCCGACCTGTCGGAGCGCGTGCTCGCGACGCTGGCGAAACCATAGCTTGGTTTCGTCATCCTGAGCCGGGCGAAGGATCCACGTGCGGGGCGGATGCCCTCATCCGCCATCCCCCGCGGGTGAGGGCACCCCGCCCACAGCCAAACCTTGGGTCCTTCGCCCGGCTCAGGATGACGGAAGGGAGGGAAACAAAAAAGCCGCGGAATGATCCGCGGCTTTCGCTTTTTAATTGTCCGAAGCTTACTGCTTCTTGAGCTCGACGAAGTCGACGCGGCGATCCTTGGCCCAGTCGGCCTCGGTGCCGCTCTGCTTCGCGTCGGTGGAACCTTTCGAAAGCGTCTCGAGCCGCTTGGCGTCAGCCCCCTTGGAAATGAGGAACACCTTCACCGCGTTCGCGCGGCGGTCGCCGAGGCCGAGGTTGTATTCCGCCGTGCCGCGCCAGTCGCAATGGCCGACGAGGACGAGGCTCTTCTCGGGATTGTCGGCGAGCCATTTGATGGCGGCATCGAGCTTCGGGCGCTCCGGGACGGCCACGGCCGCGCGATCGAGGGCGAAGTAGATCGGCTCGACGACGCTCGTCTCCGAGGGCGTGCCGGCTTCGCGCTGTGGCAGCGGCGCGGTGCCCGGGTCAAAGGCCACCTGGTCGGGATTGACCGTGGTGTTGGTGCCGGTCGTCGAGCCCAGCGTGGTGTCGGGCGTGTTGCGGACGGGCTTCTTCGAGCAGGCCGTGAGCAAAAGGGAGGCGGCGACAAACGTGGTGCCGATGAGTTTGGAAACGTGCTTCATTGTCGGTTGGGAAATATGAGCGAGGTTATTGGGGAACGGCTAGTTGCGGGCAAGAACGAATCTTTGCCGGGCGCAAATCGGGCCCGTCACTCAGGTCCGGTGGTCGATCAGGCCGATTTCGAGCGAGTAACGCGTCAGGCTCGCCACGTCGTGGAGGTCGAGTTTCCGCATCAGGTTCGTGCGGTGGTTGTCGACGGTCTTCACGCTGATGCCGAGCTTCTGGGCGATTTCCTTGGTGCTGTGGCTCTCCGCCACGAGCTTGAGGATCTCGCGCTCGCGGTCGGTGAGCGTCTCGATGCCGGAATTGGAGCTGTTGTTGGCCACCACGGTACGCAGGAGCGCCGCGACGCCCGGCCCGAAGTACGTGCCCCCCTCGGCGATGGTGCCGAGGCCCTTCTTGAATTCGCCCAAGCCCGCGGTCTTCTCGACAAAGCCGTGCGCGCCGGCCTCGAGCATTTCGCGCACGAGGGCAGGGCTTTCGTAGGCGGAGAAGACGAGCACGCGCGTGTTCTTCAGCTGCTTGCTGATGCGGCGGAGGATATCCACGCCGCTCAGGCCGGGCAGGCGGGCGTCGAGGACGATGAGGTCGGGCTTGAGTTCGAGGCAGAGCTGGCAGGCCTGCAGGCCTTCGCCGCTTTCGCCGACGATCTTGTAGGCGGGATCAACGCGCAGAATCTCCGCCAGCATCTCGCGGATGGCGGTGTGATCTTCAATAATGACGATGCGTTTGATGGGAGTGGCGGCGGACACGGGAGGATAGGTGATTGGCCCTAAAGGCGATACGGGGGAGGACTCTCACTGGTCCGGGAGAAAACACAACTACGTTTAGGCAATTGGCTGAGGTGCCTTAGGGCCAATACGTTCCCCGTTTTTCCGCCGGCGGGTGGGGTGGTGGGGCGACTGGGATTCGAACCCAGAACCAATTGCTTAAAAGGCAACTGCTCTACCATTGAGCTATCGCCCCGGACCCGCCGAGGGGAGGAATAGTTTTTTGCCATCGGGGCATGGCAAGTTTTATTTGTGGTGAACAACCCGTTGCAGCGCGGCATTGACCGCGCCCGGCGAGCTGTTCCAAGCTCCCCCTCCTAAAGCTTTCGTGGGAACAATCCTCAAATTTCCGGATCAAAAAGAGCCTGAGCACATGACCGCCAAGGCCCAAGAAGTAGCTTTCGATCGGACGCTGGTTGATCGCTTTAAAGGCGGCGACGCGACGGCGTTCGACCAGCTGGTAACCCGCTATTGGGACCGCATCTATGCGATGACCAACCAGCTCCTGCGCAACAAGCAGGATGCCGAGGAGGTCACCCAGGACGCCTTCATCCGCGCCCACCGCGGCCTGGTCAATTTCCGCGGGGACTCCGCCTTCTCGACGTGGCTCTACCAGATCGCCACCAACCTCGCGCGCAACCGGTACTGGTACTGGTGGCGCCGCAAGCGCGACCGGTCGCTTTCCTTCGACGCCCCGATCGGCGCGGAGGGCGACACGACCCTCGCCGAACTCATCCCGGCCGAACAGGAGACGCCGGAGGACGCGACGGTCACCCAGGAATTTGTCGGCCGCGTGGCCGAATGCATGGAGCAGTTGAACGAAAAGCACCGCGAGATCCTGATCCTGCGCAACGTCCAGAACCTCGCGTACGAGGAGATCGCCGAAATTCTCAGTATCAGCGTTGGCACCGTGAAGAGCCGCATTGCCCGGGCCCGCGAAAGCCTGCGCGAGAAACTGGGGGAGGAATTCCAGCCATGAAAGACAACCGATTCATCGACCTATTGAATCTCTACATCGACCGCCAGATCACGGCGGCGGAGACCGCTGAACTCGAAGCCGAGATCCAGCAGAACCCGAAACGGCAGGCCGTCTACCGGCAGTACTGCAAGATCCATTCGGCGACCAAGCTGGTCTATGAAAGCTTCCGCGCCGGCGCCGCGGACCAGCCGGCCATCCCGTCCGGCCGCCCGGCCACCGTCGAATTGTTTGAGAGCCGCCGTCGCCGCACGAACTGGGCCTATTACGCGGCCGGTCTCGCCGCGGCGGCCTGCCTGACCCTCGCCGTGGTGCGCTTGAACCAGGCCGCCCCGCTCGCGGTTCCGACCGCGGCGGCGGCTGTCGCCAAGCCGCAGCCCGTCGCGGTGGCGGCGGTGCCCCCCGTGGCCCCGGTCCCGGCCGCCAAGGCCGTGGAGAAGCCCGGCTTGGTGAACCTGCGCAACGGCCCGACGCCCGATTACTCGTCCATGCTGGCGGCCCTCCGCGAACAGGACGAAGCGATGGCCGCCGGCGAACGCCGGCAGTCGGCGCGCGTCCAGTCGCTCTTCGAGGACAACATGTTCGAGTCCAAGCCGGGCACGGTGGTGTCGCCGGAGCAGCGCACGCTGCGCCAGCAGACGGCCGAGTTCACGGCCTTCCAGTTCCAGCGCTAAGTTCCGCGCAGTTTATTTTCCCCGAGGCACCGGTTTCCGGCGCCTTTTTGTTGGGTGGCTTCAGCCTAGCGCCTTCTTGATCAGGGCCTCGGTCGAGGCCTTCGGCCCGAGCGCGATCCATGCCTGGCGCACGGCCGTGTCGGCCTCGGCCGCCCTGTAGCCTAGCGCGGTCAGGGCCAGCACCGCGTCATTGACGCGATTGTCGCCGGCGGGCGCTGCGACCTTGGCATCCGTCGCGGGCGCGATCGTGCCGAGGTCGGCGGGGTTGAGCTTGTCGCGCAATTCGATGACGAGCCGCTCGGCCGTCTTCTTGCCGATGCCCGGGCACTTTGCGAGCAGGCCGACATCGCCGGACGCGATCGCCGCCTTGAGCGTGGAGAGGGAGAGCTTGCTCATGACGCTGAGCGCCATCTTCGGGCCGACGCCCGTGACCTTCTCCACGAGCAGGCGGAAGAAATCGCGCTCTTCCTCGGTGGCGAAACCGTAGAGCGTCGCGGAATCCTCGCGGTAGACGGCCAGCGTGTGCAGCTTGGCGGCCGAACCGGGTGAAGGCAGGCGCTCGGCGGTCGTGACGGGAATGTGGACCTCGTAGCCCAGGCCGCCCGTCTCGATGACCGCGCTCAATGGCGTGGCTGAAACCAGGATGCCGGAGACGCTCGTGATCATTTGAGGCCGAGCACGTCCTGCATGTCATACACGCCGGGCTTCTGTCCCACGACCCAGTGGGCCGCGCGGATGGCACCCCGGGCAAAGATGCCGCGGTCACTGGCCTTGTGCGTCAGCTCGAGCCGTTCGCCGAGCGCGGCGAAAAGGACGGTGTGGTCGCCGACGACATCGCCGCCGCGCAGCGCGTGCACGCCGACCTCGGTGGGCTGGCGCTCGCCGGTGATGCCGGAGCGGCCGTGCTTGAGCGCACTGGCGGTGAGCCTGCGCTCCTCGAGGATGATCTCGAGCAGGCGCGCGGCGGTGCCGCTGGGCGCGTCCTTCTTGAAGCGATGATGCATTTCGATCACCTCGGTGTCGTAGTCCGAACCAAGCACGGCCGCCGCGCGGCGGGTGAGGGCGAAGAGCAGGTTGACGCCGACCGAGAAATTGCCGGCCCACACGCACGGGACCTTGGCGGCCGACGCGAGCAGGCGCCTCTTCTCATCGGCGCCGTGGCCGGTGGTGCCGATGACGATCGGCTTCTTCGCGGCGGCGACGAGCTCGAGCAGCCTGCCGGTGGCGGCGTGCGAGCTGAAATCGATCACGACGTCGCAGCCGGCGAGATGCTTCGCCGGGTCGTCGCCCACGTCGATGGCCGAAGAAATGATGGCGTCCATCTCGCCGGCGAGGCCGGCGATGGTCTGGCCCATGCGTCCCTTCGAGCCGTTGAGGAGGATCTGGAGCGGCATGGGATCAGCCCTTGATGGACTTGAGGACGGCGCCGAGCACCTGGCGGCTCTCGGCAGTGAGCGGACTGAGCGGCAGGCGCACTTCGTCGGAGCTGATGATGCCGGCCTGCGCGAGAGCGTACTTGATCGGCGCCGGGTTCGACTCGATGAAAATGGCCTTGAACGCGGGATACAGGCGACGGTGCAGCGCGCGGGCCTTCACGTAGTCCTCGGCGAGCGCGTGCTCGACGAGCCGGCTTACCTGGCGCGGGTAGAGGTTGCTGGCGACGCTGATGACGCCCTTGGCGCCGACGGACATGAAGGGCAGGGTGAGGCTGTCGTCGCCGCTGAGCACGGTGATGTCCTTGCCGAGCGCGGAGACAATCTGGTCGACGCGGTCGACGCTGCCGCCGGCTTCCTTGATGTGGGCGACGTGCGGGTACCTGGCACGGAGGCGCTCGATGACCTTGACGCCGATCTCGACGCCGCAGCGGCCGGGAATGGAGTAGAGGACGATGGGCTTGTCGGTGACCTCCGCGATGGCGGCGAAGTGGTGGAACAGCCCCTCCTGCGTCGGGCGGTTGTAGTAGGGCGCGACCAGCAGGAAGCCGTCGGCGCCGGCCGCGTCGGCGGCCTTGGTCATGGCGATGGCCTCGTGCGTCGAGTTGGAGCCGGTGCCCGCGATCACGGGCACGCGGCCGCGGGTGACGTCGATGGTGCAGCGGATGACGTCGAGGTGTTCCTCGTGCGTCACGGTCGGCGACTCGCCGGTGGTGCCGACGGGAACCAGCCCGCTGATGCCGCCCTTGATCTGGAAATTCACGAATTTGCCCAGTTCCTCGAAGGCTACGGCGCCGCGCCGGAAGGGCGTGACGATCGCGGTGTAGGTGCCGGTGAAGACTCGGGTGCGATTCATAGGAAAGTTACCTTGAACGATAAGGGCGGAGGCTGTAGGGAAAGCACAGCTTTAAGACCCTTTCACGCATAAAATTCCATGAGTATCACACTTCACACTGAAATTGTTAACGATCTGCTCAAGCTCGCCGTTGAAAGCGGGGCCAGCGACATCGTGATCAAGTCCGAGAAGCCCGGCTACCTGCGGCTGGGCGGGCGGCTCCGTTCGGTGGAAATGGACCCGATCAGCGCCGAACACGCCCAGGCCTTCGTGGACGAAAAGGTGCCGCGCATCTTCAAGGACAAGTGGGACAAGGACGGGCAGGTGGACTTTGCCTACGCCGCCGACGACATCGGCCGCTTCCGCGTGAACGCCTTCCACCAGCGCGGCCTCGTCAGCATCGTCTTCCGCCACATCAAGAGCCGCCCGCCGACCTTCGAGGAGCTGAAGATCGAATCCGAGACGCTGATCAAGATGGCGCAGGCCAAGGACGGCATCCTCCTCGTCTGCGGCGCCACCGGCTCCGGCAAGAGCTCGACGATGGCCGCGATGCTGAACTGGATCAACCAGAACATGGACAAGCACATTGTCTCCATCGAGGACCCGATCGAATACACCTTCAGCGATGACAAGTCGCTCTTCCAGCAGCGTGAGATCGGCCTCGACGTCCCGAGCTTCGAAATGGCGATCAAGTCCGTGCTCCGCCAGAATCCCGACATCATCCTCATCGGCGAAATGCGCGACAAGGAGACGTTCGAGACCGCCATCTCCGCCGCCGAGACGGGCCACCTGGTGTTCTCCACCATGCACGCGGCCACGGTCGCCCAGTCGCTGACGCGCCTCTTCGAATTCTTCCCACCGGAGCAGATCGCCCAGGCGCGCCGCCAGATCGCCGGTTCGCTGCGCGGTTTCATCTGCCAGAAGCTCATCCCGGCGCTTGAGGGCGGCGGCCGCTTCGCGGCGCACGAGATCCTCATCGCCGACGCGACGGTGCGAAACCTCATCCTCGACGGACACAACGACAAGATCCAGCAGCTGCTCGAATCCGGTTCCGACGGCGGCTCGAAATCCTTCAACAAGGACCTCTACCGCCTCATCAAGGAGGGCAAGATCAGCAAGGCCGACGGCCTGCGCTTCTCGCCCAATCCGCCGGCGCTCGAGATGAACCTGAAGGGCATTTTCTTCAAAACCTGATGCACTGCGCGCGGCCATCCGTCCTTGCCGGACTGCTGCTCCTGGCCGCCGGCGTGGCGTGCGGGGCCGAGGGCCCGGGCGGGACGCTCGATGCGACCAAGCAGGAGCTGCAGCAGCTCCAGAGCGACCAGAAGAACAAGGCGGGGCAGACGACCGACAAGCTCAGGCTGGACAACACCGGCATAGACCTTCAGCTCCGGGACGCCAACAGCCCGCAGGCGTGGTTGTCCGATAAACTGAAACAGGAGCGGAAGCTGAAGGAGGAGAAGGCCGCCGCCGGCAAGAACTGGCTGGTGGAGGGGGTGGACAAACTCGAAAAGGAAAATGCGCAGTCGAAGACCGCGACACCGGCGAACAAGACCGATGCGGGGGATCAAAACCCCACCCAGGCAATCGACCAAAGTGATCCGCAATACCTCCTGAAGCTTTTCGACGAGCAGAAGAAAACGACCGACACCAAATCGGCGTCGGCGAAATCATCCGTCCCGGCCGCACCGGATCCCTTTGCGCCTTTCCTGCAGGGCTGGCTGGCGTCTTCCCCGGCGCGCGGGCAGTTTTTCGACCAGCTCACCCGGAAACCGGACGCCGGGATCGCCGGCGGCGCGCCCATTGTGCCGTCGGATTACGGGAGCCCGGGGCCGGCGACCGTCGGCGGGGCGGTTGCCCTGCACGATGCCGCCGCCACGGAGAAGGCAAATCCTTATCTGGCCGAGTTGAACACGCCGATCCTGACGAAAGAAATGCTGGGCGAGGCGGCTTCAACGCCGGCACTGGGCGCGCCATTGCCCGCGCCGGAGGCCACGAAAAGCGGCCCGGCGGTCATTCCCCTGGAGCCGGCGCCCGAGGCGCGCGAGCGCCCAAAGGCGCCTTTGCCGGGGCTGGTGGACGAGAAGAAATACTTCCCGCAGCTGAAAAGATTTTAGGACTTGGTTTTTGGCGGGCGGACCGGTTTAACCGACCCTTTCATCTATGGCATTGGCACTTCTTTTCGCAGGTCAGGGCGCCCAGAAGGTCGGCATGGGCAAGTCCCTGTACGAGGGCTCGGCCGCCGCGCGTGCGCTTTACGACGAGGCGGACCGGACTTTGGGCTGGAGCCTGACCAAGCTCAGCTTCGAGGGGCCCGAGGCGGAACTGACGCAAACGAAGATCTGCCAGCCGGCGTTGTACGTCCATGGGCTGGCCGTGCTGGCGGCCCTGAAAGAGAAGGGGAGGCTGCCGGACGCGAAGTTCGCGCTGGGCCTGAGCCTGGGCGAGGTGACGGCGCTGGCCGCCGCCGGCGTGTTTGATTTTTCCACGGGCCTCAAGGTCGTGGCCGAGCGCGGCCGCCTGATGCAGCTGGCCTGCGAGCAGTCGGTCGGCGGCATGGCCGCGGTGATCGGCGAGGAGCGCGCCAAGGTAGAGGAAGTCTGCCGCGAATTCGACATCCAGGCCGCCAATTTCAACGCCCCCGGCCAGATCATCGTTTCCGGCGAGAAGGCGAAGGTCGAGGCGCTCGTCGCCGCCGCGAAAGAGAAGGGCCTGAAGCGCGTCATCCCGCTCAACGTTGCCGGCGCCTACCACAGCCGGCTGATGGAGCCGGCGCGCGCGGCGTTCGCCGGGTACCTCGCCGGCGTCGAGTTCAAGGCGCCGCGGTTCACCGTTTTCACCAACACCACCGGCGGGGCGGTCAGCGCCCCCGCACAAATCCGCGAGGCGCTGGTCAAACAGGTCGTGTCCTCCGTCCTCTGGGAAGATTGCATGCGCAACGCCGCGGCCGCCGGCGCGACGGAGTTCTACGAGTGCGGCCCGGGCGCGGTGCTCGCCGGCCTGGCCAAGCGCACCGACAGGGCCTGGGCCGTCAAATCGTTCGCGGAATACGCGGATCTCCCCGCCTGATCATGTCGTCCGCGCCGCTCACGAGGAATTTCTGCATCATCGCCC
>CAYZSN010000191.1:0-33150 GCA_964481095.1 uncultured Oleiharenicola sp. | reverse complement strand
GGTGATGCAACCCGTGGGATAGACGTGGACCGGCGCGGCGGCCGCGGCGGTCCTGATCAGCGTGATCGTGCCGGCGTTGTCGGCCGGCGGCGAGGTGTTGGGCATGCACACCACGGTGGTGAAGCCGCCGCCCGCGGCGGCCTGCGCGCCGGTGAGGATGGTTTCCTTGTGGGTCTGGCCCGGCTCGCGGAAGTGGACGTGGATGTCGACGAGGCCCGGGCACACCACGAGGCCCCGGGCGTCGATGACCTGCGCGGACTTCTTCTGCGCGGCGGAGAGCGATTTCACGAACCGGCCGTCGGCGATGAAGACATCGCCGCGGCCATCGCGTTTCGAGGCCGGGTCGATAATTCGACCATTCTTGATCCAAAGGGGAGCCATGGGAAAAGTATTAGGTAACAAGTAACAAGTGCCAGGGTGACGAGCAGGGTGGTTGAGTTTCTTGATCCTTGGTCCTTGGGCCTTGTTACCTCACGTGACGGGTGCCGTCACGTGTTCCGGCTGCCCGCCGGCGCAGAGGTAGAGCACGGCCATGCGCACCGCGATGCCGTTGGTGACCTGCTGGAGGATGACGCTGCGCGGCGAGTCGGCGATGTCGCTGTCGATCTCGACGCCGCGGTTGATCGGGCCCGGGTGCATGATGAGCGCGTCGGGCTTCACCCAGCTGGCGCGGGTGTAATTGAGGCCGAACATGCTGGTGTACTCGCCGAGCGACGGGAAGTGGCTGGCGCCCTGGCGCTCGTGCTGGATGCGGAGGAGCATGACGACGTCGGCGTCGGCGAGCGCGGAGCGCAGGTTGTGCGAGACCTTGACGTGCATCGCCTCGAACCAGTGCGGAACGAGCGTGGACGGGCCGACGACCGTGACGTTGGCGCCGAGTTTGGTCAGCGCGTGGATGTTGGAGCGGGCGACGCGGCTGAAGAGGATGTCGCCGAGGATGACGACCTTGCGGCCCTTCAGGTCGCCGAGCTTCTCGCGCATCGTGAAGACGTCGAGCAGCGCCTGCGTCGGGTGCTCGTGCGCGCCGTCGCCGGCGTTCACCACCGGGATGCCGAGGACCTTGCTGAGGTAGAGCGGCGAGCCGCTGGCCGAGTGGCGCAGCACAATCATGTCGGCGTTGAGCGCCTGGATGTTCTGCGCGGTGTCGCGGAGCGTTTCGCCCTTGGTCGTGCTCGAGGCGGCGGCGTCGAAGGAGATGACATCGGCGCTGAGCAGCTTGGCCGCCATCTCGAATGAGATGCGGGTGCGCGTGCTGGGCTCGAGGAAGAGGTTGACGATGGTCTTGCCGCGCAGGGCGGGGACCTTCTTGACCTTGCGGTCGAGGATGCGGCGGAACGCGGCCGCGGTCGCGAGCACCTGCTCGATCTCGGCGCGTTTGAGATCCTCGATCGTGAGAAGGTGTTTGCGGGTCCAGGGCACGGGTGAGGTGAAAGTGAGGGTGAAAGGGATCAGCCGGCCAGGGCGACCTTGCGGGCGGTTTCGGTTTTCAGGGTGTCCTTGGCGGGATCCTTGGCGTCGAGGCGGACCTTGACCTTCTCGTCGGCGCCGGCGACGAGCGTGATGCCGGGGTAGGTGGCGGCGACGGGCAGGAGCCGGCCGGCGCGATCCACCAGCACCGCGAGTTCGACGCTGGCGGGCCGGCCGTGGTCGAAGAGCTCGTCGAGGGCCGCCTTGACGGTGCGGCCGGAATGGAGCACGTCGTCGACGAGGATCACGGTCGCGCCGTTGACGTCGTGCGGGATGATCGTCGGGGAAAATTCCTTGGGGATCGGGTTGCGGCCGATGTCGTCGCGGTGGAACGAGATGTCGATGGTGCCGACACCCGGCTTGAGCCCGGCGCGCTTCAGGCGGTCATGCAGCCGGGCGGCGAGGGTGATGCCGCCGTTGGCGATGCCGAGCAGGAGGAGGCGTTCGGTGCCCTGGTGGTGGCGGGCGATGGCGGAAGCAACGCGGTCGACAGCCTGGCTGATCGTTTTGGCGTCGTGCTTCGGGGGTGTGGCCACGAGCCCTAGGTTGTGGGGGGTGCGGCCAGTCTCGTAAAGCGCAAACCGGGGCACGGCGGAAAACCGCCGCAACATCGAACATTCAACATTCAACGCCCAACTTCCACAGACGGGACTGCCATGTCTTGGACGTTGAATGTTGGATGTTGAACGTTGGACGTTCAGATCGGTGCCACACAGTCGGCCGCTTCGTGGCGCACGCTGTTCATGCGCGGATCCACCCGGTGCGAGGTCATCAGGTCCGCCGCCAGCGGCCGGCAAAGCCGGGCCAGCCGCGCGGGTGCCAGCGGCTCGTCGCCCAGCCAGGCGGGCCCGCTGTTGGGGCCGAGCATGACCGGCATGCGGTCGTGGATGGTGGCGAGCAGCGGGTTTGGCGTGGTGGTGACGAGGCAGAACGCCGCCGGGGCGTCGGCGCGCGCCGGCTCCCAAAGCCCGGCGAAGAAGAACGGCCGCCGGTCCTTCAACGTGAAGTAATGCGGCAGACGCGCCTCGCCCTGCTTTTCCCATTCATAGAAACCGTCGGCGGGAACGAGGCCGCGCCGGCGCCCGGCCGCCTCGCGGAAGCTCGGCCTGGCCAGCAGCGTCTCGGCGCGGGCGTTGCCCAGCACGGGCGGACGTTCGCCCGGCGGGCGGGCGGGCGGCAGCAGGCCAAAGCGCATGTGCTCGAGCGCGACCCGGCCGGCGCGCCGCGTGATCACCGGCATGGGCTGGGTAAGCGCGACGTTGTAGCGGGGCGTCCAATCCTCCGCGGCTTCGGCGAGCTGTTCATGAAAAACCGCGACCGCGGCCGCGAGGTCCTTGAGCGAGTAGCGCTGGCACATGGGTCAGTGCGCGGGCTGCAGCCAGCGGGCGAGGCAGGCCTGGAGCACTTCGGAACGAACAGGCTTGGCGATGAAATCGTCCATGCCGGCCTCGAGGCAGGCGGAACGGTCCTCGGCGCGAGCGTTGGCCGTGAGGGCGATGATGGGCAGCTTCCGGTCGCCGAGCAGGAGGCGCGCGCGGCGGGTGGTCTCGAGGCCGTCGATGCCGGGCAACTGGCAGTCCATGAACACGAGGTCCCACACGCCGGCTTCGAGGGCATTGAGCGCGGCCTGGCCCTCGGGCACGACGTGGCATTCGAGCCCGAGGCGCTGGAGCATGAGGGTGATGACGCGCTGGTTGATCTTGTCGTCCTCGACCACGAGGATGCGCGCGTCGAAATGCCGCGGCAGCGTCTTGACCGTGGCGAAGGGCAGGGCGGTGTCGCGCTCCTTCGCCGCCGGCAGGGAAAGGGTGAACTCGAAGATCGAACCCTGGCCGGGGGCGCTCTGCACCTTGATGGATCCACCCATGCCCTGCACGAGCTTCTGGGAGATCGCGAGGCCGAGGCCGGAGCCGCCGTACTGGCGGCTCATCGAGCCGTCCGCCTGGGTGAACGGCTCGAACAGGCTGGCGCGCGTGGACTCGGTCATGCCGATGCCGTGGTCGCGGACGCGCACCACCAGGCCGATGTGCCCACCGGGGGCGTCGTGGCCCGCCAGCTCCAGCTCGACCGCGCCGAGTTCGGAAAATTTCACGGCATTGCCCACGAGGTTCAGCAGCACTTGCCGGAAGCGCATCGGGTCGCCCAGCACGCGGCTGCGGGACAGCGCGTCGGAGCTGAACTTGAGCTCGATCGACTTGGCCGCGGCGCGCGGCCGCATGAGGACGACGATGTCCTCGGCGACCAGCGCGGGCCGGAAGGGAATCGACTCGAAGTCGAGGCGGCCGCTTTCGATTTTGGAGAAATCGAGGATGTCGTTCAGGATGCGCAGGAGCGAATCCGCGGAGCCCGAGGCGGTCTCGACCTGCTCCCGCTGGGCGGAATTCAGCGACGCGGTGTTGAGCAGGTCGAGCATGCCGAGGATGCCGTTCATCGGCGTGCGGATCTCGTGGCTCATCGTGGCGAGGAACTCGCTCTTGGCGTGGTTGGCGGCCTCGGCGCGCTCCTTGGCGCCACGGAGCTCGAACTCGACCTGGCGGCGGTGGGCGACCTCGTCGCTCAGCTCGCGGTTCAAGGCCTCGGTCTGGCGCTGGCGTTCCTTCAGCTCCTCCGCCAGCGCGGCCGACTCGAAGCCGAGCCGGAGGGAGTTGCTCAGGCTGTGGTGGTAGCTCCGCGCCATCGCCATGAGAAACACGAGGTAGAAGATCGCGAGGCCGCCCATGACGGTCTGGGCGGGCTGGCCGGCGAGCAGGGCGCGGGCGATCAGCGGTCCGAGCGCGAACAGCTGGAAGGTGAGGCAGGCCGGCAGCACCGGGCCGAGCGAACGCGTGGCGCCTGCCGTGATGCCGGCGATCACGAGGATCAGGAGCGACAGCTCGAGGTCCCCCATGATCGGATAGAACACCCACGCGGCGTAGCCCCAGCCGAGCCCGGTCGCGACGGCACCCGCGAAAAACTGCCGCCGCCACGGCCCCTGTTCGCCGGGGCGGCGCTCGGCGCGCCGAAAAAGAAAAATGGTGAGGCTGCGCCAGGCGATCAGCACGCCCATGATGGCGAGCCAGAGCCACGCCCCGGGATAAGCGTGTCCCTCCGCCACCACCCAGGCGAGGCCGGCCGAAGCGAAGAACGTCGTGCCCATGCCCACGGGCAGGTCGCTGTACCCCTGCCGCACCAGCTCCGCTTCCGTGCGCAGCGCGCTCGAAACGGCGGCAGTGGCGGGGTTCAGTTCCATTGGCTGGAAGCTAGAAAAGCCCGCCCGCCGGGAAAAGCCTTATCCGGCCTCAATTAAGGTCCGCCGGCCTCGTCATTCCTGTGTAACGCGCCCGCTTATAGGAAGTAGGGCGGCGGATGGTGGACCTTACTGGACTCGAACCAGTGACCTTTTCCATGTCAAGGAAACGCTCTAACCAACTGAGCTAAAGGTCCGCGGAAGGGCAGGAGTGAATAATTCGAGCGGGGCGGTGCAAGGATTAATTCCTTCCGCGGCCGCGCCCCGCGCGTCAGCGCACGCGGACGTCCACGATCACGGAAAGGCCGAGGCGAACCTGGCCGGCGAGCGCGTGGCGGCTGGGCTCATCCAGCGTGATCTTCACCGGCACGCGCTGGACGACCTTGTTGAAATTTCCCGTGGCGTTGTCGGGGGGCAGCAGCGCGAACTGGGCGCCGCTGGCGGGCGCGATGCTGTCGACCACGCCTTGGAGCCGCCGGCCGGGGACGGCATCGACGGCAAGTTCGACGGCCTGGCCGGGCTTCATCCGCGCGAGCTGCGTTTCCTTGAAGTTGGCGACGATCCAGTTGTCCGGCGACGCGACCGAGCAGAGGGTCTGGCCCGCGACCACGCGGTTGCCGACCTCGACCGCCTTGTTGCCGACGCGCCCGTCGCTCGGCGCGACGATCGTGGTGTAGCCGAGCTGGCGCTCGGCATCGCGCACCAGCGCCTCGGCCACGGCGATGTTGGCCTCGGCCGCGGCAATCTGCGCCTGGGAGGAGTTCTGTGCGGCTTCGGCGGAGCCCACGGCGGACTGGGCCGCGGCGATGTTCGCCTGGTTCGCGGCATGCGCCGCCTCGGCGGCCTTCACGGCGCTGCGCGCGGCGTCGAGTTCGGATTGGTTCACGCCGCCCTGCGCGGC
Organism: uncultured Oleiharenicola sp.; assembly: GCA_964481095.1. Lineage (GTDB taxonomy): Bacteria > Verrucomicrobiota > Verrucomicrobiia > Opitutales > Opitutaceae > Lacunisphaera. The sequence continues at coordinate 27,556 of CAYZSN010000191.1, read as the reverse complement.
CAGCTGCTCGGTGCGGCCGAGCGTGAGCCGGGCCAGGTCGAGCTGCGTGGCGGTCTGCGCCAGTTGGGATTCGGCCTGCGTCGCGCGGGCGCGGGCCTCGGTGACCTGGGCCGCGGCCTGCCCGGCGGCCGCGCGGGTTTCGGCGGCCTGGGCGCGGGCTTGGGCGAGCTGGGCGACCGCCTTCTGGCGCGCGAGTTCGAACTGCAACGGATCGAGCCGGACGAGAACGTCGCCGGCCTTGACGACCTGGTTGTCGGTGAAGAGCACGGCCTTGACCTGGGCGTCGAGTTGCGGGCTGATCTGGTGCAGGTGCCCCGTGACGTAGGCGTCATCGGTCGTCTCGAACCGGTAGGCGTGCAGCGCGAGGCGGCCGACCCAGCCGAGGAGGAGCACGCCGGCCATGACGGCCGCGGCGGGTTTCCACCACGCCGCGCGGGGTTTGGCGGCCGGGCCAGCGGGCGCGACGCGGGCGGGCGGGCGGGAAGGGGAATCAACGGGGGAGTTCATGGTGGAAAGGGAAAGGGTTCAGTGGGCGGCGGCCGCGGCCTCGCGATTGCCGCCCTTGCCGAGCAGGAGGAGGAGCGGGAGGGTGAGGACGAAGGCGATGGCCACGTAGTAGAAGACATCGGCAAACGACAGGAGGAGCGCCTGGCCGTTCACAATCTGGTCGACGACGCCCAGGGCCTGCTGTTGCGCGTGCACCGGGTCGGCGGTGCGCTGGCCGAAGGCGCCCGCGAGCAATTGCAGGCGGGCCTGCACCTGTGGGTTGCCGGCGGTGAGGTGCTCGACGAGGGCGGCGCGGTGCAGCGTCTCGCGCTGCGCGAGCGCCGTCGTGATGGCGGCGATGCCGATGCTGCTGCCGAGCTGGCGCGTGAGGCTGTAGAAACCGGAACCCGCGGCGATGTCGGCCTTGGGCAGCGTGCCGAGCGTCGCGAGGCTGAGCGGGATGAACATCATCACCCCGCCGAGGCCGCGCAGGATGAGGGGCCAGAAGAGGCTGGCCGTGCTGGTGTCGGGATTGATGTCGGCCAGCAGCAACGCCGTGCCGACGGTGGCGAGCGCGCCGAGGGCGATGAGGAGGCGCGGGTCGGCCCGGCCGGACACCTTGCCCATGACGATCATGGTGACGGCGGAGGCGAGGGCGCCGGGCATCAGCAGCATGCCGCTCTGCGTCGCGGTGAAGTGCAGGTAATCCTGCACGAAGATCGGGACGGCGAACATGACGCCGTAAAGCCCCATGCCCAGCACGAGCGAGTAGGCGCTGCCGGCGGCCAGCGCCCGGTGGCGCAGGACGCGCAGGTCGACCGCCGGGTAGTCGATGGCCAGTTCGCGCCAGATGAACAGCGCGCCGCCGGTGGCGGCGCCGACCGTCATGAGGATGATGAAGTTGGAGCTGAGCCAGTCCTCCTGGTGTCCTTCCTCGAGCATGGTCTGGAAACAGGCCAGCGCGACGGTGAGCAGGCCGATGCCCCACCAATCCACCCGCGAGTGGTCGAGTTCGCTCCGGGTGTCCCGCGGCAGGAAGAGGATGGTCATCGGCACGGCGAGGATGCCGAACGGGAGGTTGATGAAGAAAATCCAGCGCCAGCCGAGCGTGTCGGTCAGGTAGCCGCCGAACACCGGGCCCAGGGCGGGGCCGGCGATGACGCCGATGCCGAAGAGCGCCTGCGCGGCGGGCAGGTCCTTCTTGGGGAACGTTTCAAACAGAATCGACTGGGCCTTGGCCAGCAGGCCGCCGCCGCACAAGCCCTGCAGGATCCGGGCAAAGATGAGCATCCCGAGGCTGGTGGACAGGCCGCAAAGGACGGAGGCCGCCGTGAAGCCCGCAAGCGAGAACAGCAGGTATTGCTTGCGGCCGAAGCGGTCGCTGAGCCACGCGGTGAGCGGGATCATGACGACGTTGGCGCAGGCGTAGCCGGTGGAAATCCAACCGACCTCCGCCAGGGTGGCGCCCAGGTTGCCCTGGATGTCGGGCATCGCCACGTTGACGATGCTGGTGTCGATGACCTCGAGGATGGCGCCGAGGGCGGCCGTCAGCGCAATGATCCACTTGAGCACGCCACGATCGGCGAGTTTCGCGGCCAGCGGCGAAAGCAGCCGGCGGTCGGAGCCGTACAGGCCTGGCAGGGGGGCGCTCACCGGCGGGAGGAGGTCGCGGCGCCGTCGAGAAAGACGCTGACGTTGGCCTCGAGGAAGGTTGCGGCCGAATAGTCGATCTTCAGGTGCGCCACGGAGCGGCGCAGCACGCTGCTGAACACCGAGCCCAGCAAGACCTCGGACAGCACATCGGCCCGCTGGTCGGAGCGGATGCGCCCGGCCTTCTGCGCCGACTCGATCAGGTGGATGACCGCTTCCTTCAGCGGGAGGAAGATCGCCTTGAGCACCTGTTTCTCGCCGTTCTCATTGAGATGGTGGTGCATCTCCCCGAGCATGGCGCGCACCAGCGCCCAGTTGGCGGTCAGCATGGTTTCATAGCAGCGGGCCAGCGCGAGCAGGTCGGCCCGCAGGTCGGCCGTAGGGATCGGGATCGCAACCGGGTTGGACACGAGCTTCGCCCCGAAATTTTCCTGCACCACGGCCGCGAGCAGCCGGTCCTTCGTCTGGAAATGCCTGAAGAGCGTGACCTCGTTGACCCCGGCTTCCTGGGCAATGGCCCGCGTAGTCGCGCCGGCCAGGCCGTCGCGGGCGAAAAATCGCGCGGCCGCCACGAGGAGGCGCTCGCGGGTGTCGCCGGGATTGGTCGTCGCCTTCATATGCAAGCAATCACTTGCATGCATCGGTGGGTTTCGCAAATCCAAAGTGCCGCCCCTTGGAAAAAGCTGTCAGGAGACTGCGGATTGCGCCCACAGTCCGCTTGAAACCCGTCCGCTTTCGCGACCATATCGGCCCCATGCTCCAGTCGCTTCGCATCCGCAACCTGGCCCTTCTCGACGAGGTGGAGCTGGATTTCGAGGGCGGCTTCACCGCGGTGACGGGTGAAACCGGCGCCGGCAAGAGCATCCTGCTCGGCGCGCTGTCGCTGCTCGCCGGCGCGCGGGCCGACAAGTCCGTCATCCGCCAGGGCGCCGACGCCTGCGAGGTCGAGGCCGCGCTGTTTTTCGCCGACACCCGCCGCCTCGACATGGTGCTGGCCAACCTGGACCTGCCGCCGTGCGACGACGGTGTGCTCATCATCAAGCGCAGCCTGCCGCGCGAGAAGGCGCCCAAGCTTTCGGTCAACGGCGGCCTCGCCACGCTCAACGCGCTGCAGGAACTCGGCGCGCAATGGATCGACTTCCACGGGCCGGGCGAGCCGCGCCGCCTGCTGAAGGAAAACGGCCAGCGCGAGCTGCTCGACCTCTTCGCCCGCAACAGCGGCCTGCTGGAAAAATACCAGGCGCTTTTCGGCCAGTGGCGCGACCTCATCGCCGAGCGCGACCGCCTGCGCAGCGCCGACAAGCTCTCGCCCGACCAGATCGATTTCCTCCGGCTGCAGCTCGCCAAGATCGACGCGATCGAGCTCACCGACGAGGCCGTCGCGGAGCTGGAGCGCGATTTCCGCCGCCAGCAGGGTGCGCAGGAGATCACGCAGCTCGCGCAGCGGCTGAGCCACGGGCTCAGCGGCGAGGACGGCCTGCTCGGCCGGCTCGCGGCGCTGCTGCGCGAGGCGCGGCAGCTCGAGGCCTTCGACGCCACGAGCAAGCCGCTCGCCGACCGCCTGCAGTCGGCCTCGCTGGAACTCGGCGACCTCGACGCCGAGTTCACGTCGCTCGGCAGTTCGATCAACTACGACCCCGAGCAGGCGGAGCAACTGCAGGAGAAGATGAATTCCTGGCTGGAGCTGAAGCGGAAGCACGGCGCGAAGGTCGAGACGGTGCTCGCCGCGCGCGACGAGATGCGCCGGCGCCTCGAGCTGCAAAGCGACGTCGAGGGTTCGCTGGCGAAACTGGACCAGCAGATCGCCGACGCGGAGAAAGCCGCCCGCAAGGCGGCGGCCGGGGTGCGCGCGACGCGCGACCAGGCCGCGCAGCAGCTGGCCCGCGTGGCCTCGAAGGTGATCGTCCAGCTCGGCTTCAAGAAGGCGGACTTCCGCGTTCAGCTCGTGCCGCTGGCCGAGCTCGGGCCGCACGGCGACTGCGGCGTGGAGTTTTTGTTTTCCCCCAACGTCGGCGAGGCGCCGCTGCCGCTGTCGCGCATCGCCTCGAGCGGCGAGCTCGCGCGCGTGATGCTGGCGCTCAAGGCCGTGCTGGCGGAGATCGACGACGTGCCGCTGCTGGTGTTCGACGAGGTGGACGCGAACGTCGGCGGCGAGATCGGCCGCATCGTGGGCGAAAAGATGGCCGACATCGCCGAGCGCCACCAGGTGCTGTGCGTCACGCACCTGCCGCAGGTGGCGGCGCAGGCGGCGAACCATTTCGTCGTGACCAAGGACCAGAGCGGCGCGCGGGCCACGGTGTCCATCGAGGCGATCCACGACGACCGGAAGACCCGGGTGGGCGAGCTCGCCCGCATGCTCGGCGACCGCAGCGCGAAAAGCGCCCAGGTCCACGCCGAGGAACTGCTGAAGCTGCGGGGTGAAAAGTAGCGCAGGTCTCCGACCTGCGCCGGATCGGCAGGTCGAAGACCCGCCCTACTACAGGATCGCCCGGCATAAAGCCACCGGTGCAGGCGGACCGGGGATTTCGGCCGTGCTGTGCGTACGAAGGGCTGGCATGCCGCCCGGGAATATGCTGCATTTGGGCGCATGTCTGACCATTCCCACCTCTTCGCCCGCCGCATGGACCAGATGCGTCCCTCGACGATCCGCGAGATCCTCAAGGTCACCGCGCAGCCCGAGGTGATCTCCTTTGCCGGCGGCCTGCCGGCGCCGGAGCTTTTCCCGGTGGCGGAGGTCAAGGCGGCGGCGGACGCGGCGCTGACCAAGTACGGCAGCCAGGCCCTGCAATACGGCCCGAGCGAGGGCGTGCCGTTGCTGCGCGAGTGGGTCGCGGCCGAGATGGGCCGGCGCGGCGTGAAGACCGCGTCCGCCGACGTGCTCATGACCAACGGCTCGCAGCAGGTGCTCGACCTCGCGGGCAAGCTCTTCCTCAACCCGGGCGACGTGGTGCTGACCGAGAACCCGACGTACCTCGCGGCGATCCAGGCGTTCCAGACCTTCGAGGTGAAGTTCGTGCCGGTGCCGACCGACGAAAACGGCCTGATCCCGGAGAAGCTGCCGGAGCTCATCCGCCAGCACCGCCCGAAATTCCTCTATACCATCCCGAATTTCCAGAACCCGACCGGCCTCACGCTTTCGGCGCCCCGCCGCCAGGTGCTCGCGAAAATCGCCGCGGAACACAAGCTGGTCGTGGTCGAGGACGATCCCTACGGCAAATTGCGCTACCGCGGCACGGAGATCCCGCCGATCAAGCACTGGGACGAGGCCGGCCAGGTGCTTTACGCCAGCACCTTCTCCAAGACCATCGCGCCGGGCCTGCGGCTGGGCTGGGTGGTGGCGCCACCCGAGGTCTTCAGCCGCCTGCTCATCCTGAAGCAGGCGTCGGACCTGCACACCTCGAGCTTCGACCAGCTCGTCGCCTATTTTTATCTCACGCAAAACGACCAGAACGCGCACCTGGACAAGATCCGCCGGGCCTACGGCGAGCGTTACGGTGTCCTCGACGAGGCCCTGCGCGCGGCGATGCCGCCCGGCTTCACCTGGACGAAGCCCGAGGGCGGCATGTTCCTCTGGGTCACGGGGCCGGAGAAGCTCGACGCAATGGAACTCCTGCAGCGGGCGGTCGCGCAGAAGGTCGCCTTCGTGCCCGGCCGGGATTTCTTCCCCGCCGACGCCGGCCGGAACTATCTCCGCCTGAACTACTCGAACTCGACCCCGGAGCGCATCCGCGAGGGCGTGAGGCGGCTCGCGGCGCTGTGCAAGTGAGAGGGAACTATAGCGGGCACTGATCCCGGTGGGTTGCGTATTTCCGTCATCCTTCGCCCGGCTCAGGATGACACTGACGAGAGCGTTGAACGTTGTGGCCGAGTTGCTGGGTTGCGTCCGGCCAAAATCTGCTCTCACTGGAGCCATGCACTACCCCATGTCGCGCCGGACGGCGTTGAAACAGCTTGGCGCCGGCACGGCGGCCGCCGCTTCCATGTCCCTCATCCCCGCTTCGGCCGCCGAGGTCCCGGTTCCCGCCCCCAAGGGACGCGTGAAGCAGTCGGTCTGCCAGTGGTGCTACAACAAGATTCCCCTCGACGACCTTTGCGCGGCGGCGGCCGCCATGGGTCTGAAGTCGGTGGAGCTGCTGCAACCGAAGGATTTTCCGACGCTGAAAAAGCACGGCCTGATCTGCGCGATGGTGAGCAACCCCACGGCGAAGGTCGGCGACGTCTCCGTCGGCCCGATCCCGAAGTCCTGGAACCGGGTCGAATACCACGACGCGCTCGTGCCGGCCTACGAGGAGCACCTGAAGGCCACGGCGGCCGCGGGGTTTCCGAACCTGATTTGTTTTTCCGGCAACCGCGACGGTATGAGCGACGCCCAGGGCCTGGAAAACTGCGCGGCGGGCCTCAAGCGCATCATGCCCCTCGCCGAAAAGCTGGGCGTGACGGTGTGCATGGAGCTGCTCAACAGCCGCGTGAACCACAAGGACTACATGTGCGACCACACGGAATGGGGCGTGGAGCTCTGCAAGCGCGTCGGGTCCGACCGGTTCAAGCTGCTCTACGACATCTACCACATGCAGATCATGGAGGGCGACGTGATCGCCACCATCCAGAAGCACCACCAGCACATCGCCCATTATCACACCGCGGGTGTCCCGGGCCGACACGAGCTGGATGAGAACCAGGAACTGTTCTACCCGGCGATCATGCGCGCGATCATGGACACCGGCTACCAGGGTTATCTCGGCCAGGAGTTCGTGCCGAAGGGACCGGACCCGATCGCGGCACTGCGGGCCGGCGTGCAGGTGTGCGACGTGTGAGGACTGGGTGGGCGTCGGTTTCCGCCCCCGCGCCAGGCACTCGCCGCTGCGGAAAAGCGGCGACCACCCTGCGCAATCCCGGTTGCGCTCCGCGTCCTCCTGACTACCAGTTTTCATGATGAAACCCCGCTACCCCCGAATTCTGGCCGGCCTGGCTTTGCTGGGCCTGGCTCTCGTTAACGCCCAGGCCGCGCCTTTGCGCGTCCTCTTCTTCTCCAAGTCCTCCGGCTGGGAGCACAGCGCGATCAAGGAGGACAACGGCAAGCCCGGCTACGCGCAGGGCGTCCTCGCCAAGCTCGCGCCGAAGAACGACCTCGAGGTCACCTTCAGCAAGGACGGCTCGCTCTTCTCCCCCGCCTACCTCGCCCAGTTCGACGCGGTCGTCTTCTACACCAGCGGCGACCTGACCAGCATCGGGACGGACCGCTGGCCGGGCATCACCGGCTCCGGCCTCGACGCCTTCTACAATTACATCGCCAATGGCGGCGGTTTCCTCGCGGTGCACAGCGGCAGCGACACCTTCCACACCAACGAGCGCGGCGGGGGCAACAACCCGATCCGGATCCCGCGCTACCGGAACTACGGGGAGGCGGCCGACCGTTACATCAAGACGCTCGGCGGCGAGTTCATCCGCCACGGCCCGCAGCAGGTCGCCACCGCCACCATCGTGGACCCCAAGTTCCCGGGCTTCGACCCGATCGGCACCGAGATCAAGGTGAAGGAGGAATGGTACACGCTGAAGGAATTCGCCCCCGACATCCACGTGCTGCTGGTGATGAACACCGCCGGCATGGAAGGCGGCGACTATGCCCGTGCGAACTACCCGCTGGCCTGGGTGCGTGAACAGGGCAAGGGCCGCGTCGCTTACAATGCGATGGGCCACCGCGAGGAAATTTGGGACAGCGAGGCCTACCAGTCCATGTTCCTCGGCCAATTGCGCTGGGTGGCGAAGCGGGCCGAAGCGGACATCACGCCCAACCTGACGCAGGTCACGCCGGACGCCAACAAGCTCCAGGCACCGCCGAAGGAAGTGAAGGAGTAAGCTTCATTCCCGCTGATCCTCCGGGCCCGCAGTAATGCGGGCCTTTTGCTTGCACCCCGGTTCGTCATCCTGAGCCGTGCGCTTAGCGCGCAGGCCTCAACCCGCCTTTACGTCCACCACCCGGAAGCTCCGCCACTTGTCGAGCGGGAGCTGGGCGAGGAGGATCAGCGCGCCCTGGCTCAGCATGAACGCGATCAGCCACCAGAACGCCTGGTCCATGAAACCGTAGCTGTGCAGGCCGACGCCGAGCATGTTCGTGCCGAACCAGCTCCAGCTTGTCACGACGTTGCCGAAGACCGCGAGGCACATGAGGCCGCGCTGCTTCACGAGCCCGCCCCAGCGGGCGTGCAGGATGAGGGCGTTCCAGAGGACGATGATGAGCGCGCCGTTCTCCTTCGGGTCCCAGCCCCAGAAGCGGCCCCACGACTGGTCGGCCCAGATGCCGCCGAGGATGGTGCCGACGAGGCTGAACAGCGTGGCGAAGCAGACGACGCCGTAGACCATGCGGCCGAGCGCATCGGCCGTGCCTTTGTCGAGCGACTTCGTGAGCGTCCCGCGCAGGATGTAGATGAGCGCGAGGAAACCGGCGAGGAAGGTGGCCGCGTAACCCGTGGTCACGATGACGACGTGCGTGGCAAGCCAGAGGTTGGTGTCGAGCACCGCGCGCATCATCTCGAGCGTGTCGCCGCTGAGCGAGAGGTGGTGCGCAATCAGCAGCGTGACGAAGCCGATGGTGCCGGCCGCGGCGGAGCCGATGCCATTGCGATAGATGCGTTCAAGGATGAGGCAGAGCCCGACCGCGCCCCAGCCGACGAAGAGCGCGGACGAATACAGGTTCGTCACGGGCGGGCGGCCCTCGAGCCACATGCGGGTGATGATGCCGGCGGTGGCGGTGAGGAAGGCTGCGAGCACGAGATAGTACGCGGTGCGTTGCAGGACCTGCGGCCAGAGCAGCCACGAGAAGACCGCGGCGAAGAACGCGAATGCGTAAAGGTCCATGCTCTTGTAGAACGGCTCGGCGGCGTTGAAGCGCGACTCGACATCGCTCTTCCGCAGCTGCGGTGCGTAGCGCTTGGCGAGCTGCTCGCGGTAGAGCGCGGCGACCTCGTTGAATTCCTTCGCATTGCCGGCGCGCCAGGCGTGGCCGAGCGCGGCGTAGGCCACGACGTTGGGGTCGAGCTGCGCGGTGGTGAGGCTTTCGAGGATCACGTGGCCGGCGGTTCGCCAGGCGGTCGGGCTGGCTTCGCCCTCAGCCGGCGGAATCGCGAGCAGGTAGCCCATCTGGCCCATCGTGTCGAAACGCTGGGCGGCGTTGAGGACGTTGCCGAAGGCCTTTTCGTCGTAGGTTTCATTCCGCTGGCGCGCGCGGAACGCGGCGACGCCGGCGGGGATGTCCTTCTGGAACTGGATGAGCTCGCCAAGGAAATCGGGCGAGTCGGGGAGCTGCAGGCTGTGCTTGAGCCGCTGGTAAAGCAGCACGCGGTCACGCAGCTGGATGACGGCCTTCTGGAAGACGGTGCGCACCTCCGGCTCGATCGGCTGGGCGAGCTGCACCTGGCGGTCGAGTTCGTCGAGCTTCGGCGCGAGCTGGTTGAAGGAGAAGCGCGTCCGCGTGCCGGGAACGAAGTCGGCCAGCACGAGCACGCGCAGGACCGGGTTCTCGTATTTGATCTTCGTCTGCTCCTCCGTGATGCCCATGAGCGTGAGCAGCTCGGGCGAGTCGGTGGCGCTGAGGCGGAACGTCGGGTAATCGTCGGCCTTCGCCGGGTTGAAGAGCACATCGGCCAGCCACTGCGTCGGCGTGTCGACGAACGGCCGGCTGATCGTCGGGTCGCTGACGCGCTGGCGGCCCTGCAGGACGAGCAGCGAGGTGCGGGCCACGGTGTCGAGCGGCTTGATGCGGCCGTTGACGAGCACGGGCAGGCGCCCGAAGGCCTCGAGGTCGAAGTCGGTCCTGTTCACCGGGCGCCGCAATGCCGCCGCCAGCCAGGCGACGGTGAGGATCAGGAAGGCGAGGGGAATCCAGCGTTTCATGCGGCGGAGCGCTTGCGGATGAAGCCGATGAGGTGGAGGCCGAACTGGAAGACGAGGCCGGCGGCCATCATGATGCAGGCCACGTAGGGCAGGACCCAGCCGGGGTTGCGCACGACCTGGAGGATGCTGACCTTGTCGCCCTGCTCGAAGCTGGCCTGGTAGAAGGTCAGGCCGGCGTGGCGCAGCGGGTTGTTCATGTAGATCAGGACCTCGCGGTCGTCATGGCCGTCGTCGGTCTTGAGCCGGATGCGGCTGGAGAAATTCTTCGGGATGTCGGTGCCGGGGTAGATGTCGTGGGTGAAGTCGATCAGCGTAATCGCGAACGGGTGGTAGTAGCGCTTGAAGCGCAGCGCGATTTCCCAGGTGCGGCCCGCGTAGTCGAACTTCTGCGGCATGCCGAACATCGGCGACACGAGCCAGGTGCCGAGCGAGCCCTCGGGGCCGACGAGCTCGAGGTCCGCGGCGGGCGCGTTGCGGTCGTTCTCCTTGTAGGTGGGGGCCACCGGGATCACGGCGACGCGCGGGCCGACGCCGGCGGTGGCGACGGCGGGCGCGGCGTTCGGGGTCTGGTCGCGCATCTGAACCACGGCGTTGGGATAATAGTCGCGGATGCGCAGCTGGAACGGGAGCTTCGGGTGCTGGATCACGCCGCCGTCGCGGAGGAGGTCCTCGGGAATCGCCACCACCTCGTTGTAGTCGGGATGGGTGGTGTCCATCAGCACGAGCTCGTTGAGCCGCGGGCTTTCCGAGTAACGGCTGGTGTGGCCCTCCTCGATGCGCATCTGGCTTTCGACCTGCTTGAGGCCGCTGACCAGTTCGCCGAGCAGCAGGAGGATGAGCCCGGCATGCGTGAGCTGGATGCCCAGTTTGCGCCACTCGAACCTGAAGCGGTAGATGTGCGCGGCGACGAGGTTGATGAACAGCAGCCCGCCGATGAAGTAGCCGCCGGGGAACACCGGCACCGGCACGTCGGAGATTTTTCCCAGCACGAAGAAAGTGCGGAAAAATTGCTCCTGCACGCCCCAGATGCCGAGGTGCACCTGCGCGAGCGTCGCCCAGAAGATCAGCACGATCGACAGCGCGAGCAGCACGACGGTCAGCTTGAGCGAGACGAAGAAGTCGCGGAACTGGCGGATGACGGGGCTCACGGCGCCGCCTCCTTGACGCTGCGGAGGAAATCGAGGAACGCCGGCTTCTGCGCGGCGACGAGGGCGTCGGGCCCCATCAGCTTGAAGAACCACGTTTCGCCGGGGCGCGACAGCACGGCGCCGAGGATGCGGGTGGGCTCGCCCTTGGCCGTCCCGGCGAAATCGACGACCGCGAAGTGGAGGCCCTGGCTGTCGGTGTGGGTGACAACGCCGTCGAGTCCGCCCTCGGCCAGCGGCGGCAGGGCGACCTGGCTGCGCCAGCGGTTGAGGTTGGCGAGCAGGCCGCCGGTGTCGCCGGGAAAGGCGGTGATGGAAAGGTCGCCCTCGGCGCCGTCGGCGCCCTTGATCGTGAAGCTGCCCTTGCGCATCGCGCCCGGCGCCTTCGCGATCCAACCGGCGGGCACGGTCCAGGCCAGGCGGTCGCTGCCGGTCGGCACCGCGGTGGCGGCCATGCCGTCGCCGGCGGCGGGCGTTCCGGGCGCGGCGCCCGGCATCACTGGCGGCGGATCCTTGGGCGCGCGATAGGTCGTGATCTCGCGGTCCCGGCAGCCGGCCAACAGCACGACGGCGGCCAGGGCAAAGCAGGAGGGAACGCGGGAAAGCATGACAGCCCTCCACAGTAGCAATCCGCGGACAACCGCAACCCAAACAAAAACCTATGAGCGAGGGCGGGACGCCCGATAAGCGCGGAGATTTTGGTAGCGAACAGGACAACAAAGCTTAAGTCACAGGCATGCAATTTACGCCGCTGGGCGACAGTGCGCTGCTGGTGGAATTGGGGGACGCGATCAACGAGTCCACCCACCGCCGCGTGCAGGCCGCCTGGCGCGCGCTGGCGGCCGAGCCGCTGCCCGGCGTGAGCGAGGCGGTGCCGGCCTACACGAGCGTGACCCTGTTCTACGATCCGTGGCGGGCCGTGCAGGCGGGCGCGCCCGAGCGCGAGGTCATCCCGTGGCTCACCGCGTGCATCAAGGAGCGGCTGAAGCATCCGCCGAAGGCCGCGAAGGCCAAAGCCCGCACGGTCGAGATCCCCGTGTGCTATGGCGGCGACCTCGGACCCGACCTCGGGCGCGTCGCCGCGCAGGCGAAGCTTTTCCCCGACGAGGTGGTGAAGCGCCACAGCGCGGCCAAGTACCTCGTCTACCTCATCGGCTTCGCGCCCGGCTTCCCGTATCTCGGCGGCCTGCCGAAGGAGCTGGCCACGCCGCGCCACGCCAAGCCGCGCATGGCGGTGCCGCCGGGCTCGGTCGGCATCGCGGGCGAGCAGACCGGCATCTACCCGCAATCCACGCCGGGCGGCTGGAACCTGATCGGCTGCACGCCGCTGAAGCTCTTCCAACCCGGCGCGAATCCGCCCGTGCTGCTGCAGGCCGGCGACGAGGTGAAGTTCAAGCCGGTCACGGTGGAGGAGTTCACGAAACTGCGGGAGGCGGCGAAATGATCCGCGTGCTCAAGGCCGGCCTGCTCACGACCGTGCAGGACCTCGGGCGCCCCGGTTACCAGCAGTATGGCGTCGTGGTCGGCGGCGCGCTCGACGGCTTTGCCGCGCGGGTGGCCAACCTCGCCGTGGGCAACGAGGACAACGACGCCGTGCTGGAAATGGCGCAGACCGGCCCGGATTTGCAGTTCACGCAGGAGACACTGGTTGCGTGGACGGGCGGCGACTTCGAAGCGCGGATCGGCGGACACCCGCTGCCGCGTGACCGCGCCGTGCGCGTCGCGGCCGGCGAGGTGGTCAGCTTCGGGGTGGCGCGGGCGGGCCTGCGCGCGTGGCTCGCGATCGCCGGCGGCATCGACGTGCCGCTCGTGATGGGCAGCCGGACGACGTATCGCCGCGCCAATCTTGGCGGACACCAAGGCCGGCCGCTCGTCGCGGGCGATGAATTAAAAACCTTTCCGGCGTCCGAGCGGGCGGTCGCGGTGCTCGGCGCGCTCACCGGCAGCGGCAAGCGCGCCACGGCCTGGACCGTGCGGCCCGAGACCATGGGCCAGCCGGCGCCGGCGGGCACGGTGCGCGCGATGCCGGGCCCGGAATGGGATTGGTTCACCGACGACGCGCAGCGCGATTTCTTTTCCGCCGGCTGGGAGGCGACGCTCGAGGCCGACCGCATGGGCGTGCGCCTGCAGGGCCCGGTGCTCACGCTGGTGAAGCCGCGGGAAATGATTTCCTCCGCGGTCAACGCCGGCGTCGTGCAGGTGCCGGCCTCGGGCCAGCCGATCGTGCTGCTGCCAAGCCGGCAGTCCGTCGGCGGTTACCCGCGCTTCGTGGCGGTGGCGACGGTCGACCTCGGCCGGTTCACCCAGTTGCGCCCCGGCGTGAAGGTTCGCTTCGAGAAAATCACCGTGGCGGCCGCGCAGGACCTGTGGCTGGCGCGCGAGCGCGACTTCGGCCGGGCGAAGCTCGGGCTCGCCCGCGCCCTGGGCTGAAACCATGCGTCGCATGGACCTGAACTGCGACCTGGGCGAGGGCGCCGGACACGATGCGGAGCTCATGCCGCTGGTTTCCTCGGCGAACATCGCCTGTGGCGGACACGCGGGCGACGAGACGACGATGTGCGCCACGATCCGGCTGGCCATCGAGCAGGGCGTCGCGATCGGGGCGCACCCGGGATTTGCCGACCGGGAAAATTTCGGGCGGAAGGAATTGCCGGTTTCCACCTACGAAATCCGCGGGTTGGTCCTGCAACAGGTGCAGCACCTGCTGGCCATCGCCCGGCAGTGCGGCGCGCGGGTGCGGCACGTGAAGCCGCACGGCGGGCTCTACAACATGGCGGCCCGCGATAGCGGCGTGGCGCAGGCCGTGGCCGATTCGGTTTACGAGGCTGATCCGCGGTTGCTGCTGGTGGGGCTCGCCGGGAGCCAGTTGCTCGACGCGGGTGCAGCCTGCGGGCTCGGCACCGTCAGCGAGGTGTTCGCCGATCGCACCTACCAGGCCGACGGCTCGCTGACGCCACGCAACCAGCCCGGGGCCCTGATCACGGACGAGTCGGCCTGCGTGGCGCAGGTGCTGCGGATGGTGCGTGAAGGCAAAGTGCGCGCCACGGATGGGAGCGACGTGCCGGTCAGGGCAGACACCATCTGCCTCCACGGCGACGGCGAGCACGCGGTGGCGTTTGCCCGGCGGCTGCGCGCCGCGCTCGAGCAGGCCGGGGTGGAGATCGGAAGTTTCTCGGCGTGATCGACCCCTTGTGCCGTCATCCTTCGCACGGCTCAGGATGACGGAAACAAAGGAGGCGCAATTTTCGGATGCTTACCCGCTGCGACGCCTAATTATTAAACCGGAAGAGCGCGACGTCACCGTCGTGGAAGACGTAGTCCTTGCCCTCGAGCCGGTACTTGCCGGCCTCGCGGGCGGCGGCGACGCTGCCGAGGCGGGTGAGGTCGTCGTAGCTGACGATCTCCGCCTTGATGAAGCCCTTTTCGAAATCGGTGTGGATGACGCCGGCGGCCTGCGGGGCCTTCCAGCCTTTCTTGATCGTCCACGCGCGGACTTCCTTTTCGCCGGCGGTGAAGTAGGTCATCAGGCCGAGGAGCGCATAGGTGCCCTTGATGAGCGAGGACACCCCGGAGTCGTCGACGCCAAGATCCTTGAGGAAGGCCTTCGCCTCTTCGGGCGGGAGGTCGATCAGCTCGGATTCGATCTTGGCGCTGATCGGCACATAGGCGGCGTCATGGTGCGTGCGGACATATTCCGCGACCTGCTGGACGAATTTGTTCTGTTCGGCGGTCGCAAGGTCGGACTCGGCGACGTTGCAGGCGAAGAGCACGGGCTTCGCGGTGAGGAGCTGGAAGAGTTTCATCAGCGCGACTTCCTCGGGCGTGGCGGCCAGGGTGTTGGCGGTCTTGCCGGCGTTGAGGTGCGGCTCGAGCTTGTTCAGGAGCGCGAGTTCGATGACGGCCTCCTTGTCGCCGGCCTTGGCGGCCTTCTGCGTCTTCGGCAGGCGCTTGGCGACGGCATCGAGGTCGGCGAGCACGAGTTCGGTGGTGATCACCTCGATGTCGCGCACCGGGTCGACGCCGCCCATGGTGTGGACGACGTCGGAATCCTCGAAGCAGCGCACGACCTGGACGATGGCGTCGACCTCGCGGATGTTGGCGAGGAACTGGTTGCCGAGGCCTTCGCCCTTGCTCGCGCCGGCGACCAGGCCGGCGATGTCGACGAACTCGATCGCGGCCGGGATGACGACGTTGGTCTTCGCGATCTTTTGGAGCACGAACGCGCGCTCGTCGGGCACGGTCACGACGCCGACGTTCGGGTCGATGGTACAAAAGGGATAGTTCGCCGCCTCGGCCTTGCGGGACCGGGTGAGGGCGTTGAAGAGGGTGGACTTGCCCACGTTGGGCAGACCGACGATGCCGGCTTTGAGCATGGAGCGGGCAACGTCGCCGGGCGGCTGTTGGCGGTCAATGGCAAATGCGGCGGCGATTTTATTGCCAAGCCGGCGGCCGGCCGCTCGACTGGGCGGATGCTTTCCCTTCCTGGTTGGATCCGTCTGTTCTGCTTCACGCTCGCGGCGGCGGGGAGCGCCGGCTTCGCGGCCGCCGTGGGCGGCGCGCCCGATTGCACGTTCAAGCGCGGCGTCAGCATCGGGCACTGGCTGGCCAAGGGGCAGACCTACGGCGCGTCCTGGTTTGGCCCGGACGACATCGCCTGGATCGCGGAGCAGGGTTTCGACCACATCCGCATTCCCGTGGACGGGCGGCTGTGGGTGCTGGCGGACGGATCGCTGGACGAGGCGAAGATCGCGCCCTTCGCGACCGCGGTGCGCTGGGCGCAGGAGAAGCACCTCGGGGTCGTTCTGGACATGCATTTCCTGCCGGGCGGCAAGTACGACCCGGGCAGCCAGGATCCCGCCATCTTCGCCGACGACAAGGCGCGGGCCCGCGCGGCGGAATTCTGGGGCCGGGTGGCGGCGCGTTTTCGCGCCGAGGGCCGGCACCTGCGCTTCGAAATCATCAACGAGCCCTTCGCGCCGCAGGCCGCCCAGCTCAACGCCCTCAATGCGGCGGCGCTGCAGGCGATCCGCCGGGCCGACCGCGACCGCGTGGTCTACGTGACTTCGAACGAATCGAGCACATTCGCGACGCTTGCGGACGTGGTGGTGCCCGACGATCCGAACGTGGCGATTCTGCTGCACTACGACGAGCCGCTGGTCTTCACCCACCAGCGGACCCCGTGGAAACACTGTCCGCCCGACATGCCGCTCGTACATTTTCCCGGGATCGTACCCGACATGAAAGGGGTGGTGCCGCCGGACCATTTTGCGGCGCTGGCTTCCGGCCAGGAGCTGACGGTGGCCCAGGTGGACGCGGACTTTGCCCGCGCGGACGAGTGGCTGCGTCGTCACGCCCCCGGCAGGGAGGTTTACCTCGGGGAATTCGGCTGCTACGAAGGCTGTCCGCCGGATTCCCGGCGCAATTACATCGCCGCCGTCCGTGCCGCCGCCGAAAAGCACGGGTGGGGGTGGGTGGTTTGGGACTACCACAGCAGTTTTGCCGTTCGCACGGCGGACGGCAGGCCCACGGCGGTGCTGGAAGGTCTTTTTCCCCGCTAAAACGCTGGTTTAGGTAGGGGCTTGACAAGGGCAAAGTTGTCCCGTCCATTCTGCCCCTTTTCCAAACCAACTCCCGCTTCAGCTCAGCAACCAGACACATCAAATGGCCCTCAAAATCCGTCTTTCCCGCGTCGGTACCAAGAACGAACCGCACTATCGCGTCGTCGTGGCCGAGGAGCGTTCCCGCCGTGACGGCGATGCCGTCGAGCAGATCGGCGCCTACAATCCCCGCGCCAAGGGCAACCCCCTCACCATCAAGCTCGACCGCGTCGACTACTGGGTCTCGAAGGGCGCCAAGCCGAGTGCCACGATGCACTCGATGATCAAGCGCGCCAAGCGCGCCGCGGCGGCCGCCCCGGCAACGGCCTGAGTGGTTTGACCACGAAGGTCACGAAGCGCACGAAGTAGCAGAATGGACTTTCAGGCCTCGGTGCAAACCGGGGCTTTTTCATATCCAAGAATCTTCGTGCCCTTCGCGGTGAAATGATTTCCCCCATGCGCATCGACGTCCTGACGCTGTTTCCCGCCATGCTCGACGGCTTTTTGTCCGAGAGCATGCTGGGCCGCGCCCGGGAGGCGAAGCTGCTGGAGATCAACGTGCGCAACATCCGCGACTGGGCGACCGACAAGCACAGCACCACCGACGACCGGCCGTTTGGCGGCGGGGCGGGCATGGTGATGAAGTGCGAGCCGATCTTCGACGCCATCGAGCAGCTGCAGACGCCCGGCTGCCGGCGCATCTACCTGACCCCCGACGGAACGCCTTTTACGAACGCCAAGGCCGAGGAGCTTTCGAAGCAGCAACACCTTATCCTCCTCAGCGGACATTACGAGGGCATCGACCAGCGGATCCGCGATTCCGTGATCGATGAGGAGGTAAGCATCGGGGATTACGTGCTGACCAACGGCACTTTGGCCGCGGCCGTGGTGATCGATGCCCTGGCCCGTTTCATCCCCGGCGTGCTCGGCGAAGAAAAGTCGTTGACCACCGAAAGTTTCACCCGCAACTTGCTCGACTTTCCCAATTACACGCGTCCCGCCGTTTACCGCGGCATGTCCGTGCCGGAAGTGCTCCTCCAGGGCAACCATGGCGAAATCGAGAAGTGGCGGCGCGCGCAGCAATTGGCGAAGACAGCGAGAATTCGTCCCGATTTACTCAAGAAACAGCCATGAACCAGATCATCAAAGACCTCACTGCCGCCCAGGTGAAAACTGCCGCCGCCCCCTTCCAGGTGGGCGATGGCGTCCGCGTGCACACCAAGGTGCGCGAAGGGGACAAGGAGCGCACCCAGATCTTCGCCGGGGTCGTCATCGCCCACAAGGGCAGCGGCATCCACGAAAACTTCACCGTCCGCCGCATCAGCTACGGCGAGGGCGTCGAGCGCGTATTCCCGGTCAACTCGCCCAACGTCGAGAAGATCGAGATCGAGCGCGAGTCCGAGCCGGGCCGCGCCCGCCTCTACTACCTCCGCGACCGCACCGGCAAGGCCGCCATGGCCGTGAAGGAAAAGCGCTTCGAGGACGCGGCCGCGAAGGCCTGAGCGCCGGTCCATCGATCGAACAAAAGCGAACCCGACCGGTTCGCTTTTTTATTGGGCGTTAGCTTTGTAGGAGCCTGCTGGCAGGCGATGGTTCAAGGATCGCCTGCCAGCAGGCTCCTACACTAACGTGTGACGCAAATTGGGCTTTGCAGAGTCCGGCGGTGTCACGTTAGCTCCTCTTTCCCGTCCCTTTCCTTCATGAAGCTCCAGACCGAGATCCTCGCCCAAGCCTGTTCCGAAGCCCGCGGCCTTGCCATCGACGCGGTGCACAAAAGCTCCTCCGGCCACCTCGGCCTGCCGCTCGGCTGCGCCGAGATTGGCGCTGTCCTCTACGGCCACGCCCTCGTCCACAATCCCGACGAGCCGCGCTGGCTGAACCGCGACCGCTTCGTCCTCTCCGCCGGCCATGGCTCGATGTTCCTCTACAGCTGGCTGCATCTGAGCGGCTACGCGCTCTCGCTCGAGGAGGTGTCGAATTTCCGCGTGCTGCACAGCAAAACCCCCGGCCACCCGGAATTCCACGAGACGCCCGGCGTCGAGTGCACCACCGGCCCGCTCGGCCAGGGTGTCGGCAATTCCGTCGGCCTCGCGATGTCGGGCAAGATGGCCGAGGCGCGCTTCAACACGCCGGACCACGTGATCTTCGACCACCACGTCATCTGCCTCGCCGGCGACGGCTGCATGCAGGAGGGCGTGGCGATGGAGGCCGTCGAGTTCGCCGGCCACCAGGGCCTCGACAACCTGATCCTCAACTACGACTCGAACGACGACACTCGCGACGCAATGGCCGACAAGACGCAGAGCGAGAACACCGCGCTGCGCTTCAAGGCGATGCACTGGGACGTCCAGACCGTCACCGAGGGCAACGACCTCGCCGCCATCCTCAAGGCGGTCAACAAGGCGAAGAAGGCCAGGACCGGCCGGCCGCAGCTGATCATCGCGCGCACCCTCATCGCGAAGGGCATCCCCGAGGTCGCCGGCACCGCGAAGGGCCACGGCGAGGGCGGGGCGAAGTTCGCCGACGCCGCCCGCAAGGGCCTCGGCCTCCCGGCGGACCATTTCTACGTGAGCCCCGCGGTGCGCGAATATTTCGCCGCCCACAAGAAGCGCCTCAAGCGCGCCTACTCGAAATGGCGCAAGACCTACGAGGCCTGGCGCGCCGCGAATCCCGACAAGGCCGCGCTGCTCGATTCGCGCCACGACCGCATCAGCGCCGCGCACCTCATCGAGAAGGTCATCCCGCATTTCCCGGCCGACGCCAAGCTCGCCACCCGCGCCGCGGGCAAGGACGTGCTGCAGCCCGTCGCAGCCGCCCTCCCGCTGCTCATCTCGGGCTCGGCGGACCTCCACGGCTCGACGCTCAACTACATCGCGGCGGACAAGGATTTCGACAAGACCAACCGCGCCGGCCGCAACCTGCGCTACGGCATCCGCGAGCACGCCATGGCGGCGATCAACAACGGCGTGGCCTACGACGGTATCTTCCGCCCGTCGTGCGCGACGTTCCTCGTGTTCGCCGACTATTCGCGTCCGTCCATGCGCATCGCGGCGCTCTCGAAGCTGCCGGTCATCTATATCTACACGCATGACTCGGTCGGGGTGGGCGAGGACGGGCCGACGCACCAGCCGGTCGAAACCGTTTCCGCGCTGCGCCTGATCCCCAACCTCGATGTCATCCGCCCGGCGGATCCGGAGGAGACCGCCGGCGCCTTCGCCGCGGCACTCGAGCGCCACGACGGTCCCACGCTGCTGGCCCTCACGCGCCAGGCGGTGCCGCTGCTGGCCGACGCCCCCGCGAGCATTCGTCGCGCCGGCGTGCTCAAGGGCGCCTACGTGATCGTGCAGGAGACCGCGCCGCTGACCCACATCCTGCTGGCTTCGGGCTCCGAGGTGCAGTGGGCGATCGCGGCTGCCAAGCAACTGGGCGCCGGCACGCGTGTCGTCTCGATCCCGTCGTTCCTGCGTTTCGATGCGCAGCCGAAGGAATATCGCGAGGCCATCCTGCCTTCCTCGTGCCGCAAGCGTGTGGCCATCGAAGCCGGCGTTTCGGGCCTTTGGAGCAAGTATGTCGGCCTCGACGGCAAGGTCGTCGGCATCGATCGTTTCGGCCTCAGCGCCCCGGGCAATATCGCGATGAAGGAACTTGGCATTACCGCCGAAGCAGTGGCGGCTGCAGCCAAGTCTCTCTAATCCAGATCGATGTGGAAATCGGGCAGCCGGCCCATTAGGCCGGCTGTTCTGTGCTCGGCATGCAACGGCTGTAACTTAATTGCTGCAAACTTGGGCTTGCCGAACTGATTAGGCCCCTAATAGTCAGCCTCCTGATATCCGCGTTTTCGTCTTCTTTCCATGCCGCATCTACTCCTCAAGGACCTGCCCCGCTATGAGTGCCTGCTCGAGGCAGCCAAGGAATTCCCCGATCTCGATCCGTCGGCGGCCGAGGCTTTCCTCCACCTGCTGCTCACCGGCGACGACGTGTTCGCCGTCACCGAACGCAGCCTGTCCGACCGTAGCATTTCCCACGGCCGCTTCGGCGTCCTGATGTTGCTTTGGCGCAGCACGCAGCCGCGCGCGGCCACGCTGATGGGCGCCGACGACTGCGCTTCCGGCCCGCGCACGCCGGCCGAACTCGCCGATGCCGCCGGCGTCACCCGCGCCACCATGACCGGCCTGATCGACACGCTTGAGCGCGACGGCCTCGTGAAGCGCGAGCCGGATCCGGACGACCGCCGCATGATGTCCGTGCTGCTCACGGCCAAGGGCGAAAAATTCCTCAATGAATTCCTGCCGGGACATTTCAAGCTTATCGCCGAGCTCATGGCCCCGTTGTCCGAGTCCGAGCGCAAGACCCTGGTCAAGCTCCTGGTCAAGATCCAGTCGCACGCGACCACCCTGCGTCCCGGCGCCCCCGCCGTCGCCGCCCCCGCCTGATCCCACTTTCGACCTAATCCCAACATGTTCAAGAAACTCGTCATCACCATCGTTGTCCTGCTCGTGCTCGTCATCGGGCTCGGCTCGATCAAATTCGCCCCGGGCTTCGGCCAGTTCGCAGTCATGGGCGCCGTCGGCGCCAGCATGGTGCCCCCGCCCGAAGTCGTCACCGCCACCCCGGTCAAGGCCGAGACCTGGGAGAATCTCATCTCCGCCACCGGTTCGCTCGTGACCGTGCAGGGTGTCACGGTCGGCGCCGAGATGGCCGGCAAGGTTGTCAGCATCAACTTCGAGTCCGGCGCCCACGTGAACGCCGGCGATTTGCTCGTCCAGCTCGACACTTCCAACGAGGAGGCCCAGTTGCGCGCCGCCGAGGCGAGCGTCGCCCTTGCCAAGGTCAACCTCGAGCGCTCGACCGAGCTGCTCGCCAAGAGCGCGATCTCTAAGTCCGACTTCGACCTGGTGGACGCGCAGTCCAAGCAGGCCGCCGCGCAGGCCGATGCCATCCGCGCCGTCATCGCCAAGAAAACCATCCGCGCGCCGTTCAGCGGCCGCCTCGGCATCCGCCTGGTCAACCTCGGCCAAATCCTCAAGGAGGGCGACGCCATCGCCTCCCTCCAGACGCTCGACCCGATCTACGCCAACTTTTCGCTGCCGCAGCAACGCCTGGGTTCCCTGGCGGTGGATTCCGTCGTGCGCGTCTCGACGGATGCCGCCGCCGGCAAGTCCTTCGAGGGCCGCATCAACGCCATCAACCCCGACGTCGACCCCGTCACGCGCTCCGTGCGCATCCAGGCCACGCTGCCGAATCCCGAGGAGAAGCTCCGTCCCGGCATGTTCGCCACCATCGAGGTGGTGCTGCCCGAGCGCGAGGACGTCCTCGTGATCCCGGCCACCGCCGTGCTCTACGCCCCGTACGGCGACTCCGTGTTCGTCGTCGACGAGAAGAAGGACGACAAGACCGGCCATGCGGCCCAGGTCCTCCGCCAGCAGTTCATCCGCGTCGGCGGCAGCCGCGGCGACTTCGTCTCCGTCGTCTCCGGCGTCAAGGCCGGCGAGTCCATCGTCACCAGCGGCGTCTTCAAGCTCCGCCCCGGCATGCCCGTGACCGTGGACAACACCTTGGCGCCGTCGCCGCAGCTGGCCCCGAAGCCGGACAACTCCTGACCGGAAGCCGCGCTTCCCGACCCGCATGAAACCCTCCTTTACCGACCTCTTCATCCGCAAGCCGGTGCTGGCGATCGTCGTCAACGCCGTCATCATCATCGCCGGCGTCCAGTCGTGGCGCTCGCTCTCCATCCGCCAGTATCCGCGCAGCGAGAACGCCTCCGTCGCCATCTCCACGGTATACGTGGGCGCCAGCGCCGACCTCGTCCGCGGCTTCGTGACCACGCCGCTCGAGCAGGCGATCGCTTCCGCCGACGGCATCGACTACATCGAGTCCAAGAGCCTGCTGGGCTTCTCGATGATCACCGCCCGGCTCAAGCTGAACTTCGACCAGACCAAGGCGCTCGCCGACATCACCGCCAAGGTCAACCAGGTGCGCAACAATCTGCCCCCCGAGGCCGAGGTGCCGGCCATCAGCATCCAGTCGGCCGACTCGCAGGTGGCCGCGGCCTACCTCAGCTTTTCCTCGAAGATCCTCTCGCAGGCCGAGATCACCGACTACCTGACGCGCGTCGTGCAGCCGCGGCTCTCCTCCGTGCAGGGCGTGCAGCGGGCCGACGTGCTCGGCGCGCGCACCTTCGCCATGCGCGTCTGGCTGAAGCCCGAGAAGATGGCCGCCCTCAACATCAGCCCGGCGCAGGTCCGCGGGGCGCTCGCGGCCAACAACTACCTCGCCGCCGTCGGCAGCACGAAGGGCTCCCTCGTGCAGGTCAACCTCACCGCCAACACCGACCTCCATTCGGTCGAGGAATTCAAGCAGCTTGTCGTCCGCCAGTACAACGACACCACCGTGCGCCTGCAGGACGTCGCCGACGTCGAGCTGGGCGCGGAGGACTACGACACCCGCGTGCGCATGACCGGCCAGACCGCCGTGTTCATGGGCATCTTCCCGCTCCCGAATGCCAATACCATCGACGTCGTGAAACGCTGCCAGGCCGAGCTCGACGCGATCAAGCGCGACATGCCCGCGGGCCTCGACGCCACCGTCGGCTACGATGCCTCGGAGTACATCAGCAAGGCGATCCACGACGTCAGCGAAACGCTGGTCGACACGCTGCTCATCGTCGTGGCGGTCATCTTCCTCTTCCTCGGGTCCATGCGCTCGGCGCTCGTGCCGATCGTCGCCATCCCCGTGTCGCTCATCGGCAGCATCTTCCTGATGCAGGTCTTCGGCTTCACGCTCAACCTGCTCACGCTGCTCGCGATCGTGCTGTCCGTCGGCCTCGTGGTCGACGACGCGATCGTGGTGGTGGAGAACATCGAGCGCCACCTTCGCGAGGGCCGCACCCGCGCCGAGGCGGCGCTGCTCGGCGCGCGCGAGCTCGCCGGCCCGATCATCGCCATGACGGTCACGCTGGCGGCGGTCTACGCCCCGATCGGCCTGCAGGGCGGCCTCACCGGCGCGCTCTTCCGCGAGTTCGCGCTGACGCTCGCCGGCGCCGTGACCATCTCCGGCATCGTGGCGCTGACGCTTTCGCCGATGATGTCCTCGCACTTCCTGCGCGAGGCGGCGGAGGAGGAGAAGGGGTTCACCGGCTGGGTGAACCACCACTTCGACCGGCTGCGCCTGGCCTACGGCCGGTTGCTCGAGGGCACGCTGCGGTCGCGCCCGTTCGTCTACGCCTTCTGGATCGTGATCGGGCTCCTGACCATCCCGATGTACATGTTCTCGCCCAAGGAACTGGCGCCGACCGAGGACCAGGGCGTCATCTTCGGCATCCTGACCGGCCCGGCCAACGCCACGGCCGAGCAGAACGCCATCTCGGCCCGCGCCGCGGAAGACGCCTTCCGCAGCGTCAAGGAGGTCGAGGCGACCTTCCAGATCATGTTCCCGGCCGCCAACCCGTTCGCCGCCGCGCAGGGCGTGAACGGCTTCAGCGGCATGATCGTGCAGCCGTGGCACGCGCCGCGCACGCGCACGGTCTTCGAGATCCTGCCCGAGGTGCAGTTCAAGCTCTCGCGGGTCCCGGGCATGCAGATCTTCGCCACCACGCCGGCCGCGCTGCCCGGCGGCAGCAACTTCCCGGTCGAGTTCGTGATCGCGTCGACGGCGGACTCGGAGCGCCTGCTGGAATTCGCCCAGAAGATCTCCCTGAAGGCGGCGCAGAGCGGCATGTTCTATTTCCCGCCGCAGATCGACCTGAAGTTCGACCAGCCGCAGGCCGAGGTTGTGATCGACCGCGAGAAGGTCGCGACGCTCGGGCTCAACCTCTCGCAGGTCGGCGCCGACCTCGCGTCCGCCGTCGGCGGCAACTACGTCAACCGCTTCAACATCGCCGGGCGCAGCTACAAGGTGATCCCGCAGGTGGAGCGGGTCGGCCGGCTGACCGCCGAGCAGCTGCAGGACATCTACATCAGCGGCCCGGGCAACCAGCTCATCCCGCTGAGCTCGGTCGCGCACATCGAGAACAAGACCGTCCCGCGCTCGCTGAACCGCTTCCAGCAGCTCAACGCGGTCAAGCTCTCCGGCATGACCAACCGCACCCTCGACCAGGCCCTCAAGGTCCTGGAGGAGGCGGCGAAGGAGATCCTGCCGCCGGGCTATTCGGTCGACTACACCGGCGAGTCGCGCCAGCTGCGCCAGGAGGGCAACAAGTTCCTCCCGGCGTTCATCCTCGCGATCGTGATGATCTTCCTGGCCCTCGCCGTGCAGTTCAACTCGTTCCGCGACCCGCTGGTCATCCTGCTCGGCTCCGTGCCGCTCGCGATGTTCGGCGCGCTGGTCTTCACCTACCTGAAGATGCCCAACCCGAACATTCCGTACTGGACCAACGGGTGGACCACCACGCTCAACATCTACGCGCAGGTGGGCCTCGTCACGCTGGTCGGCCTGATCGCCAAGAACGGCATCCTCGTGGTCGAGTTCGCCAACAAGCTCCAGGAGGAGGGCAGGGGCAAGCTCGAGGCCGTCCGCGAGGCGGCCATGACCCGCCTGCGGCCCGTGCTCATGACCTCCGTCGCCACCGTCGCCGGCCATTTCCCGCTCACGCTGGTCACCGGCGCCGGCGCCTCCGCCCGCAATTCCATCGGCCTGGTCCTGGTCGGCGGCATGACGATCGGCACGCTCTTCACGCTCTTCGTCCTCCCGTCCGTCTACATCCTGATCGCCAAGGACCATCGCGCCGAGGCCCGGGCCGGCGCCCCGGCGCCCGTCCCGGCCGCCGAGCCCGCCCTTGCCAAATAAGCCCGCTTACGTTCCATGAAACCCTTCATGCGCCTGAACCGCCTCCTCCTCGTGGCCGCGAGCCTGCTCGCGACCCTGCCCGCCCGGGCCCAGCTCAACGACGGGAAACCCGATCCCACGTTCGACGTGCCGCCCAAGCTCGACCTCGGCTACGCGCTCGCCTTCGCCCTGGATAACAACTTTGCGATCCGCCAGGCCAAGGAGCGCATCCGCCAGCAGGAGGGCATCATCCTCGAGGTGCGTTCGGCCGGGGTGCCCAATGTCTCCTCGACCGCGGGCTACCAGCGCAACGCCGACGAGATCTCCACCAATGGCCTCGACCACACGTGGGCGGTGGACATCACCGCCCGCCAGGTCCTCTTCGCCGGCGGCGGGATCGCGGCCGGCGTCCGCAGCCAGCAGCTGGCCCTCGATGCCGCCGTCCTCCAGCTGCAGTCCGTCATCAACGACGCGCTGTTCGATGTCCGGACCCGCTTCTACACCGTGCTCGTCAACCGCGAGCGCATCAAGGTGCAGGAGCAGAACGTCGCGCTGCTGGAGCGCCAGCTGCAGGACGTGAAGAACCGGTTCGACGCGGGCACCGTGTCCAACTTCGAGGTCCTGCGGGCCGAGGTCGCGCTGGCCAACGCCCAGCCGGCGCTCATCACCGCGCGCAATGATTTCCGCCTCGCCATCGAGGAGCTGCGCCAGTCGCTCGGCTTCACCACCTCCTCCGAGCCCAACGTCACCAAGATCCCGGAATTCATCGGCACGCTCGAGTTCAACCCGGCGACGTTCGACCTGCGCTCCGCGCTCGCCACCGCCCGCGAATCGCGGCCCGACCTGCAGCGCCTCACCAAGCTGACCAACGCCGCCGACGAGGCCGTCAAGGCCCGCCGCGCCGCCTACCTGCCGGAGGTCTCCGCGTTCGGCGCCTACGACTGGCGCCAGGCCTCCGCCGGGACCGGCCGGTCGTCGCTCGACGGCTGGACGGTCGGGCTCCAGTCGTCCTGGGACATCTTCGACGGCGGCGCGACCCGGGGCCGCGTCGCCCAGGCCCGCTCGCTGCTCGAGCAGACCAAGCTGGCCCTGTCCGAGGCCGAGCTGTCCGTCGAGGTCGACGTGCGCCGCGCCGTTTCCACCTTCCAGCAGTCCACCGAGCTCGCCGAGGCCTCCAAGAAGGTCGTCGAGCAGGCCGAGGAGGCCGTGCGGCTCGCCAACGCCCGCTACGCCGCCGGCACCGCGACCCAGCTGGACGTGCTGACCTCCCAGGTCGACCTCACCACGGCGCGGTTGAACCAGCTCCAGGCTTACTACAGCTACAACGTCGCCGTCGCCGCCGTCCGCCGCGCGATGGGCCTGACCGACGAGCTGCGCCCGGCCGGCGAGATCAAGTACCCGTAAGCGCAACTGCCCCCGCGCCCCGAGGCCGCCCACGGGCGGCCTTTTTTCTTCGCGCTGGCCGGCAACTTCACCCACTTTCCTGTGTCCTATCGCAGCGCATGAAGCCGGCCCGTTTGTTGCTCATTACAGTTGGCGTGATCCTCGTGCTGGGAGGGGCGCTCTGCGGGGTCGCGCTGCTGCCCGCCGTGCAGCGCTGGGCCGTGCTGCGCGCCGCCCGCGACGTGCCCGGGCTCAAGCTCGACGTCGCCGGCGTGCGCGCGGGTTTTTCCGGCGTCGTGCTCCAGGACATGCGCGCCGAGCAACACCAGGTGGTGGTCACGGTGGAACGGCTGGACGCGGATTTTTCCCTGCTGGGATTTTTGTTTGGCCGGAACCTCGACCTCACCCGGCTCGCGGTCACCGGCCTGAATGTCGACGCCAGCCACGTGGCGCGCGCGAAAGCCCAGGCCGCCGCGGCCGGCGCGCCCGCCGCCGCGCCGGGTCTGCTGGCGCAGGTGCAGCTGCCGTTCGACCTGAAGCTGGACGACGTCCGCATCGAGGGCCGCGCCCTGCTGCCCGGCACCGCGAACCAGCGGCCGCTTGAGGCGCAGTTCACGGTTTCCGGCGGCAAGATCGCCGCGG
>CAYZSN010000190.1:0-16143 GCA_964481095.1 uncultured Oleiharenicola sp. | reverse complement strand
TGGATGCACTGGATTCGTATGCTGTGCGAAGCGGATCTGGCTTTTGTCGCGGAGGAATTGAATTTCTGGCGCCTGCAATCCTCAAATGCCCGCACCGCACCGCCGGGCGTGCTTGAGTGGCAGGAGGGCCAGCATGTCCTTGGCTGGGCCTGTTCACAGCTGCGGCTCACCGATACCGAGCGAAAAAAGGTTCTTCTATCCTTCGAGAGCAAGTGCTCGCAATGGGCCGGGCTTGGTGTTACCTGATCGGAATTTCCTGAGACAAACCCTGATCTTCTTCAACAGCCTGGAAAATCAATCGTATGCACCTCACTGCCGCCGACTGGCATCGCCACAAACCATGGATTGATGAGCCCGGCTGCGATATTGACGCTTATGTATCGCACGTCGCACAACCCGAGGACTACAACCTCAGGGACAAACTTGCCTTCTGGCGCGAACATGGGGTCGTAATTTTCGAGAAGGCCATCGATACGAAGCTCCTCGATCTATTGCAGCAGGATATCGCTTTCTTGATTGATCATGCCAAGGAGTACGAGCTCTTGGTGGAGCTTGCGGGACATCAAAAACCGATCCGCGAATACGACGCTGCCACGCTGGCCAATGTTGACCGACTGAAGTTCTGCAATATCCAGAGCATTTCCCGAGCGGCCGCGCATCTTTCGTTGAATCGTTGTGTATCGTCTTTTCTTTCCCACATATTCCAAGATGCCCCCTGCTTGTTGCAGAGCCTGCTTTTCAACAAGGGCAGCCAGCAACCGCTGCACCTCGACTATCCCTACGTACAGGTGCAAAAGCACATCGCCTGCATGGCCGCGTCGTGGATCCCATTGGAGGACATTCATGCCGACTCCGGACCACTCGGCTACTATTGCGGTTCCCAGCATCCTGAAAAGATGCCCTTCTTCGATTGGGGCAATGGCAATATCATCATGGACGAGGACGCGCAGAAAACCCCGATGGATTTCTCCAACCATCTTTACGCCGAAATGAAGCGGCTCGGTATAAAACCAAAGATTTTCCTGCCCAAACGCGGGGATGTTCTTATATGGCACGCCTACCTGGCCCACGAAGGCACCTCCATCCGCAATCCGGCCCTAACGCGTAAGTCTTACGTCACTCACTATGCCCCGCTTGGCTCATATCCGGACCTACACATGAAACCAAACGCCATAGCGGCCGGACACTGCCTGCATGAAAACGGAGGCTACGTTTTTGATTTTCCCTGGGACAAAAACACCAAGCGTCTGCCCTCCCGCGAAGTGTTGCCATGATCACAGGGTTCACCTCACGCGCCATCCAAGACCGCTCGTCATTCGTTAAAATTTGCCGAAAGGCCGTCTGACAAAAGTGAGCCAGACTCCGACGAGACCGATCCAGCCGCCGGCATCAGCGAGTTCGGATCTCCTGACCGCCAGTATAATACTGGTGCTGTGCCTCTGCACCGGACTGCATGTAACGAACATCTTCCGTGGTTGGAGCCACACCTTGCTGGACGCCTATGGATTCAGGCAGTGCCAGACCGCCCTGTCCACTGCGGTGATTCGCGACGAGGGATTCAAGCTGGCGTATGAAACCCCGGTCTTTGGACCATCGTGGTCGATCCCGATGGAGGCACCGGTCTACCAGTATATCGTCGCCGCCCTGTGCAAGAGCCTGAACACCCCCCTTGAGCCAACTGGACGAGTGGTTAGCGTATGTTTTTTCTACGGGTCCCTTTGGCCGATGCTATCGCTGCTTGCTTCGCTCGGGGTCAACCGGTTGGGCAGGCTGTTCGCTCTGCTCTTCTTGCTCTCAGCCCCCCTCTATTTGTTTTGGAGCCGGACCTTCATGATCGAATCGACCGCGCTTTTTTTCTCCCTGGCCAATGCCGCACTTACGGTCCGCATCATTGATGGCGATCGCAGGCGGTGGATTCTCCTCGGCGCCATAACCGCAGGCATCCTGGGCGCGTTGGCCAAGATAACCACCTTCTCGATATGCTTCGGATTCTCCTCAATGTTCTGCCTCTGGAGGTCCTTCGGTCAGGGCGAAAGACGAGCGGATACTCTCCTCCGCAACGCCCGCCTGTTTATCTTGGTAACACTGGCCCCCATGGCCTGCGGCTACGCCTGGGTCAGGTACGCGGACCATATAAAAAGTCTGAACCTCACCCCCATGGCGCGCGTCCTGGATTCAGGTAACCTGACAACCTTCAATTTCGGGACGTTGTCCCAACGTGTTTCCGCTAGCTACTGGCAAGCGATGGATGATTTTGGTGTTGGTCATGTCACTGTGAATTTGTGGCCGTGGCTGATCGCCTGCCTCGGCTTGGCGTTCCTCCCGCGGACCCGCGTTCCAACCCTTTTGCTCTTCGCCGCCTTCTGCAGCGGGCCCGCGGTTTTTGCCAACCTTTACACTGTTCATGATTACTATTGGTATGCCAACTCGGTCTTCCTGCTGCTGGCCCTCGCCGTTCCCTTGGGCGAGCTTGCGGCCACCCCGGGGTTGCCCCGCTTCGCCGCCACAACATTCGCCTTGCTCGTCTGCGTGAACGGGTGGGTCGGTTATTATCGTTCGGACTATTTCGTGCTGCAGAACAAGGAAGAGACCTACCTGCGGGATTTGGGATCTGTGGTTCGCAAATACACGCCTGAACGGGATGTGATTATGGCAATCGGTTTCAACTGGAGTTCTGAACTGCCCTACTATGCCCAGCGTCGAGCCATCATGCCTTGGGTCCGCGGATTTGAATCAGATGGTGGAACCATCATGACGGTGCGCGCTCTGCAGAGCGAAAATCGCCGATTGGGGTTGCTGGCAATTTCCGGCGTGGAGCGTAATGACTCTGCCTTCATCGACCATGTCACCACTCTGTATGGTTTTGACGCCAAGCCTTTTTTTGACGACGGCAAGACCCTCTTGTATGCTCCGCGGCGGGCAGACCAACGGCTCCCTGAGCTGCCGACCTTGCTCGGATTGCCCTCCCTTTCTACCAAACTGTCCTTGCCGGTCGTGGAGCTACTGGAAGGTGGTCGCCAGGTATGGAGACTGCACGCACCGTCGTACGCCGAACTGGCCCTGCCCCCAACTGCCCGAGGCTTCAGACTGTGGTATGGTCTGGCAAAATTGGCCTACAGCAAGGGCGGTCAAACCGATGGGGCCACCTTCAAGATTATCCTAGTGGATGACGACGGCAGCCAACACGTACTGCTCGACGTGCTGCTCGATCCCCGAATACGTCAGCAAGACCAGGGGCTTCATCAGGCAGAGTTTGATTTTCCATCTCAAAACAGAGCTCGTTTGGTTTTGGAAACCGGTATCAACCAGTCCAGCGATTGGGATTGGACTGTGTGGAGTCAGGTGGACGTCAAATAGCCGGGCGGAAAGAATCCGATAGTTCTTATCACGCCGATACCGCCAACTGCGCTAAAGATGGGGGAGATTGGAATCCGCCTTGTATAGCGACCGGCCCATGAACGGAATCCACGGCCTGAGCTATGTCTTCCTAGCGCTCCATGACCACGAGACGGAAATACACCAAGTCGGCGATGGTTTCATCTTCACAGTATGCTTGCCAAGTTTCCTGGCCGTCAGCTTTTTCCACCAGTTCATCCACTACCTGATCCGCGGTCCAATTGATGAGATCCGTGGAGACCTGCACTGTGTAGATGATATCCCTGCGACCACTTGGCCGCGTGTAGGAAAATATGATCAATCCTGATTCGGTCCGACTGGTTTCCGGCAGGCCGGTGACCACGAAGTCTTTCGGCTCCAATCCTAGGGCATATTTTATCAGGTTGGGCAGGCCGTCTCCGCTGTAAATCGCCTCTGGCCCGCTCTTGGAAAGATCGGCCATCTCTACCGTGGTAAACTTGAGTTCGCGCCAGCGCTCGAAATCCATTGCCGGGAAACTGTCAACGCCGGTTTCAAGAGCTGACGGTTCCTTCGCCGCCCCACCCGGCACACTCACCGTCAGGGTCAGCGTGGGCTGGGTCCCGAAGTAGCCCGAGGCGTTGTCCAGCGCCCGCAGCCGGTAGGTGTACGTGCCCGGTGTCACCGGGGCGGCGAAGCTCAGGCTCACCGCCCGGCTTCCGCTCACCGCCACCCCGTTGAGCGAACGGTACGTCGCGTAGGTGTTGTCCTCCGCCTTGAACTCCAGCCAGTGATCCGCCCCCCAGGCCTGTGCTCCCACGTTTGTCACGTTGCAGGTGAACGATGCCATCCCACCCGGCGCCGCGTTCGCCGTGTATGTCGCCGAATCGTAGCTGATCGCGTTTGGAGAGATCGTCAGTGTCGCCGCATTGCTCGTCGTGCTGCCCGCCGAGTTCGTTGCCACACACCGGAACTGGTCGCCGTTCATCGTCATCGTTGTCCCACTGATGGTCAGGCTCGCGCTCGTCGCTCCCGAATAGGCGCCCCCGTTGCTCACGTTGCTCCACCCGCCACCACCCGCCGCCTGCCGCTGCCACTGGTACGCCGGAGACGGCGTCCCGCTCGCCGTCACCGTGAACGTCGCGCTCCCGCCCACGCTCACCGGCTGGCTCACCGGCTGCAATGTGATCGTAGGCGCAGCGCCGACCTCGACCACCCCCTTGCGGATCGTATTGTTATTGTAATCGGCAACGTAGACATTCCCCGAGCCGTCCACGGCTACTCCTGCAGGACCGTAAAATCGCGCCGCACTGCCGGTGCCATCGGCCGAACCAGAGTTACCGACAGAACCAGCCAGCGTTGTGACCACTCCACCGGGTGTGATCTTCCGGATCGTGTCGTTTCCGGTGTCCGCGGCGTAGACATTGCCCAAGCCATCTACCGCCACTCCTATGGGGCGATAAAACCGCGCAGTGCTGCCGGCGCCGTCGGTCGAACCACCGTTCTCGGCTGAACCAGCCAATGTCGTGACCACCCCGCCAGCCGTGATTTTCCGGATCGTGCAGTTGAAGAAATCCGTGACGTAGACATTGCCCGCGCTGTCCACGGCCACACCAATAGGAGCATCAAACCGCGCAACACTGCCGGTGCCGTCGGCCGAGCCGAAGTTGCCGGCCAAGCCGGCGAGCGTCGTGACCACCCCGCCGGCCGTGATTTTCCGGATCACACAGTTGCTGGTGTCCGCCACATAGACATTGCCCGCGCTATCCACCGCCACCCCCCTAGGGTAATTAAACCGCGCAACACTGCCGGTGCCGTCGGCCGAACCGGAGCTGCCGGCAGAACCGGCCAGCGTCGTGACCACCCCGCCGGCCGTGATTTTCCGGATCGTATGGTTGGCGTAATCCGCGACATAAACAGTGCCCGCACCATCCACTCCCACTCCGGCCGGAAAGTTAAACCGTGCCGCGCTGCCGGTGCCGTCGGCCGAGCCGAAGTTGCCGGCCAAGCCGGCGAGCGTCGTGACCACCCCGCCGGCGGTGATCTTTCGAACGGTGTTGTTATAACCATCGGTAACATAGGCATTCCCCGCCCCGTCCACCGCCATGCCATAGGGACCAAAAAAACTTGCCGTACTGCCGGTGCCGTCGGCCGAACCAACGCTGCCCACGCCCGCCAGGGTGGTGACGACTCCGCCAGCCGTGACTTTCCGGACCGAGTGGTTGTAGAAATCCGCGACATAGAGGTTGCCTGAAATGTCCACCGCCACTCCCAAGGGAGAATTAAAGCGCGCGGCGCTGCCGGCGCCGTCGGCCGAACCGGGGTTACCGGCGGAACCAGCCAGCGTCGTGACCACCCCGCCAGCCGTGACTTTCCGGATCTTGTTGCTACTCGCATCCGCCACGTAGACCGTGCCCGAGCTGTCCACGGCTACACCCAAGGGAGAATTGAATTTCGCCCCGCTTCCAGTACCATCGACCGACCCGCCACCGCTGTTGCCAGCAGATCCGGCGAGAGTCGTCACCACCCCCCCAGCCGTGATTTTCCGGATCATGTGGTTGCTGCCGCCATCTCCCACATAGACCGTGCCCGAGGCGTCCACCGCCACGCCCGTAGGATTCAAAAATCGAGCCGCGAGACCGGTGCCATCGGCCGAACCAGACATACCGGCCAAGCCCGCAAGCGTGGTTACGATGCCGGCAGATGTGATTTTACGGATCGTATGGTTGTTGTAGTCGGCAACGTAAACATTGCCGGAGTCATCCACCGCCACGCTGCGGGGACTACTAAAACGCGCGGAACTACCAGTGTCGTCGGCCGAACCGGGGTTACCAGCAGAACCAGCCAGCGTCGTGACCACCCCGCCGGGCGTGATTTTCCGAATCGTGTGATTGCCGGAATCCGCCACGTAAACATTGCCCGCACCATCCACCGCCACACCCCGAGGATTGGAGAAACGCGCAACGCTGCCAGTGCCGTCGGCCGAACCGGGGTTACCAGCAGAACCGGCCAGCGTCGTGACCGCACCACCAGGCGTGATTTTCCGGATTGTAGCATTGCTGCTATCTGCAACGTAGACATTGCCCGAGCTGTCCACCGCCACCCCGGCGGGGTTATAAAACTGCGCGGAACTGCCGGTGCCGTCGTTCGAGCCGAGACTGCTGGCGTGACCGGCGAACGTCGTAAACGTATACGGTGTGGCGGAGCTGCCACCCGCGTTTACCGTCAGCGTCGCCGCGTTGCTAAACACAGGGCCGTCGCTGTTGCTGGCTTTCAAGCGGAACTGGTCTCCATTCATTTCCGCCGTCACCCCGGTGATGGTCAACGTGCCGCTGTCTTGGCCCGAATAGGGCGAAACCGGCGCACCACCGCCCGGAGTGAATATCTCCAGGGACCCGATGTCGGCCCAAGTCGAACTGCTGGCCGTTTTTCTTTGCCATTGGTAAGACGCAGGCCCGGCGGCAGCCGCCGAGAACGTCACCGTGGCGCCGGCTGAAGCCGTCACCGATACTGGGTGGGAAGTGATAATGGGCGCATTAGGCCCGTTGACGAAGGTCCAGGTGGCCGGGTTGCTCGCCACGCTACCCGCACTATTTGTGACCACGCAGCGCAATTGAACCCCGTCAAAGCCATCCCAGGTGTTGATAACGGACAACTGGGGGGTAAGAGTGCCGGAGAAGATGCTGCTTCCAGTACTGATGTCGTACCAAGTCGACTCCCCAGCAGGCTTTTGCTGCCAGCGATAGGTCGGCAACGGATTGCCGGAGGCCGTCACCGAGAATATCGGTGCCGGAATTGTTCCCCGAGGATAACTGACGGAGGCGGGTTGCACGGAGATGACTGGCAACGTGGCACTCGCCGATGATCCCGTATCCGCCGGGCTGAATCCGCTCACCCCGAATGGATTCAGTGCCTTTACCCAGTAATAATAAACCGTGCCGGCCAGGGCGGTGGTGTCGTAGAAGAGCGAACGCCCGTGTACGGTACCCACCTTGGCGGCGGCCCCGCTTGCATTGCTGTTTCCGCGCCAGATCTCATAGCCGGACGCGCCAGCCGCATGCGACCACGAGATCCGTACCGCGCCGGCCACGGTGCCGTCGGAGGCCGACACGCTCGCCGGAACGGAGGGCAGCGAAACGGCTCCCGTCGCCAGTTGGACCGGGGTGGAAAGTTTACCGTTCCCGGGATTGTTGCCCAATTGGTAGCTGAAACTCTTGCCCATGCCCCACAACGACCCGTCGTTCTTGATGAACAGGCTGTGCTGCCGGCCGCCGGCCGCCTCGAAGACATCCGTGGCGATTTGCACCGGAACGGTGCGATCAACGAGCGTGCCGTCCCCCAGTTGCCCGTAATCATTTTTGCCCATCGCCCATAGGGTGCCATCGGTCCTGACGAAGAGAACATGTGTGCCGCCAGCGGACATCTGCACAACATTCGTCGCGATTTGGGCGTTCATCGTGGTCGAAAACTGCCAGGGAGGCGCTCCCAGCAGCCACAAACTGCCATCCGTCTTCAACAGGAGGTTATAGTTCCCCCGGGCGTCGATGGCAGCAACGCCCTGCGCAAGCAGATAGGGTGTCGTGTTCGCATTCGGCTGACCGTCGTTGTAGATGCCGCTCCCCAACTGGCCGGCGGTATTGTAGCCACAACCCCAAACGGTGCCGTCAGCCTTCAGGAAGATGGCGTGAAACGCGCCCGCAGCGACCGCGGCCACATCCTGGGCAACCTGCGCCGGGGTGTACCGTGTCGTGACAGTGCCATCACCCAGTTGGCCCGAAGTATTTATTCCTGCCGTCCATAATGTACCGTCTGTCCGGACATAGGAAACGCCCGAACCGATCGCCATCGCGGCAACATTCGTCGCTCCGGTCATGGCCAAGGGTGATGTCTGGTAGACCTGCCCGCCTTGGACAAATCCGTCGATGTTATGTCCCATCAGCCACAGCGTGCCGTCCAGTTTGACGTAGGCACCCACCTCGCCCCGGGACGTCGCTTGCGCGATGCCGGTGTCGATTTGGGTGGGCTGGGAAAAAGAGTAGACATTGGCGCCAAGCTCACCGCCCCCGGTGAAACCGGTTCCCCAGCGGGTGCCGTTGGCCCGCACGAACACGGTATTCTCGTCCCCACCCGCAGCGGCCACCACGCCGGGCGGTATGCCGATGCTCACCACCGCCACATCACTGGTCGCGGTTCCCAGCACGTTTGTCACCACCACCCGGTAGTTGCCGGCCGAGCCGGTCTGGATGTTGTTCAACGCCAGGCTGGCGCTGGTCGCACCCGAGATGTCAGCGCCATTGAATTTCCATTGGTAAGAAAGCGGCGTCTTGCCGATCGCGACCACGGAAAGGATGATATTATCCCCGGCATTGACGGCCTGGCTCAACGGCTGGGTGACAATGACCGGTGCCGTCTCGCCGCCAAAGGTGCTGAAGGAAAACGACCGGATGCCACCAAAATTCCCCACCCCGTTTTGCGCGGCCTGCAATGTGTAAGCATAGCTCAATCCTGGGGTGACCGGCACCGTGAAGTTGATCGTGACCGTCACGATCTGCCCGGGAGCAACTCCATTCAAGAAGGCCGAAGCCACCGGCTGGCTGCCAGGGCCATACAGCACCATCTGGTGGTTCGGCCCCCAGGCTTGGGTGCCGGCATTGATCACCGTTACCGTGCCCGAAGCCTGCGAACCGGTCGCTCCTCCCGATGGCATGTTTATGTCCACCCAAGCGAGGGCATTTGCGGCGCCGAATATGGTCAGCGTCATCGGATTGCTCGTCGCCGAGCCGGCTCCGTTGGTGACCACACAGCGAAACTGGTCGCCATCCATGGACGACAATCCGGCAACATGCAGGGAAGTGGTTTGTGTCCCCGAGTAGCCGGTGCCATCGTTCAGGTTGGCCCAAGTGCCGGTGCCCGATGGCAAACGTTGCCATTGATACAGCAGCAGGGGTGAACCGCTCGCCGTCACAAAGAAGCTGGAATATTCGCCAACGGGCGCGCTCGAACTCGCCTGGTCCGTGATCGACGGCGGGACTGCCGTCGCGGTCGAACACACCAAGGTATACTGGCCAATGCTGCCATAGTTGGAATAACCTGGATCGGTGGTGCCATTTCCAGTCCGGCCCGTCCCGCGAATCCGAATGTAATACGTGCCGGCCGGCGCAGCGTATTCCAGCGTGGCCGGCAGGGCGTTGGCGGGATCTGCGCTGGTCAGGACGGTGCCGGTACTGTCCTGCAGTTCGAGCCGGATATCGAGGTTGGGCTGTTTGGGATAGGTATTTGCCGGCACGGCGTTGAGTGTCACCGCCTTGGTCGAGCTCAAAGTGAAGGAATAAAAATCGTCGTCGGCGGCGCTGGAAATCAGTCCGGCGATATTGGCGGAGCCGGATGACAGATCGACGGCGGTGGCCGCTAAGCGCGTGTTGCCGGCATCGTCAGCAATGTAGCCAGTGCTGTTGTAGAGCGGACTTTCGACATAAACCGACCAGGGCGTCGGCTGGTTGCCCGAGATGATGGCAACATCATCCTCGGTGTTGTTGGCGTTCGGGTATTCACCTTTGCTCCACTGCACCACATTGCGGTCGTAACCAACGCCCATGATCGGGGCCCAGCTCGTGGCCCCGCTGCCATGGCCTGCATAATATTCCTCGACCGGGCTGGTGCGCCCATCGTGGCTCAAACCGAAGGTGTGGCCGGCTTCGTGCGAAATTGCCTCGGCGATGCCGTCGACTGTGCGGTTAAAGACCCACGCCGGAACGTTGGCGTCGAACTCATACAATGTCTTGCCCGCGAAGCTGTCGGTGTAAGCGACGCCGCCGGCATCCGGATACCAGTCGTCCGTCGGCGTGATAATCACGCGCATCCGGCTATTGATAGGCGCGGCGGTGTAATCGCCTGGGACCGTCGTCACATTGATGTTGAACGGCGCATAGTCCTCCTTCACCCGATTCCAGACCTCGATGATCTCCGCGGAAGACAGGTCCGAGGGGTCCGCGGTGATCGTCTCGCCATCGTTCCAGTCCGGATCCGTCACCGTCTCGCCATCGAAATCCAGATACAGTACCGCGCTGGCCCCCGGCCGGCTTTGCAAAAGAGGCACGATGGCCTGGGGCTGCGGTGGACGCGGCGCAGCCTGCGGCTCCCGGCGCAAGGAATCACGTTGATACGGGCCGCACAGGATATCAGCCAACGCGACTTCCCGCATCAGGGTCCGACCCGACGCCGCTGAGGTCGTCAGCACATAGGCCAGTCCCTCTTCCCGCAAAATCACGCGTCCCGCCAGTTTCCCGTCCCCCGCTTGGGCGACTGAAAAACTGCCGCCAGTTCCAGTTAATCCGCCGGCAATGTGCATGGTCCCATTCGCGCCTGCCTGCACCAGGTTGACCACGCCAGGGAGTTCCCGCCCACCCGGCAGGGGAATGATCAGCTGCTGGCCCTGCTGCAGGCCCGCCAACGATAAGGTATTCGCCGCAAATGTGGCGGTGCGACCGACCGCCCTTTGTCCATGCTGCCGAGCCTGCGCGATCGTGTTGTTGTCCAGTGCCGCACCTTCGGTACTCAGCGGTGCGCTCCACAATTTTGTTGGGGCAACGGACGATGCCGGCGCTGCCGAGGTGGACGCATGACCGGCGGCGGCCGAGGCCTGCTTGGGTTTATCGGCTTTTGGAGCGACCCGCGCTTCATCCGAATGAGGCGCAGTTCGAACCGACTCCCGCCGGGTATCGACGCGCCACCACACCGCCACGGCGACCGCGATGAACAACCCCGTCAGGAGGGCGGCGTATTTTCTAGGCATGGGTTAAAACGCGAACCCCGCGCGGGAAGAATGCCAAAAGCGAATCGCGCCACAGAGGGGTGCGGACCTGTGGCTGAGGCGACAAAATTCGGGCAGGCCCGTGGGCATGGAAATACGTGGAATCGCCGGGGGAGGGCGACCGGCGTGCAGGGAATGTTGGGAGGCCCGCCCAACGCCTGGCCCGGGCGGTTTGCGGCGCAGCAATTGCGCCAAAATTCGCGTGGCCCGGCAAGCGCGTTTTACGGCATTTCCGTGACAATCCGCAGCGATCAAGCACCATCACCGGCGCCGCCGGCGGATGGCCTTCCCACCGCCCACAGGAAGCTGGGAAGCCTCGCTCCTCGCGACCGCGGCCGGGTGCGCCAGCCTTCAAATCGGCGTGACGGGAGCCCTCGTTTTCCGGACACACTTTTTCCGCCCGATTCATTTCTTTGTCGCGCCGGATGGGATGCATCGCGTATCGGGATCGGCCTGCAATGAATGGCCACGTAGATCAGATTTCCGAGGACCTGATCGCCGGATGGGCGCACAATCCCGCATGCCCGGAGCAGCGGGTCGAGGTCGAGGTCTTCATCGGCGGGAAACTGGCCGGCCGGGCTTCGGCCGAGCATTTCCGCGCCGATCTCGTCGCGGCGGGCATAGGCGACGGCCGGAAGGTCTTTTATTTCGATCCGCGCCATTGCGTCCGGGGCGAAGCGGATTCCGTCCGGGTGACGTTCGCCCTCACCGGGGAAACCCTGCCAAACGGCCTCGGCACCCTGGCGCATTCCCGCCTCAAGGCGGGTCCCGATTGGGATGCTCCCGCCGTCGCGCTGGTGTCGGTACTAACACGGCTCGGACGGTATCCGGAGCACAGCTGGCCATTGATCTCGCTCCTGTTGCCGGCCCGCGCCGCTACCGCGCCGCAACTGGAACGTGCGATCGCGTCGGTCCGTCGCCAGTCCTATCCGCATTGGGAACTGTTTGTCGTCGCCGATCCGGCCGGCTGCGCCGCGACCGACGCGGTGGTGGGTGACAGCCGCATCCGGCGGGTCGCCGCAGGCAGCGGAGAAAGCGCGAAGATCCTCTCGCTCCCCCGGGGACCATGCACGGGCCTGCTGGATGCAACCGATGAACTCACCCCCGATGCCCTCGCCGAAATCGCCGGCCTGCTGCTGGAGCAGCCCGACACCGACGTCATTTACGCCGATCACGACACGCGCAACGAGGCCGGCGAAAGGATGGAGGCCTTCCTCAAGCCGGCCTGGTCTCCAATCCATCTGCTCGGCACCAGCTATGTCGGACACTTCCTCGTGGCGCGAACCGCACTGTTGCGCGACGCCGGGGAGGGCCTCACGGCACAGGATCCGTGGTGGCATTACGCGCTGCTGCTCCGCTTGGGCGCCGGACCGGCCCGGGTGCGCCACATTCCGCGTATTCTTTGCCACCAGCGCCATGACCGCACGGCGCATCCGCCGCTGTCGGTCGTACAGGACCATCTGGCACGGCTGCGCCTGCCGGTTGTTGCCACCACCCACCCGCACCTGCCCGGCCGCGTGCAACTGCTGCCCAAGGCCGATGCCACCCGGCCCACGGTCTCCATCATCATCCCGTCGCGTGACGCTCCCCGCCACCTCGGCCCCTGCCTCGAAAGCCTTTTTGCCCGCACCGCGTACGACAAATTCGAGATTGTCGTGGTGGACAACGGCACCACCGATCCCGCCGCGCTTCACATCCTGGCATCCCATCCCGTCCGCTGGCTGAAGGAGGCGGCGCCGTTCAATTTCTCGCGCCTCAACAATCTCGCCGCCCGCGCCGTGACGGGCGACGTGCTGGTGTTTCTCAACAACGACACGGAAATCCTCACCCCCGACTGGCTGCCGGTCCTGCTGGCGCACCTGCAATTGCCGGGGGTCGGGGTTGTAGGTCCGCAGATGGTTTATCCGGACGGCGGAGTCCAGCACGCCGGCATGGTGCTGGGCTTCCGCGGCACCGCCGATCACGTCATGCGCGGCTTCGATCCCGCAGGCGACGGCTACCATGGCTCGCTTGCCTGCTCGCGCGAGGTCTCGGCCGTAACGGGCGCCTGCCTTGCCATCCGGCGCGATCTCTTCCTGGAACTCGGCGGCCTGGATGAAGCCTACAAGCTCGTCTACCAGGACGTGGACCTCTGCCTGCGGGTGCGCCGGACAGGCCGCTCGGTGCTGTACGTCGCCAACGCGCGTTTGCTCCATCACGAAAGCACCACGCGCGGCCCCGCCTACGACGAAGCGGATCGCAAACTCTTCCTCGCGCGCTGGCATGCGGAAGTCGGCCGCGGGGATTCCTATTATCACCCTGCGTTCACACGCAACCGCTCTGACTACGTGCGACGCCGCTGGAATGATAATGTCGTGGCTTCCGGGCCGGTTGAATCCCATCCCGCCGTCGAGAAAGGAAGTATCGCGCCGCTTCCGACCGGCTTGGCCGGCACCCGGCCGCTCGCGTCCGACAAACCCCTCCGCCTGCTCGTCGATCTCAACGCCATGCGGCCGGGCGGAGAGGGCGGCGGCATCAAGCCCGCCCTGCTGGAGATGCTGCGCTGGCTGGGCTCCCAAGCCGCGCCCGGGATGGAATTTGTCTACGTGGTCAACCCGGACATCCGCGCCGAAGTGCACGCGCTGGCGCGGTCCGCCGACCTGGTCATCGTCGCCGCCGAAGCCGCGCCCGACCTCGCCGCCCGGCTTGACTGCGATCTCGTCTATTGCCCC
The DNA here is from genome assembly GCA_964481095.1 of uncultured Oleiharenicola sp. Lineage (GTDB taxonomy): Bacteria > Verrucomicrobiota > Verrucomicrobiia > Opitutales > Opitutaceae > Lacunisphaera. The sequence goes on along the minus strand of CAYZSN010000190.1, from coordinate 2,268 downwards.
TTCGGCGTCACCGACCTCGCCTGCCCGGGCATCCCGACAGTCACGCTCGTGGTCGACCTGCTCCACCGCGATTACCCCACCACCCTGCCCGATCCCGACCGCATCTACCGCGAGGAGAAGTTCGCCGCCGCCCTCGAGGTGACGGACCGCTTCCAGGTCATCTCCGACTACACCGCGGCGCGCCTCGCCCACTATTACGCCGTGCCCGCCGCGCGGATCTTTCGCACCTACATGCCGGTCCAAGGCCGGCTGCCGGCCGTTCGCGCTGACGGCCCCGCCGTCCCTTTCTTCTTCTACCCGGCGAATTTCTGGCTCCACAAGAACCACGACCTGCTGCTCGAAGCGTATGCCCGCTATCGCCGCGCGGCCGGTGCCGCCGCCTGGCCGTTGGTGCTGGCGGGACATCCCCACCGGGCGCGGCTGGACGCCTTGGAGCAAATCGTGCTCTCCCTCGGCCTTCAGGACAGTGTGATCTTCAAAGGCTACGTCTCCGACGCCGAGCTGGCCGAATGCTACCGCACCGCCGGCGCGCTCGTCTTCCCTTCACTGCATGAAGGCTTCGGGATCCCGCTGCTCGAGGCCATGGCCTTCGGCACCCCGATCGTGGCCGGCAACGCGACGGCGATTCCCGAGATCACGGGCCCGGCCGCCCTCTTGGTCGACGCCCGCGAACCCGGCGAACTCGCCGCGGCCCTGCAGCGGGTGGCCACCGACCCCGGGTTGCGCGCCGCCTTGGTCACGGCGGGCCGCGCCCGCCTGCAAGATTTCTCCGCCACCCGTGAGTTCAATCTCCTCCATGAAAATCTGCAGGCGACGGCCGCCCAGCCGGCACGCTGGCGGTTTTCCGGCTACTATCCGGTCGACGGCCTCACCGGCCCCCTCGCGATCTTCGCCCTGCCCGCCGCCGATGGGGAGATGACCCTGACGGTGGTCACCAAGCCGCTGCAGATACCGCGCACGCTGCAGGTCGCCTGCGGCCCGAAGCCGCTCAAGCAATGGAACATCTCCCCCGTCCAACCCGAAACGCTGCGTCTGACGTTTGTCTCCTGCAGCCGCGTCCTCATCCTCCGCGTGCCGGATGCCCGATCGTTGAGCGGAACCGATCCGCGGATCCACGGCCTCCTGCTGCAGGCGCTGCAACTTGAAACGGCGGATGGCCAGGTCCACAACCTGCTTGCGCCTGGCTCCCCGACCCCGGCGGCCAGAGTTGCCATCGCGCCGCAGCCCGAAGCGGAATACCTCGGCCACATCGAGACGCCGCTGCCCGCGGAACTCCCCGACGGCTGCCTCGAGATCCGCGGCTGGTGCATCCGCCAGGGCGGCCGGCCCGCGAATCTCCGCGTGCGTGTCGCCGACCTCGACTGGCACGTGCCCGCCAACCTGCCGCGGCCCGATGTCACCGCCGTTCATCCCATGCTCCAGGGTGATGCCTGCGGCTTTGCCGTCCGCTTGCGCATCCCGCCCGGGGAGCACGAACTCGTCATCGAAAATGCCGAGGCCCCCGTCTGGAAGACACCCCTGGTGCGCCACCGGCTCGAGGTATCCCCCCTCGCGGCGCTCCGGCGCGTGTTCAACCCGGACCCGCACCGGTTGATCGCCTTCCAGCTCATGGCCGGTGCCTACCACGGACCCCGAACGATCAAATTCGAAAGGTTTCCGCCTCCAGCTTCCGACCGGACCCGCCGCCCGCGCCTGTCCATCGTCACGCCTTCCTTCCAGCAAGGGGCGTTCCTTGGACAGACGGTCCGGAGCGTCCTGGAGCAGGACGTGGACGGGGAGCATTTCGTGCAGGACGGCGCGTCGATGGACGGCAGCGTGGAGCTGCTCGCGCGCGCCGAGCAGGAGCTGCAAGCAGAGGACAGAGGACGGCGGACCGAAGACAGTTCATCCCTCCATTCTCCCTCCCCCCTTCCCCCTTCCCCCGGCTCCCTTCTCCCGGCCACCGGCCTCGCCTTTGCCTGGGCCAGCGCGCCCGATGCGGGGCAGGCCGACGCCATCGTCCGAGGATTCGCCCGTACATCCGGCGGGCCCGACGATGTGATGGCCTGGATCAACTCCGACGACTTCTACCTGCCGGGAGCGCTGACCTTCGTCGCCGATTACTTCGCCCGCCATCCCGAGGTGGACGTGCTGTACGGCAATCGGATCCTCGTCGACGGGGAATCCCGCGAGATCGGCCGCTGGTTCCTGCCGCGGCACGAGCCCGCGGTGCTGCGACTGAACGACTTTGTCCCGCAGGAAACGCTGTTCTGGCGCCGGCGCGCCTGG
>CAYZSN010000189.1:0-4104 GCA_964481095.1 uncultured Oleiharenicola sp. | reverse complement strand
GACCCCCGCATCCGTCTGGTCGATCAGCCAGATGTTTCCGCTGTTGTCGAAGCCGTAGAGCTTGCCATCCGTGCCGATATCCATGCTGAGGAATTGTCCCGGGGCGACGGCGGCCAGCCCGACGTAGGTCAGCGCGCCGGTGCCGAGGTTGGCGGAATAAATATCCGCCTGGTTGCTGGCCGAAAAGGTCGCGATCAACGCCGTGTTACTGTCCACCACCGCCATCGTGCGAGGGACATCGGTCGTGAAGCCGGGCGTGAAGTTCGGAAAAAGGTTGATGGTGCTGGCGTCGCCCAGGTCGATCGAGAAGATCGATCCGCTGGTCGCGCCGAGCAGGGTGTTGCCGGAAAAATCGAGGGCCTCGATATCGCCCCGGCCCGTGTCGCCAATCTCCGTGACCAGCCCGGTCGAGGTGCTGATCGAAAAAAGTGTGCCGTTCTCATCGGTCCCGTAGAGCGCGCCGTCCGGCGCAATCGCCAGGCCCTCGAGGAAGGAGCCCAGGCCGGCGGATCCGACCGCGCTCTTTGTCTGGGTCGTCAAGTCGACCGTGTAGAGGTTGCCGTCGGTGTTGAAGGCGTAGAAGACCCCTGGGCCCAGGCGCCGGCCGGCAGGACGGCCAGCAGGAAGATCAGTCGCAGGTGGCGCATGTTCTTGTGACCCCAGTTCAGCACAAACGTCCCGTCGGAGCGAGCCCGACCTCGTCCGTCGCGTGATTATTCGCGGTTATTTCGCATGCCGGGTGACTTTCGCCCCGACACCCGCCGCTTTCGCCCCACCCGCCGCCCCTCGTTCAGCAGTGCCGCACGAATTCACCGATGAAACGATCGGTGTTCCGCCCGGTGACCTCAGCCTGGATTTCCCGGTGCAGCCCGTGAATTTTCTCGGTGAGGCGCACCGTCACCCCGAGGCTCTGGCCGAGCCGCAGGATGGCCTGGGTCTTGGCTTTCTCCCAGCGCCAGCAGGTCAAACCGATGCGGATGGGCTTTGAGGAGGCGAGTTCGCGGGGGGTAAGGGCCTGTTCCATGCCTGCGGTGGAGCCTAAACCGGGCCAATCCTGCGGCGTATTCTGTCATCAATGGGGGGAACTCCCCGCCGCCGGTTTTTGTCCCAAGAGTCACTATGAGTACCATCACCCATCCCCTTACTCCTCCCACTCCCAAGATGAAATTTTCCGCCGCGGGCATTACCATCCTCGTGCTCTGCGTCGCGCTGATCGCCTCCCTCGCCCTTTCCGTTCGCAAGGTCGGCACCGCCAACGCCCGCGTGGCCAACGCCCAGGCAGCCCTCGACCAGGCCCAGGCACAAACCGGCAACTTGCAGACCCAGCTTGAGCAGTCGCGCTCCGCGGCCACCTCGCTGCAGAAGCAGCTGGACGACGCCAACGCGCAGGTGACCAAGCTGCAGGCCCAGGTCAAGGACGCCAACGCCGCCACTGTCGCCGTTCAGCAGGAACTCGACAATGCCAAGATCGCCTCGGGCCGCGTCCAGGCCCAGTTCGACGCCGCCAAGGGCCGGCTGGAAGAGCTGGATACCCAGGCTCACACCAGTGCCAACCTGCAGGTCGACCTCGACAAGGCCAAGGCGGACCTCATTACCGCCAACCAGGAAGCAAACAGCGCCAAGTCCGAGGCGGCCGGGCTCAAGGTCCAGCTCCAGGACGCCCAGAACCGGATCGCCGAGCTGCAGGCGCAGGTGTCCGCCAGGAAGACCCGCAAGTAATCCTCAGCCCGGGACGGTCGCGGGGCGGAACTTCACCGTTGCCGCGATGCCCAGCGCGATGAACAGCAGCAGCCCCAGTCCTTGCGCGGCGGCGAAGGGCGGCTCCTTCTGCGTCGGCGCGAGCGCGTTGAGCGCCGGGATCTTCAGGAACGACTGCACGATCAGGACGAAAAAGTTCAGGTAGAGCGAAATGACGGCGCCAATCACGTAGGTCGGGCGCCAGAAGCCCGCGAGTTTCTTGCCGTAGTAGGCGTACAGCGTCGGGGCCAGGACGCCCAGCGCCACGATCCCGGTGCCGAAGGCCGGCGTGAAGCCCTTGAACGGGAACATGAACCCGGTGACGCTGGTCGCGACCGTCAGCCAGAGGAACACCTTGGTCCAACCCCGATCGATCCTCGAGCCCAGCAGGGCGAAAACCACGACGAAACCGGACAGGATGGCAACCAGGCTGATCGCCACGTGAAAGAGCGTGAACGCTCCCAGCAGGACGGATGTGCTCATGCAGTCAGCCTGGGAAGCAACGCCCGTGCCGTCGATAGCGTTCGTGCTGCTTTGCATGACAATCTCAACACACCAAGCAACCAGGACTCCTGTAGCGGCGGTCTATGACCGCCGTTTTTCGATTCATTTTTTTAACTACTGATGCCTCGCCTAACGGCTCGGCTTGGAAGTCCCCTCCGCCTGATCGGCTCCGGTTTCGGTTCCGGGGAGCGGCTAATCGCCGCTTGGATTTCTGTTTGGTGTCTCTGTCAGCGATTAGCTGACCCCCGAAGCTTCATGCGGAGCCGATCAGGCGGAGCGCATCAAGTAGCGTAGCCGTTAGGCGCAGCATTAGTGGTCAAATCCTCAGGGAGTCCGAAGACACGCCTTGCCGCCGGACGCCACTTCGCGCTTTATCAGAGTCACCCCCATGATCCGCCTTCGTCCCTGGTTCTTGGCTTTGCTGCTTCTCGTCGTCGCATCCGCCCGCGCCGAAATCACCCAAGCCGCTTTCGGCCGCATGCCTGACGGCACGGTCGTCACGCTTTACACCCTGCGCAACGCCGCAGGCGCCGAGGCGCAGGTCTGCACCTATGGCGGCATTCTCACGTCACTCAAGGTGCCGGACCGCCGCGGGGTCTTCGCCGATGTGGTGCTCGGGTACGACAACCTCGCCGACTACCTGAGGCGCGGCAATTATTTCGGCGCGCTCATCGGCCGTTACGCCAACCGGATCGCACAGGGCAAATTCACGCTCGATGGCCGCAGCTATACCATCCCGCCGCTCTATGGCCCGCACAGCCTGCACGGCGGCCTGAGGGGGTTCGACAAGGTGGTGTGGACCATCGCGCACGTGCAGCCTGCCGGAGCCGATCCTTCGCTCGCGCTCGAGTACCTGAGCGCCGACGGCGAGGAGGGCTTTCCCGGCAACCTGCGCGTCACCGCCACCTACACCCTGCAGGCCGACAACTCGCTCCGCCTCGAATTCACGGCGGTGACCGATGCGCCCACGATCTGCAGCCTCACCAATCATTCCTACTTCAACCTCGCTGGGAAGGGCGACGTCCTCGACTGCCTGCTCACCCTGAACGCCGACCGCTTCACGCCCATCGGCCCGGACCTGATCCCGATCGGGGAACTGCGCGCCGTGCGCGGCACGCCGCTCGACTTCACGCAGCCCACCGCGATCGGCGCACGGCTCAACGACGCCGACGAGCAGCTGAAACTCGCCCACGGCTACGACCACAACTTCGTGCTGAACCAGCCGGCCGCGGGCGAACTCGTCCATGCCGCCACCGTCAGTGATCCGAGCAGCGGCCGGGTGATGGAACTCTGGACCACTGCCCCGGGCCTGCAGTTCTACTCCGTCAACTTCCTGAGCAACGTCACCGGCAAGGGCGGCTGGAAATACGCGCCGCACTCCGCGCTGTGCCTCGAGCCCCAGCAATTCCCTGACGCCCCGAACCAGCCCGCCTTCCCCTCGCCCGTCCTGCGCCCCGGCCAGACCTACCGGCATACGATCCTCTACCGGTTTTCCGTCGCTAGGTAGCGCGAGGCCGCAGCGAAAGGGATTTGAGAAAAATCCGGGCCGGTCTTCGTTCAGGGCCATCCCTTCGCCCCATGAAATCCCGTCTCCTGTCGTGCGCGGCCTTCGCCGTCCTGGTTTCAATTGCCTCCGCCCAGCCCGCCGTGCTGCCGGGCGTCACGCTCAAGGCCTCCGAGGTCTTCAACCTCTGGCCCGGCGCCGCGCCGGGTGAAACCGGCGCCTTCGGCCCGGAACACGTCCTGCCCGACCGGCCGCGCCCCTTCGACCAGATCACCGACGTCTCGGTGCCGACGCTGTCGGTGTTCCTGCCGCCGAAGGACAAGGCCAATGGCACCGCCATCCTCGTCATCCCGGGCGGC
>CAYZSN010000188.1:0-83325 GCA_964481095.1 uncultured Oleiharenicola sp. | reverse complement strand
AGCAGGCCGCACGAGACGACGAGCGCGCCGAGGTTGGCCAGTTGCAGGCCGAGCCATTTGCCGGTCGAGAGCGTGGCCGAGAACCGGTGCTGATCGAGGCGCGTATTGTTCCAGACCTGGTTGAAGAGCTGCGCGTAGATGTAGTGCTTCGAGCAATACAGGGCGAAGCCATACACGATGAAGAACGGCACCAACTGCAACGTGGAGGGCGGTTTGCCGCCGTTGTAGGTTATGAAGAATGTGACGACAATGCCGCCCAGCATGACCGCGCCGAAGACCATGGCGCCGCCGACGAGGTAGGAGAGGTAGAAGGGGCCGCTCCTGGATTCGAAGTTGAAGAACGCGTCGCCCAGCCGGTGGCTGTCGATGACGAACTTCTTCCGGTTGCGCACCCAGGCCGGGTAATAGAACCCGAGCGTCAGCGCGATGATCACCAGCTGCCCGACATAAGTCATCGCGGCCCAGCCGTACGTCTGGCGCGAATAGAAGCGCATGCCGCGGTACGTGGTGTTGTGGGCGTTGAACGCCAGCGAACGGACCACGACCCACGGCAACAAGACCAAGCCCACCAGCAGTGCGCCAAAGCGGACCATCGGGTAAACCTCGCCCACGACCATGTAGGCGAGGAACATCAGCGCGACGAGGATGTTGCCCGCGAGGATGCGCGGCGGGCTGGCCCGGTAATCGAAGCGGTGGCCCATCAGTTCGGTGCTGCCGCGCAGGTAGCGGCGCTTGCGCACCTTGGCCCAGGCCGAATACAGGCCGAGGGTGACCAGCGTCAGGAGCGTGTTGACGATCCAGATGCGGAAATATTCGCGGGCTTCGCCATGGAAGACAAAGGCGTGCGTGGTGCGCGGCTGCTCCATGCCTGAGGGCTGGACCGGCGGGGGCGGGAGCAAGGGAGGCTCGGTCGCGGGGGCTGGAGCGCCCTGCCGCGCCCGCTCCATGGCGACCCGCAGGTCCTTGGGCGTGTCCGTGTCGGACGGGAGCGGCAGGGGGACGGGCGTCGCGTGCGTGGCGAATTCCGCCGGCGGTGGCGTGACAACGGGCAATTCAGGAGCGGGCAGCTCCGGCGAAGCAGGCTGGTCAGACATGCGATTGGATTGGGCCCGTGCACGCACGAGACACCAGCAAGCTTCCGCCGCGGCAAACTATTTCCAATCGGCGCGCAGTTGCGCGGGGGTGCGTCCGCGGTCGCGCAACGCCTGCAGCGAGAGCGCGTCGTGGCGCTTGGCCAGGCGCACGCCGGCCTCGTCGCGGACCAGCGGGCAGTGATGGAATGCCGGCGCCGGCAGGCCGAGTGCGCGATACAGCAGCAGCTGGCGGAAAGTGGATTTCAACAGGTCGGCGCCGCGCACGACCTCGGTGATGCCCATGGCGGCATCGTCCACCACGCAGGCGAGCTGGTAACTCGGCATGTCATCCTTCCGCCACACCAGGAAATCGCCGAAGTCCTGTCCGGCCACCGCCTGTTGCGGCCCGAAGTGTCCGTCGGCGAAGGAAAGGGCTTCGCCGTCGGGTACGCGAAAGCGCCAGTTGAAGCCGTCGTTGGGCGACGGCGAGGGAGGAGGGAGGAGGCGGGAGGCGGGAGGAAGATTCTCGGGGCGGCAGGTGCCGGGATAGAGAGGCTCGTCGTGAGTTTCGTGCGGCGCTTGCGCGGCCTCCTGGACATCACGCCGGCTGCAGGTGCAGGGAAAGATGCAGCCGCTGGCGTGCAGGCGCGCCAGCGCGGCGCGGTAAAGCGGGATGCGCTCGCTTTGCGAAACCATCGGCTCCCGCCACTCCAGTCCGAACCACCGCAGGTCCTCGCGCATGGCGGCCACGAATTCGGGCCGGCAGCGCGCACGGTCGAGGTCGTCGTTGCGGAGGAGGAGTACGCCGCCGGCGGACCGGGCGCGTTCCTGCGCGATCCAGAAAGTGCGGGCATGGCCGAGGTGCAGCAGCCCGGTGGGCGACGGCGCCAGCCGGCCGATGTAAGGGGAGGATTTCACCACTCATGGTCACTAATGGGTCACTAAGCCCGGGCAGACAATCCCGGTGATGAAATTAGTGCTGATTAGTGTGGATTAGTGGTTTCAAACTCAGCCATGCAGAAACTGCTTTGTGTCTATTGCTCCTCCAGCGACCGGCTCGATCCGAAATACGCCGCCGCCGCGGAGGAACTCGGCCGGGAGCTGGTGGCGCGCGGCTGGGGCCTGGTCTACGGCGGGGGTAAGACCGGCCTGATGGGCGCGGTGGCCCGCGCCGTGAAGGAACGCGGCGGACGGGTGGTCGGCGTGATCCCGGAATTCATGAAGGCGCGCGAGCTGGCCTTCGACGCGGCCGACGAGCTCGTCACCGTCGTGACCATGCGCGAGCGCAAGCTCCTGATGGAAACGCGGGCCGATGCGTTCGTGGCGCTGCCGGGCGGCTTCGGCACGCTCGAGGAAATCATGGAGATCCTCACGCTGCGCCAGCTCGACGTCGTGAAGAAGCCCTGCGTCTTCTTCAACCAGGACGGGTTCTACGACGACCTGATCCGCCTCTTCGGGCGCATGCTCGCCGACAAATTCTTCAAGCCCTCGAACATGGACCTCTTCCGTGTGGCGGGTTCCGTGCCGGAAATCTTCACGCAGATCGAGGCGGCCCGGCACGTGCAGGCGGAATCGAAATGGTTCCAGACCCGGTGACGGTGGAAGCATGGCGCGAATCGCTCGCGGAACGCCTGCGGGCCTATGCCCGCCGGCCGCTCGCGGCGGACGAGACGGGGATGGCCGCGGAGTTTGCGCCCTTCATCCTGGCCCATGCGGATTGCCTGTGGCGCACGTGCGTGCCGGGACACCTCACCGCCTCGGCGTGGATCGTGGACGCGGCGCGTCAGCGCACGCTCCTGACCCATCACCGGAAGCTCGACCGCTGGTTGCAGCTGGGCGGGCACGTGGACGGCGATCCCGATCTTGCGGCCTCGGCGTTGCGCGAGGCGCGGGAGGAATCGGGGCTCACGAAACTCTCGTTCGTGTCCGGGGAGATTTTCGATGTCGACCGTCACCTGATCCCGGCGCGCGGCGGCGAGCCGGAGCACTGGCACTACGATGTGCGCTTTCTCCTCGAGGCGGACCCGGCGGAGCCGCCCGTCGTGACGAGCGAATCGAAGGACCTCCGCTGGGTGGAGCTCGCGCGTGTGGCCGGGCTCAATCCCGACGCCTCCTTGCGCCGGATGGTGCGGAAGACGCCACGCCTTTGAATTTTCACAGGAGGACACAGAGGACGAACCGAGTCGGCCCTCTGTTCTCTCCGTTCCCTCCTGTAAGGTCGAAAAGATTGCTGTCTATTTATACAACGGAATCAGTATCCCGGTCCGGACCCAGCCCGACTGGCCACCCGCGAAACTGAGCTTGGTCCAGCCGAGGAAACTTTTTTCCACCACGGCGATCGAGCCGGCGGAAAGGGGCGAGGTTTTCTGGGCCGTGTCGGCGTCGGTCGGGATGCTGCGGAGTGTCGTGGCTTCCCAGACGAACACCGCCTCGGGGTGGGCGAGCTCGCCGTAGGTGTGGAGGCTGAAGGTGCCGGCGGCGGCCAGCAGCATGGCGGCGAGTCCGGCGAGGATGGCGACGGACGCGCCCCAGCCGCGGATATGGCGGTAAGCTTGCAGCAACCCGAGCACGAGGGCGGTGGCGAACAGCAGCCCGGCGCCGACCAGCGCGAGCTGCCACTGGCCGGGTGAAGCCATGCGGGCGACCTCGTAGGCGCCGTCACCACGCGAGAGTTCGACGAGGTCGGGTTGGGCCAGGCCGGAATGTTGCAGGCCCAGCGCGAGATCCCAGCGGGTTTCCCGGGCGCGCGGGTTCAGCAGGAAAGCGCTCGTCCAGTGGGCCGTCGCCTCGGCCCAGCGATCCTGCTGGGCGAGCGCGAGCCCGAGATTCTGGCGAGCCGTCCAGTCATTCGGCGTCGCGGCCACGACCTTCGCCCATTCGGTGCTGGCGGCGGCAAAGTCCCCGCGCTTGTAAGCCTCGGCGGCCGTGTCGGCGCGGGTCACGACCGGCACCAGCAGGAAGGCGAGCGCGAACAGGAACGGGAACAGGTGCCGCCCGGCAAGGAGCGAGAAGACATTCCAGCCCGGCACCTTCGCGGCCTGGACGGCGTTGTCGGCGCGCGTAAGCCAGTCGGCGGGCAAAGTCGCCTCGCGGCCGTGGAGCGCGCGGTCCGCCTCGGACCACAGCCGCGCCCACGCGGCCGCGCCGTCGCGGGAGAGCCGGCCGACGCTGGCGTGCACGAGCGGCGAGCCGGGTGCGGCGTGCGGGATGTTCCAGAGCATGGCCGTGGCGGCCTGCCACGCGATCAGGAGGTCGCCGGGCGGGCCGCCCTGGCGGGCGCGCTCACGGAGCTGCCCGAGGAGCACGACGATGGTTTCACGCGCGGCGCGACGCTGGCGCTGCGGGTCGAGCGCCCGCGAGCGGAGCGCGGCAAGGATGAGCCACGTGACCAGAGGACAGAGAACAGAAGACAGAAGACAGAGCCAAACCAGCGGCGGAAGATTCATCGGCACGAAGCCGGTGTCAGGCTGGGTGAGAGGATCGCGCGGGAGGTTTTCCGGCGGGACGGGCGGCGTGGCGCCGGGCAGGGCGGCGGTCGGCGCCGGGCTCGGGGGCGTCAGGGAAAATTGCACCGGCGCGCCGGAGTTGGCCGGCGGCACCACGGGCGCGGAGGTGCCGGTGACCGTCACCGTGACCGGTTCCGTCGCGATGGACTTGTAGGTGCCGGTCTTGGGATCGAAGTAGCTGAAGCGGGCCGACGGGAGCTTGTAGGAGCCGGCCTTCGTCGGCACGAGGACGACGTCCTCGCTCAGCGTGCCCTCGAAAAGCGTGCCGTCTTTCATGGTGCGCTTCGACTTCGGCTGCACGACCTGGAAGTCGTTGGAGACTTCGCGCTGCGGCAGGCCGGCGATGTCCGACCAGTTGCCGAGGCCGCCCAGCTCGAGCGTCCACGTGATCGGTTCGCCCACGGCGGCGGTGACCGGCACGACCTTGGAGGCAAAGGTGAACTGGCCCACCGCGCCGGTGAAGCCCGCGGGCGCGGGCGGCAGGGCCTTCACGGTGATCCCGAGCGGCTTCGAATCGATCTGGCGCTGCTCGACGTTGGGCTGGGTGAACAGGCCGAAGCCCGTGCTGCCGACCATCAGGTTGACCAGCTGGCTCGCGGGCTTGAGCGTGTAGATGCCGGGCTGCTTGATGCTGGCGCGGGTCGTCTGGATGGAAATCACGCGGCGCTCGCCCTGCTGCAGCGTCTCGCTCGGGTCGGGCTTGGTCCAGTCGTCGACGACGGCGGGGGCGGCGGGCCATTCCAAGCGGGGGTCGAGCGAATGGAAATAGCGGCGCACGACGTTCAGGGTGTAGGTGACGGGAAACACCTCGCCGGCCCACACCGAGGAATCGGGCACCTCCAGCTCGGCGGAGGAAATGTCGCTGACGGAAAGCCCGGAATTGCCGACGGGCGCGTCGCCGACGGTGAAACGGGCGGCCGGCACCTTGAGCGCGCCCTTGTCGGTCTGGACGCTGAACTCCGGGATCGTCACCGTGCTGCGCTTGGTCGGGCGGACCGGATAGGTAAACGAGAAGGTCCGGGACATCTTGAAGTTCACGATGCTCGTCTGGCTGCTCTGCGAGGGCCGGCCGGCGAACTGCAGGCCGTCGGTCACCGGCAGCACGGGCTGGCCGTCGGGTTCGCAGTCCTCGAACACGAGCGAGAGTTCGCTCACCTGGTTGAACCCCAGCTGCCCGCCGGGCGGATCCCAGCGCACGGATTGCGCGAAGGCGGCGAGGGGGAGAAGGAGCAGGCAGAGCACAAACCGCAACAGGTCATTGCGAGGAGCGAAGCGACGAAGCAATCCAGCTGGATCGCCACGCCCGCGGCGCGGGCTCGCGATGACAAGAAGGGAGGTGAAGCGGTCGTTCGTCATTTGTCTAAATTACCAATCCTTGCCGGAGCCCTTCGTTTTTTGCGGCGGGCCTTGCATGAGTTGCTGGAGCTTGGCGGGGGAATCCTGGTTGCGGACCTGGTCGAGCTTCTGGAGCGGCATGGCCAGCTCCGGGTCCGCCTGGTCGGTGGGCGGCTTGTCCTGCTGGCCGCCGACCTTCTGCGTGCCGGGCTTTGGAGGCTGGGATTTCGGCTCCGGGGTCTGGGGTTTGCCCTGCTGGTCCTTCATGTCCCCGAAAGCGCTCTGCTTTTGCTGCTGGTTCTGTTGCTGCTGCTGATCCTGGTTTTGCTGGTCCTTCTGTTGCTGGTCCTGCTGCGACTGATCCTGGCTCTTCTGGTCCTGGTTCTGTTGCTGCTGTTGTTGCTGTTGGTCCTTCTTTTTCTCCTCGTCCTTTTTGTCGTCCTTCTTCTTTTCCTCGCGCTTGAGCAGGTCCTGCAGGTCCTGCCGCAGTTTCGGCCAGTCGGCCGCCTTGGCGTCGGCCTTCTCGCCGAGATCGACGGCCTGCAGGGCGTCGCGGATCACGGGTTCCGGCGGCTGCTGTTGGGCGGACTTCACGCGCTGGCCGTAGGTGACGGTGGTTTCCGCCAGTTCCGCGCAATCCTTGGCGGTCAGGCCGGGCTTCTCCGCCAGGCGGGCCACGGTCTTGCTGAGCGGCGCGGCGAGGGTGTCGCTCGGCTGCTCTTCAGCAGCCCGAGCTGGGAGCTGGGAGCTGAGAGCTGAGAGCCAGAAAATGCACAAGAGCGCGCTGACAGCGGCCGCAATGGGCGGCTCGCCTCTCGCCTCCCGCCTCCCGCCTCCCGCCTTCGCCAGCGGCAGGGCCCGCTCGCGCGGGCGCACGGGGAACTCTGCCCAGAAGCTGATGAGCAGGAGGACCAGCCCCGGGGCGAGGAACCATTGGAAGCGCTCGGCGAAGCGCGCGGTGCTTTTCTCGGCGAAGTCACCCTTCTTGCCGGCGTCGACGGTCTTGGTGAGCAGGCCCGGCAGGTCCACCCAGGCGCTGGCATCGGTGTAGGCGCCGCCGGTCATCTGCGCGAGATCCTGCAGCGTCGAGCTGTTCAGGCGCGACATGACCACGGCGCCGCGGTCGTCCTTCAACAGGCCGCCGCTGCCGTCGGGAATGAAGGAACCCTGGGCCGTGCCGACGCCGAGCCCGATGACGCGCACGCCCTTGGCCTTGAGCGCCGGGGTCAGGTCCTTCCAGTTCTCGTCCGTGCTTTCGCCATCGCTGAGGATGATCAGGTAGCGGTCGGCGGTCGAGGTGCCGAAGGCCTGCATGGAGGACTCGAGCATCGCCTTGTAGTTCGAGCCGCCCTCGGGCAGGTAGTCGGGATTGAGCGCGGGCAGGAATTCGCGGAGCACCTCGTAGTCGGAGCTGAGCGGGCTCTGGAGGAAAGCCGTGCCGGCGAAGAGCACCAGGCCCACGCGCTCGCCCTTGAGGTTGTCGAGCAGCGACTGGATGAGCAGCTTGCTGCGCTCGAGCCGCGAGGGCTTCACATCCTGCGCCAGCATCGAGCGCGAAAGGTCCAGGGCGATGAGCACCTCGCGCGACTGGTCGACGGTCTTCTCCTCGAGCACGCCCCATTGCGGGCGGGCGAGGGCGACGGCGCAGAGCATGAGGCCGAGCCAGAGCCAGAGGCGCGGGCGGGAGTCGGCCGTGGTGTGGCGCGCGCCGAGGGAGACATCGAAGGCGCCGGCCCACGCGCGGGCGATCTTCGGCCAGCTCGTGACCGCGCGCGCGGTGTGGCGCGCCAGCTCCCAGATGAACAGGAGCAGGAGCGGCACGAGCAGCCAGAGGAGATGGGGGGAATGGAAACTCATGCGGCGGCGGGGCGCTTGCGGCGGAACGGCAGCGGGGGCGGCACGGCGGCGAGGGCGCCGAGGAACAGCAGCGCGGCGCCCGGGATGGCGAACCAGTGGAACAGCTCGGTCGCGAGGATGTAGGACTTGGCCTGGAATTCGATCTTCTGCGCGGCGTCGATCGCGGCGAAGGCCTTCTCGGCGGTGTCGACGGCGTCGGCCCGGAAGAATTTCCCGCCGGTCTCGTTCGCCATGCGGATGAGCGCGCCCTCGTCGAGGTCGGAAAGCGTCCGGCGGTAGACCTTGCGGCCGTAGTCGTCCGTCAGGAAGGTGCCGTCGTTCCGGGGGACGGGCATGAGCACGAGGCCGTCCTTGCCGGCGCCGATGGTGTAGACGGGCAGGCCGCGCGACTTCGCGATGTCGGTGGCCTGCTCGGGCGTGAGCACGCCGCGGTTGTTGGCGCCGTCGGTCATGAGGACGATGAAGGCGCCCTTGCGCTTGCCGCCGTCCTCGCGCTTGGCCTGTTCCAGCCGGGTGAGGGCGACGCCGAGGCCGTCGCCGATAGCGGTGCCGTCCTCGATCATGCCGGGGGCGAGCCGCTCGATCTGTTTCTCGAGCCAGAGGTGGTCGAAGGTGAGCGGGGCGAGGGTGTACGCGCGGCCGGAGAACACGACCACGCCGATGCGGTCGTTGGCGCGCTGGTGGATGAAGGCCTGGATGATCGGCTTGATGGCCTGCAGGCGGTTGATGCGCTCGCCGCCGCGCTCGTAATCCTCCGCCAGCATCGAGCCGGAGAGGTCGATGGCGAGCATCAGGTCGTAGCCCTGCTGCTTCACCTCGCGCTTGTCCTCGACGATCTGCGGCCGCGCCAGCGCGACGATCAGCAGCACGAGGCCGGTCAGGGCGAGGATGGCCGGCCAGCGCGAGCTGGTGATGAGCGAGGGGCGGTGCCACGCCGCGGCGTACGGCACCACGAGCACGGGTGCGCCGCGCCGGCCGCGCACCCACAGGACGGCGGCCAGCGCGAGCAGCGCGGCCAGCCACCAGGGATCGTGGAAGGTGTAGTTGCCGAAGGCCGGCAAGTTCCAAGTGCCAAGTAACAGGTGGCAAGACTGGAGGGTTGAAGGGATCATTCCTGATGCTTGTTACTTGATACCTGGTGCTTCATCGCCGGTGACCGGCGTGCATGCGGGCGTGGAAGAAGCGCACCAGCGCATCGAGCCGTTCCTCGTCCGTGCGCACCGTGAGGCGGCTGAGCGTGTCGGGGAAAATCGCGCGAAAGGCCGCGTCGCGTTCGGCCACCCAGGCTGCGTGGGCGGCGCGCTGGGCGGAGGAGGCGCCGTTGAGGTTGACGAGGCGCCCGGCCACCGGGTCGTAGGTGGTGAGCACCCGGGCGGCCGGCAACTCGCGCTCCCACGGGTCGTCGACGCGGAACCCCATCGTCTGGTAGCGGCGCGTCAGCACCGACCAGCCCTCGGGCTCGACGCGCGGCGGAAAGTCGCCGAGCCAGATCAGGATGCTGTGGCGCGGCGCGGCCTTGGCGAGGAGACGCCAGGGGATAAAGCCAGAGGACGGAGGACTGAGGACAGAAGACAATTCGGGCACGGGCTGGCCGAGGAGCTGCGCGGCGGCGTGCAGGATCTGGCCGCGGCCGCGGACCGGTTCCTTCAGGGTGTAGCCGCCGGGCGAGGCGTGGAGGAAGCCGACGCGGTCGCGGTTGACGGCGCCGAGCATCATGACGAGGCCGGCGAGTTCCATCAGCGCCTCGCGCTTGGACTGCGCGCCCGAACCGAACTGCAGGCTGACGCTATCCTCGAACAGCAGGAGCAAAGAGACTTCGCGCTCCTCGATGAATTTCTTGCGGTAGGGCTCGCCGAGGCGGGCGGTGACGTTCCAGTCGATGTCGCGGATGTCGTCGCCGAAGGTGTACTTCACGACCTGGTCGAACTCCATGCCCCGGCCGCGGAAAGCGGAGCGGTATTCGCCGCTGAGCACGTTCTCCACCGCATGGCGCACGCGCCACTCGAGCTGCCGGAGCAGGGCGAGCTGGGACGTGACGAGGGAAGGTTGGCTTTGAGGAGCGGGCATCGAGCGGCTAAATTCCAAAGGCCAGACACCAAATCCCAAACAGGTGAGAAACCGAAAAAACCAAGGAGTGCCGCACGGCGTTCTTGGGATTTTCTAGCATTGGGATTTCCTTGGCTTTTGGATTCTGGCGTTTGGGATTTTTGAGTTCAGACCTTGGCCGGGACGGGCGTGCGGATCAGCACCTGGTCGAGCACCTTGTCGGGGCTGAGGCCCTCGGCCTCGGCTTCGTAGGTGAGGCCGACGCGGTGGCGCAGGGCATCGTGGAAGACCTCCTGGATGAGCGCGGGGGAGACGTAGTCGGCGCCGCGCAGCCAGGCGAGCGCGCGGCCGGCCTGGAAGAGGGCGAGGGAGGCGCGGGGCGACGCGCCGAAGTTGAGCAGGCGGCGGGCGCCGGCGCCGCCTTCGGGCTGGGCGGCGAGGTCGCGCGAACTCCGGACGAGCGCGAGGATGTAGGCCTGCACGGCGGGCGAGACGTGGATGGCGTCCACCTGCGTGCGGAGCTCGAGCAGCTCGGCGCCGCTGGAAACGGCCTTCAGTTCCGGCTGCTTCGTGACCTGGCCCCAGCGCTCCATCATCAGGGCCTCCTCGTCGGCGGACGGATAGTCGACCAGCAGCTTGAACAGGAAGCGGTCGGTCTGCGCCTCGGGCAGCGGGTAGGTGCCTTCCTGCTCGACCGGGTTCTGCGTCGCCATGACGAAGAACGGACGCGGCAGCTGGTGCGAATTGCCGCCGATCGTGACCTGGCGCTCCTGCATGGCCTCGAGCAGCGCGGACTGGACCTTGGCCGGGGCGCGGTTGATTTCGTCGGCCAGCACGAGGTTGGCGAAGATCGGGCCCTTGTGGGTGGCGAAGCCGCCGTCCTTCGGCGAGAAGATCATCGTGCCGACGACGTCGCTCGGCAGCAGGTCGGGCGTGAACTGGATGCGCTCGAACTGGACGCCGAGGGCGGTGCCGAGCGACTTGATGAGGAGCGTCTTCGCCAGGCCGGGCATGCCCTCGAGGAGCACATGGCCGTTGGCCAGCAGGGCGACGAGCATGCGCTCGATGACGGCGTCCTGGCCGATGACGGCCTGGCCGATTTCAGTGCGAAGTTTCTGGGACCAAACGGGACCGGTGATCATGAGGGACAGAGTGAAAGGGAAGGTGAAAGGGAAGGAACCCCAAAGCGGCAGACGGCGGACAAAAGACGACGAACAGTAAGCAGCGTGGCGGGCATCGAGACAAGAGCCGATCCGGTTTTCGTCGGGCGAGCCACGACGCTCGGGTCGGGCGGACGTTTGACTCCATGAATGGATAATGGTTTCACCGGACGCATACCGAATGGCCGATTTTCCTGACATCGTGGAAGCGTCGCTGCGGGCGCGATTTGTCTCCCTCGGCGTCCAGCCGGACGACGTGGAGGAGAGTTTCATCCGCGGCGCCGGGGCCGGCGGCCAGAAGATCAACAAGACCTCCTCGACCGTGCGCCTGAAACACCGGCCGAGCGGGGTCGAGGTGCGCTGCCAGCGCGAGCGCAACCAGTCGGTCAACCGCCTGCTGGCCTGGACGGAGCTGGCTGACCGGCTGGAGGCGCGGCAACAGGCCTTCGCCGGGGCTGCGCGATCGGCGCGCGAACTGGAGCGGCGGAGGCATCGCCAGAAATCCCGCGGCCAGAAAGTGCGGATGATCGAGGCCAAGAAACACCGCGCGCGGCACAAGGCCGGGCGCGGCCGGGTGGGCGAGGAGTGACGTTTAGACGCTTGCGGACGCCGGGGCCGCGGCATTTATTCAAGTTATGAATCCAGCAGAGAGGGCGGAAATGATTGCCGCCGCCGAGCAGGCGGGGATCGATCTCTCACTGGTGGATGAAAACCTGCGCCTGCCGGTCAAAATACGCTGGGAACAGCATGACGCTGCGTTGAATCTGGTTTTGAAACTTCAAGAGGCCCGGGAAAAATACGATGCAAAGCTTCAGCCGGCTGCTCGAAAGACTGGCTGATTCGGGCCTGGAGTTCGTGATCGTCGGTGGCTTTGCCGCCGTTTCGCACGGCTCGGCCTACGTGACCAAAGACGTGGATATCTGCACGATATTCTCCGCGGAGAATATCGCGCGGTTGCGGGAAGCATTGAGGGATTTGAACCCGCATCATCGAATGCTGCCCGGGGAATTGTCCTTTCTGACCGCCCCGCCTCCTGGCGAGACGGTGCAAAATCTATATCTTAGAACCGATCTCGGGGTGATTGACGTTCTATCCTCGGTCCTGGGCGTAGGGGATTTTGTCCGTTTGAAGCAGCGGGCCGAGATTTTGGAAATCGACGGCAGAAAATATCGCGTAATGTCGTTGCAAGATCTTATTTCTGCCAAGGAGGCGACGGGCCGGGAGAAAGATTTGCTCACCGCCAAGGAGCTGCGGGCCATTGCCGCAAAGCGGGCGGACCCGGCCTGAGAAGCGCGGTCAGCGCAGGCCGCCGGCCACCACCAACAGCAGGCCGAGGGCGATCGCGCCGTTGGCGTAGCGCGACAGGTATTTCTCGAGGTGCGGTGCCGGCCGGACGGATTCACCGGGCTTGCGCTCGTCGAGCTCGTGTTGTTTGCGCAGGGCGGCGACACGGCGCTGGCTCGCGGCGAGGCCGCGCAGGATGACGCCAAGCATGACAAGGGTGGCGCCGGCGGCGAGCAGGGCTTCGCGATTCATGCGACGGCCAGGCTGACTTCATCGCCCACGCGGATCAGCCCCTGCTTGGTTTCGTTGATCAGGTTGACGCCGAAGTTCACGTCGGTCGGATCGGCCTTGTCACGCCGGAAGGAGGCCAGCGTCCTGAGCGGCTCCTTGCCGGTGCGCTCACCGGTGAGCTGGTCGGTGGTCGTGACGATGCAGCGGGCGCACAGGCCGCCATGGCGCAGCAAGGCATTGCCGATGCGGATGCGCGGCCAGTCGTCCTCGGCGAAGGGCGCGCATCCATCCACGACGATGTTCGGGCGGAAGCGGTTCATCGGCACCGGCTCACCGTGGTTGGACTGGATGCGATCGTTGAGATCGTCCAGCGAACCCTGGCTGATGATCAGCAGCGGCTCGGCGTCGCCGAAATGCACGAGGTCGCCGGGCCGGGCCGCGGACTTGAGCACCGGCCGGACGAAGCGCCCGCCGATGCGGACGAGATGGCAGGGGAAGCCGAGATACCACGAGAGCCAGGCATCCGCCGCCGGGCCGCAATCCTCGGCCTGCAGGCCGGTGCTTTTCCACACGCTGACGGTGCGAAGGGGGGCCGACGGATCGGAAGCGGTTGAGACCGGCACGCTGCCGGCACCCTCGGCGGAGAGCGTGAGCGTCCCGTCCACGAGCTGCGTGGCGATGCAGGCCATGCGCGGCACGGTGCGCTGGGTCAGGAAGGCGCCCGTGTCGTCCACCACGAGGAAACGCCGGTCGCCGACGAAGCCCAGGGCGTCGATCTCCGCGGCCGGCACGGCGTAGCCGCGCAGGGATTTGACGGGGTAGAGGAAGAGGCCGGTGACGCGGGGCATGGGCTTGAAGCTGAGAGCTGAGAGCTTAAAATTAGTGTGCCTATCCTTTTCGAGTGTAGTTGACGAGATAGAGCTCGGGGTCGGTGCCGGTGTGGAATTTTTCCGGGCGCACGCCGCCGAGGCCGTAGCAGATCGAGAGGGTGTCGCCGGCGAATTTGAAGATCGTCGGGATCGTCCGGCCGGCGTTGGGTCCGGCGACGCCCTGCAAGCTCAGCTGGCCGTCGGCCTCGACGAGGTAGGTGCCGTGGTCGGCGGTGAGGCCCGCGAAGCGCACGGCGTAGCGGCCGTCGGAGGTCAGCTCGATCTCCATTTTTTCGAGCGCCATCCGGGGTGCTTCCTCGCCGCCGAGCTCCGCGTAGAGCGGCTGCCAGATGCCTTCGAGTTCTTTCATGCCGCAAGATTGACCGCAAAGAGGCGCAAGAAGCGCAAAGAAGAATTCCGCCTCAAGCCCGCTTGAGGACGTCGCGCGGGGTCGTCTCGGTCGGGGTCGGGTCGGTGAGATCCTTCGCGCCCTTGGCGCCGAGCTCGGACAACTTGCGCGCGCCCGGCAGGAGCGTCTGCTCGAACGAGCCGACGGCGGAATTGTAGGCCTTGTTGGCGGTCTCGAGGCCGCGGCCGACCTTGTCGAGATTGTCGGCGAAGGTGGTGATGCGGTCGTAGAGCCCGCGGCCGAGGTCGGCGATGACCTGCGCGTTGCGCGAGACGTCCTCCTGCCGCCAGCCGTAGGCGGCGGCCTTGAGCAGGGCGATGAGCGTGGCCGGCGTGGCGAGCAGAACCTTCTTGCCGATGGCGCGGTCGATGAGCGTGGCGTCGGCCTGCAGCGCGCCCGACAGGAACTGGTCGCCGGGCAGGAAGAGCACGACGAACTCCGGCGAGGGCTGGAACTGTTCCCAGTAATTCTTGGCGCCGAGCGCGTCGATGTGGCTGCGGACCTTGGCGGCGTGCTCGGCGAGCTTGGCGGCGCGGACGATTTCGTCGGTGGCATTGGCGGCCTCGCGGTAGGCGTCGTTGGGCGCCTTGGCGTCGACGATGATCTGCTGGCCGCCGGGCAGGCGGACGATGAGGTCGGGCCGGAAGCCGCCGGCCGACTGCTGCTCGGCGAAGTCGCAGTAGCTGCTCATGCCCGACATCTCGACGACGCGGCGCAGCTGGAGTTCGCCCCAGGTGCCGGCGGTGGTGGTCGAGCGCAGGGCGGTGGTGAGCTTGGCGGCCTCGGCCTGCAGGGAAACCTGCGCGGTGCCGAGGGATTTCAGCTGCTCGGACAACTGGCCATAGGCGGTGGCGCGGGTCTTTTCCATCTCGCCGATCTTGGCGTCGACCTTTTCGAGGGATTCCCGGAGCGGCTTGACCATCGAGTCGATGGCCTGCTGGCGCTTGCCGAGTTCGTCGGCCGACTGCTGGTGGAGTTTGCCGAAGGTTTCGCGCGCGAGCTCGAGGAAGGACTGGTTGTTGGAACGGAGGGCGTCGGCGGAAAGGGCCTTGAAGGATTCGGCCAGGCGGGCCTGGGCCTCCTTGAGCGCGGCGCGCTCGGCCTCGAGGGCGGTGGCGTGGGTGCGGAGCGAGGCGAGTTCGGCTTCGAGCTTGGCCAGCTGCTCGGCGGCGAGACGTGCGCGCTCGGCGGTGGCCGCCCCGCGGGATTGCGCGATGAACCAGCCGAGGGCGGCGCCGATCATCAGGCCCGCGAGGAGAAGCACGATGTCCATGAAGCGCACGCTAGGCGTGCGGGGTGAAAGTTGAAAGCTGAGAGTTGAAAGACTTGGACCGGCAGGATGGGCAGGTCACGGCTGCCGGCCGCTTTCAACCTTCACCGTTCAACTTTCGCCATTGTCAGGCGCGGAGGGCGCCGAGGGAGATCTGGATGTCGGTGCCTTTCAGGCCGGGGCCGGCCTGGAGCGTGCCGCCGTGGAGGCGGAGGATTTCGCGGGCGAGGAAAACGGAGAGGCGGCCCTGGTTGGGCGTGCTGCCCGGGGCGGGCATGGGCAGGGTGCCGTCGAGTTCGAGGCGCTTGCCCTCGATGGTGATGACGGCGGTGCGCTGGGCGCCGGAGCCGACGGCCCGGAGCGTGAGGATGAGCTGCTGCAGGCCCTCATCGAGGCGGTTGGCGGCGATGGCGTCGAGGATCGAGCCGAAGGCGAACTTCACAAGGTTGGGGTCGAGCGAAAGGACGAGCTGTTCCTCGACGAAGCGGGTGGTGAGGCCGCGGGCACCGGCGATCTCGGTGAGGAGCTTGTTGAGGTCGGTGGCCTTGGCGGTCGGCTGGGCGATTTCGCCGAGGAGGGTGGCGTGTTCGTTGAGCAGCTTGAGCTTGGCGACCTCGGTGGTGAGCGCGACCTCCTGGGCGAGCGCGGCGCTGCCGACGGGCGAGTTGCTGCCCTTGGCGAGCATCTGGGCGAAGGTCACGAGCGAGACGAGCGGGTTGGAGAGCTCGTGGCTGAGCGTGAGGCCGAGGTTGCGGAAGAGTTCGCGGCGGTGCTGCTCGAGCAGGACGTTCACGCGCTCGATCTCGGGCGCGGAGTCCTCCCAGACCGCCCACACGCCGTCGAGTTCGGGCACCGGCCCGGCCTGGACGCGGTAGCGGTAGGGGACGCGCGCGGGCTGCGTGACGACCTTGCCGGTGTGCAGGGCCTCGCTGGCGACGGCGCGGACCTCGACCGGCAGCTCGGTGGTGGCGAGTTCGGCGCGGGTGATGAGGCGGGCGCCGGGCAGGTATTTGGCGCGGAGGGCCGCGGCGTTGCCCGCGTGGGCGTACTCGGTGAGCTGGGCGGAGCGTTCAAGGCAGCGCTCGAGCAGGCGGGCGTGGAGCACGGCGCGGAACTTGTCGGTTTCGCGATAGATGGCGCCGTCGGCGCGCGGGCCGAGCGCCATCCAGCCGAGGAGCTGGCCGTAGGCGTGGAGGGGAACGAGCAGGCGGGCGCCCCAGGAAACGAGCTGCTGGCGGATCGGCGCGTCGAGGGCGGGATCCTCGATGTTGCCCCACTGGCTGACGTCGAGGGCGGCGGGATGCTCCTCGAGCCAGAGGGCGAGCGGGTGGCTGGCCTCGCAGCGGAAGGCCTCGTCGTCGGACACGAAGCCGTCGCGCTGGCGGAAGAAGTAGAGGACCTTGCCGGCCTTCAGGATGTAGCGCGCGGCGCGGCGGAATTCGTCGAGCAGGCGCTGGCGGTTGTCGAGGTGGGCGAGGGCGCTCTCGAGGAAGTCCCACGATTCCACCGGCTCGGAGGGCGCGCTGCCCGGGGGCGTGGTGTCGCGGAGCGGGAAGGGCGGTTCGCTGCGGCGGGTGCGCTCGAGCGCGGAGTGCAGCTGGGAATTCTTGTCGGCGATTTCCTCGAGGAGGTTGACGCACTCGGCGAGGCGCTCGCGGCTTTCGTCGTAGCTGAGGAAGAGGCGGGCGGAGCGGTTCTGGCGCGCCTGCTCGAAGGGGAGGCTGTGCGGCTGGCCGACGAGGATGACGAGCGTGCCGCTGCCGGTGGAGAGCTTGGCGCGCGGGTCATTGATGTCGGAGATCCAGACGCGCGCGCCGGGGCGCAGCAGTTCACGCTGGAGATCGGCGGTGCGGGCGAAGACGGCGGGTTCGCGCGAGGGGAGAAGTTTTTTCCATGCGGCTTCGAGGCCGGCGTCGGGGGTCGTCAGGATAAGGGTGGCGGGCATGGAAAGGTGATGCGGAAAGTCGCTCCCGGCCTTCCGACGACCGGGACGATGATGGTCGCGCGGTGTTCGTGCAAGAAATCTGCGCAGACAGCAAGTCCCAGGCCCATGCCCTTGGTCTTGGTGGAGACGAACGGGTGGAAGAGGCGGGTGCGCTGCTCGACCGGGATGCCCGGGCCGTTGTCGGACACCTCGAGAACGACGCTCCCATTGGGGGAATTGCGGGTGCGGACCTGGACACGGCGCTCGGCGTCCTGGTGCTCGAGGGCCTGGAAGGCATTGATTAAAAGATTTATCAAAACCTGCCGGATGGCGCCGGCGTCGGCCCAGATCATGTCCGCGCCGGCGGTGAGCTGGGAGTTGAGGCTGACGCGGGCCTCCTGCGCGCGGGTGAGCATGAGGTCGATCGTCTCGAGGATGGAGGTGTGCAGCGAGATGCGTTCCATCTGGTGGCGCCGCGGGTTGGAGAGGTCGAGCAGCTGCTGCGTGAGGTTGTCGATGCGCTCGACCTCGGCGGGGATCAGCACGCTGAAGCGGCGGCGGAATTCCGGGTCCTCGAAGCGCGTCGGCAGGAGGTGCGAGAAGGTCTTGATCGAGACGAGGGGATTGCGGATCTCGTGGGCGAGGCTGGCGCCGATCAGGCCGATGGTGGCGAGCTGCTCGGACTGGCGGGCCTGCAGGGAGAGGCGCGAGCGGGCGAGGATGTTGTCCATGAACTCCGCGATTTCCTGGACCTGCTGGACCTCGGGGTAGGTGAAGGGACGGTGGTTGATCTTCACGCCGGCGCAGAGGAAGAGGGAGGGTGCGGGGCTGCCGCGCGGAGCGGTCACGACCAGGCCGAGGTTGTATTCGCCGAGGAACTGCCGGAGGTCGGTGAGGCCGGGTTCGGGGCGCAGGCGCTGGAGGCTCTCCGGCGTGCTCCAGCCCTGCTTGCAGAGGGCGGCGTAGCCGGAGCGGTCCTTGGCGAACTCGATGTCGCCCGAGACGTAGACCTCGCCGCTATCAAAGAGAAGGACGGCGTAGTTGGTCTGGCACCAGGCGCGGAGGAGCGCCTCGAATTCCGTCACCAGCTTGTTGGGGTCGGGCTCGCGCCGGGCGATTTCGAGCGCGGCCTGCCGGGTGACGGCGGTGTTCTGCCAGGCGCTGAGGCTGAACCAGTCGCGGGATTTCCGTTCGAGCCAGAAGGCGAAGGTGCTACAAGCGGAGATACTCAATATTAGCGAGGCAGTAGAAGGCATGGCGCCATCAAGCAGCCGCGACCCCCAATATACGCCCATACTGAGGACAATGATTAGTCCAGTTCGCTGCGCGACAGAAAGGAAGACCTGCCGTGCATCAAATACGCGATGAATCGTAACAGCCCAAGCGGTAATTACGTAGAATACCAATATGACCATGGGGCTTAATCGATTGATTGCCCGTAGATCTAAGTATGCGCCGATAGCATTGATCGCGATGGCAGCGATGCATCCAAGCGCACTATTGAACGAGAAAAATTGGAGTTCAATTCGTCGAACACCAGTTGCTTTCCGCATTTGGCGGAATGACTCCACTAGAATCACTGCATAGAGAGCAAAACTGGTGATACTGTAGACTAGGTATCCGACGCCTCGTTTTGGATTCTCAGGCGTGGAGTTCGCCGGAATGAATAGGGTCGTAAAGCAGAGTACAGATAAAGTTAGGGAAATAGCTAGCCATGGTACTGATTTCCTGAGGGTGCGTGATGATTGGCCTTCTGTCGTTCTGATGGCGCTCATTAAAAGCCAAATCATATACGGAAAAAACGCGCCGACCGCAGATGCAGCTCGAATCCACGGAATAGGATTTCCGATTGCTTCTTGGGGGGCGCGTATGCCTGCGCGCATGGCCATGAATACACACAAAAGCCAGCCAGTGGTGATGAGAGAAAAACCCGCAAAAACCCAATTAGTGAAACGTTGAGGATTGGCCCAGAAAACGGCCGCGCCAATTGCCAATGTTAAGAGCGCAGCGCTGAGAATTAGCGGGGACATTGTTTTTCCAGCACAAGAGCGGAGTTGCTGCCAGACAGGCCATGTGCATTCACTACCGCAACGTTCGTCTGAACATACCGGGTCTTGTTCGACAAGTTGAGCGGGCATTCAGGGTCGGGCGTTGTCCAATTCACTGTGGGCGGCAAAATGCCATGAAGCAGGCTCAATACTGCGCTGGCAGTTTGAATTGGTCCGGATGCGCCCAACGCAGTTCCGATGGCCCCTTTCAGCGAACTTACTGGGATATTTCCGAGATGGCGCCCGTAAACTTTCTGCATCGCCAGGGTTTCATTGGCATCAATAAGCCGATGTCCAGTGCCCCACGCGTTGATATAGCCGACCTCATCCGGCCTGCGGCCCGCATTGGCCAAGGAATATTTGATTGCATCCGAAAGGCCGGATGCCGTCTGGCCCTCCGTGTCGTTTGCGAATCCATATCCTGTAATCCAAGCGAGAGCAGGTCGGGGGCTGGCTTCTGGTTCGATCACAAAAATACAGGCGCCTTCACCCAGCACACCCGTGGTGCGCCATAGGTCGAACGGCCGGCATAGATGTTCGGGTGACTCATCCGTAATCGGGCTTAGTTCTGCAGCGTTGAAGCCCATCAAAAGATAGTGCGAAAGCGGGGACTCACTGCCGCCAGCAAGAGCGATGTCAGCTTGGCCGGTTGCCACCTGTTCGTAAGCTTGGCCGACCGCATCCATGCCAGAACAGCAGGAGGTCTGTAGCGTCAGCATTCGCATCGGCACATCGAGATATTGGACGATCTTGCCCGCCACATTAGCGACTGAACCTTCATACATGATGCTTCCCGGCATGGCCCGGGGACCTTTGTCATGGACAAGCTCGATTACTCTTGCGATTTTTTCGAAGTCCATGATCGAGGTTCCGGTGACGACCAGCGGACTCAGTCGCTGCAGATCATCACGGCCTATCCCGGCATCCTGCATAGCGAGAATCGCCGCCGCCAAGCTGAGTTGGGTGTGGCGAGACATGCGGCGAGGATTCTCATTTGGAGCGAAGTCGGTCAGCTTGAACTCCGGTATTTCTGCGCCAACGAATGGACCGGTCGCAGGATCAAACCGGTCGATTGCCCGGATGCGGCTTACAGCCTCATTGATGCCGCGATAATAGGCCTCCCGACCGATGCCGGCTGGGGTAACGGGGCCGATGCCAGTAATTTTAACGCGACGGCGCATGGGCGAATAAGGGCGAAATCAGAACAGCAAGAGGTGGGGATGAATGAAACGCCGCCGCTTTGTTGAAGGAGAATGGAACCGGCGGCAAGCTTGCGTCGCAAAAGAGATTTGCTCCATGAGAGACGGAGACCCACAAACTATGCTTTATGACCCCTGAGGAGTTTGAAGCCCGTGTGATCGATTGGGCAAAAAGGCAGCCGCAAATCGAAGCCTTGATTCAAATTGGATCGCGAGGGCAAGGCAGTGCCGAAATTGATCAATGGTCGGACTGGGATTATCAGTTGATCGCACGAAACGTAGCTTCGTTTATGAATCCACATTGGCTCATTCAGATTGCCCCTTTTTGGTCAGCTCACGTTGAACAAACCGAAAGAGAAGTTCCTAAACTGAGTGTTGTATTTGCCGGTGGCTACGAGGCGGATTTTGTCTTGCTGTCGTCATGGCAAATGAAACTGGTTTATTGGGCAATGGCCCGACCAGGACTTCGGAATTTTTTTCCGAAGAAGCTTGTTCGTGGTATCTTAAATACGCAGTTAGTCGTCCGTCCCGGATGCAAAGTATTGGTTGGTGGCAAAGCTTGGGAAATGAGACTGGAAGCTCTAAACGTTGCTTGGGCCGGCCAAGATTTCCTTAGGTCAGATTACGAATCACACGTGAGCGGATTTTGGCGTCATGCGGTGTGGGTCGAAAAGAAAATTGCACGAGGTGAACTGCGTGCAGCACTGCGATGGTATAATGTAGAATCTGTCAGGCATCGGTGGTCACTTCTTGAAGAGGAAGCGCGCTTGGCCGGCCGTTCCCCGCGACCCGAGGCGCGAAAGGCAGAACGGTGGCTGGATGCAAGACGGCTCGCGCAAACAGCGATCGAGACCAACCTTGATCAACGCGTTCTCGCACGCGCACTTCTCGCGGAAATTTCACTTTTCGAAGAAGTTTCCCGGAGTGTGGCTACAGGTCGGGGCTTTCCCTTACGGGATCATTCTGCCGTAGCGGCATGGCTGCGCGCCGAGCTGAACAAGCTCATTGGCCCGGCCTGACGGCCTCAGGCGCTCGCGGGAAAATTGACCGTGAACACCGTGCCGCCGCCGGGCCGGGCGGCGACTTTCATTTCACCGCGATGGGCAGCGGCGATATGCCGGCAGATGGTCATGCCGAGACCCGTGCCGTGGGCCTTGGTGGATTCGACCGGCTTCTTCAGGATGCTGTCCAGCACCGCCGGCGGCAGGCCGCTGCCATTGTCCGCGACAGTTAACACCACCTGATCGCCTTCACGCTGAACCCCGACCGACACATGCGTGGCCCCGGCTTCAAGGGCATTCTTGATAAGATTCTGCAGCAAACGGACGATCTCGTAGCGCACACCATTGATGAAGGTGCCCTTCGTGCCGGAAACCTCCACGCGGTTGGTCCCAAAGAAAAGTACGGTCTTGGTATCTTCCGCCGTAGCCAAAAGATCGACGGCGTCAACCTCACCCGAATGTTTGGTGGTCTGCCGCCAGGATTCGGCCAGGTGCAGGCAGAAGGAGGAGCACTTTTCCAGCGTTTCGGCGTAGTGGAGGATGCGTTCAACACTGCGGCCGACCTGAGGCAACTGGCGCACTTCATCGAGCAGCATATTTGTATAACCGATGGCGACGACGAGCGGGTTGCAGATGTCGTGCACCATTTCCGCCGCCGCCTGGTTGAAACCGGAATTCAACTGCTGCTTCTTCTGCTCGGTTTTGACCGATTCGTACATGGATTCGAGCTGCTTGAGCATGCCGCTTCGCTTCTTGCGCTCCATCCCCTCGGCCGCGTGGCGACGGACGGCCTGCTGCAGCACATCCACGTCGAAAGGCTTTTTGAGATATTCATTCGCGCCAAGGCTGATGGCGGCCTGCGCCGTCGCCAGCGCGCCGTAGCCGGTCATCATGATCACCGAGACCTCGGGATCGATCTTGCGCATGGCTTCCAGGCCTTGGATGCCGTTTTTCTGCGGCATGCGGATGTCCATGACGATGACCGCGAATGATTCCCGGCCGATGAGCTCCAGCCCGCGGTCCACCCGGTCGACCGCGATCACATCGAACTCGTCCTGCAGGAGGTAGGTGATGCTTTCGCGCGGCCCGAGTTCGTCATCGACGACCAAGACCTTTGGCTTGGGGACGGGGGGAGCGAAGGGGACGGCGGAAACGGCTTCGGGCATCGAGGGGAGATTGGCCGGAAGCTGGACAGCCCGTTCTCATTTGGCAATCCGAAGGTTGGGCAGGCGATTATTTCGCGGCGAGTTCACAGATGCGTCTCGGCCAATCGCGAGAAAATGGACTGTGAAGCGCCAGTGCGGACGTTACGCCGAATTGCCCGACGGGCCGGACAGACAATCTAGCGGCATCTACAAGGATCGGGCGCTTCACAGTGCCGTCCATGTTGTTTGACTGTTTCTGGACTCCAAGGTCTCTGCCGTAATTTCCCCGTTATCAATTGAACGATTGTCCGACTTGGACCGACCTACCCGGGCCGCTGCCACTTGTCCGTTCTTTTCTTCGATGGCCTGGCCTTTTCTTGCATCGGCGTGCTATTTGGAGGCACCGAGTAAAGGTATCCGGATTTCGGGATGACCTGAACAAATGATTTCAGGTCAACGCCAAGCTGTTTGAAGGATGCACATAGCTTTCCAAGCAATACCCGGCTATTGGTGGTATCGCCCTCGAATTTTCGATTGAACAGTTCGTCGTAGAGAAGCGAGTACGTCACAACTTTCCCATGTGACCGGGCTAGCAGGCGAAGCAACGCAATCTCCTGTGGGGCGACATGGATGGTTTGCCCCGCATAACCGATCCGGTGCTCATGGGGAAGTACCTCGACCTCCGCCACTTTATAAGAAGGGCGTTGGGAGGATAGAATGTCGCCTGGGGCTTCTTTCATTGTCCGATATTTTGCCAGGTATTCCAGCAGCACCTCAATCCGCACGGGATCACGCAGGACGCAATCAGCGCCCAGTTCGATCTGGCGAGCTTCGGCTTTCCCGGTGGAGTCGGCTGACATCAATACGATAACCCGCGGGCAATTCGAGGTGGAAGCCGTTTTGAGAAAGCTGAAGACGTCATCAGAGTAACCATCGTTCAATCGATGGCGGACCACCAAGGCGCGAGGTTCGAGCTGCTCATTCAACGTCATGAAGCGGCCAACCGTCGAACAAGGGTGGCACGGCCAGTTGCGATGTTCACACAGCGCTGCAAGAACCGTGGCTTCACGGGTGACGCTGGAAACGATCACAATCATGGTGAAATTGCCTGACTCGAAGGTGGTACGCCATCAGACCGGCAGGGCGACGACCAGTTCGAAGCGTTCGGCTTCTGGACAAACGGACACGCCCAGCACGCCCCTGGCCTTTTGAATGCCGTGAACCAAGCCGCTGCAGGCGGTGCGCAATTTGCTTTCGGCGTCTCCGTGCAGCCAGGAACTGACATCCTCGGGGGCCGGGGCGGGGGCATTGGCACGAATCACGAACTGTATTCCCGGACTGCTGGCACGAACATTACGTCGATTGATCCACATGAACGATTGTGCCCGCGCTACGCGATAGGCCTCATCGAGACGCGCAAGGAAGGTGCATTGCAGCCGCACGGTCGTTCCATCGCCGGCCAGCTCCAGCGACTGAACAATAGCCGGCACCAACAACAGCAGGAAATCAATGCCGGTGAGATCCCGCATTTGGATTTCCTGGCCAAGCGGGCTGCAATCCACAGCCAGATGTCGGGCTTCCGCCTTCGCAGCCCGCAGGGCGATGGACGTGGCGTGTTTCACGCCAAGATTTACCTTGGCCGGAGAAGATTCCCGGTTCGCGTAAGCCGAACCGAAGTGTTCCTCCGTTATGGTCGCGGCGATTTCCACCTGTTTGTGCGCTTCCTGCAGGCTGCGGATCACCTTGGTGAGGCGTGGATCTGTTTTGCCGAGAGGCTCGAGGGTCTGGCTGGCATTAAGCAGCAAGGCCTGGGTCGTCGTGAGAAAATTCGCCGTTTGAAACAGGGCGTCACGAGCCGACTCCGACGCGGTTGATTCTATATCGCGTTCGATCCTGGCGAGCTCCAGATCGCGAAAAACGGTTTCCGAACCTTTGGCCAAAGCGAGCTTCCGGCGGTGCGACCGGGTTTGGTCCACCCAGTCGGGGATTCGCTCCTCGAACCCGGCCCGGTCCGGCAGTGGCTTGGGTACGAAATCAAATACATTGAGAGGGATAGCGCGGCGCAGATTCTCTGATGAATCAAAAGCGCTCAAGATGATGCACCCGAGGCAAGGATCAATTTTCCTGGCTTCCTCGATGAAGGTGAGGCCGTCCATGCCGGGCATGTGTATGTCGACGATGCACAGGTCCAGGTTTTTTCGGCCGACGAGCGGCAGCGCTTCCCTGGGGCTTGCCACGCAGGTCACCCGGCAGGACGAGCCCAAGCGTAGTTTTATCGAGGAATGAATCTGCGGCTCATCATCGACCAATAGGATGGAAGGGCTAAGCAACCCAAGGGCGTCGATTTTCATGGATCTGAGATTTGAGATCTAAGATTTCAGATCAGAAGGGGTTCCGGCCAGCGGGGCGTCGGACCATTGGGGTGGTTTTCCGCGTGCAGCGCAGGCTGCTCCGCGCGATTTGCCGGTTCCGTGGGCAGAATCACGGTGAACTCGGTGCCGTGATTTACCCGGGACTCCACCCAAATGCCGCCTCCATGCAGATCGACAATCTTGCGGCAGATCGCCAGACCGAGGCCGAGGCCGCGGGGCGTACGGCCGCTGTGCTTGGTGGTGAAGTAAGGTTCAAAAATCCGATCGAAGATTTCGGGAGCGATGCCCGTGCCCTGGTCGCAGACCTTGAGAACGGTGCGTCCATCGCCAGCAGGCGACGCACGCAGTTCGATCTTGCTGCCGCGAGGCGATGCATCGAGGGCGTTGAAGACGAGGTTTTGGAGCAAGCGCTGGCTCAATGCCGGATCAGCCCGGAAGACGAACCCATTGCCGGATTCGACAACGATATCGACGCCGAGCTTCCTGGCCCGATCCCGGCAGAGGCGGGACACGGATAATAGGAGCTGCCGGGCGGCAATCGCCTCAACCTTGAGAGCCAGGGTGCGCGTGAAGAACAGGCTTTCCTGAATATAATTCTGCATAACGCCGATGGAATGCTTGGCATCGGCGAGGACCAAAGCCTCCGGGGTCCCGTCGACGACGCGATTTTCCATGTGAACAAGGAAGCTCGAGACGGGCGTTGCGAGGTTGCCAAGATCATGCGCCAACCCACGTGAGATCATCACGGCGGTATCCATCTTTTGGATCTGGGTCGCGCGTGCCGCGGCCCGGGTGTGGGCGAGGATGTTATCCATCAATTCCGTTAGCTCCAAAAGAATTTGGATATCGGGGAAAGTGTAGGGGCGGAGGCTTTCCTTTTGGCCAAGCGCAATGACGAGCGAAGGTGAGGGACCGCCCTTGGGCACAGCGAGCATGGCGCCCAACTTATACTGATGCATGAACTCGGCGCATTCGTTGGTCCCCTTGGAGGATTTTGAGCGCTGGAGGGCTTCGGGTGTTATCCAGCCATCTTTAGACAGCGGCGCCAAGGCGAGGTAATTGAGAGGTAATGAGAGTAGGCGACTCTGCAGGGCATCGTTTTGCGCGGATATCAAGATCACCGAGTTTGTCTGACACCATTCACGCAAGAGGTCTTCGAAGGCGGCCGTTAATTTGTCTTCCTCGGGCAATTCCCTCGCCCATTTGATGATTTTGCGGCGGGGCTCCAGCAACCTAAAGCTTCGATCTAGCCCCCACCATTTGCGCATGGGTCCATCAGCAGCAATGGTCAAAAGACACGAGGTAAGTGTTGCGATGAAGAGGCTGCCCAAAATTGGCAGAAAATGAACAAGGATATGATAGAGCAGGACTGCGATGGATGCACCCACGCCTACCAGCACCAGCCGTTGACCAATCGCTGCCAGAATCTGTTTCGCATCGAAAACTCGATAGTAACAAATAGCCCAAACCGTAAGACCATGAAATATGGAGAACCAGATAGGACTAGATTGCCGAAACCATGATGCAGCCGTAATGACACTTATTGCGTTACAAAGAATAACTAGCAAACAGGCGCAAAGACCAGCTATGACAAAAAACTGCATTTCGATCTTGCGCGCTCCCGTCAATCGGCGCGCTTGATGAACGGAATCGATCAGTAACCAGAAACAACAAGCAGCAATAGATGCGGCGTAGAAGGCATATCCCAAGCCACGAGTGGTGTTTTCCGGCGTTGAGTCTGACGATATGAATGACTCCAAAAATGGGAGTACGGCAATTAGGCTGCTGATGCAAAACCAAGGCCACGACTGCTTGAGAACCCCGCGCATATCTCTGCGTTCTTCTAAGAGCACGGATCTTGTCAGCCAAAGGAACCAAACAAGAAACGCGCCAACGCTTGAGCTAGCTCGAAGCCAAAAAAAGAGGCTTACATCATCTCTCGGATACTTACTTCCCGTCTCCTTTGCCATAACCACGCAAACGCACCAAGCGACAATACAAATGGAGCAAGCGAAGAAAGCCTTGTTTACAACCCGTCGCGGGTTGATGCACAGCAGCACCGTTCCATTCGCCAAGCTCAGAATGGCGCTGCCGATGAAAAGATATTCGCCCATTTTGGTGGCGGGTTTCCGAGAGCTACCCCTCCTCGAAACTAGCTATCAGGTGTGTGTGGCGCCCGTACGCGTGGAAGTTGGCCGCGCAGGCGAAAATTCGCTCTAGGTAAACCCGCCTATTTTAAGGCGGGTATTTTTACCAGCCGTGGAAAATGGCCCCAACCGGCGTTTAGCGCGCCGCGGCCCCGCGCGAAAACAGCTCGCTGATAATATCCTCCAAGGGAACGTCCTGGATCGTGATGTCGTCCACCGGGCCCTGGGCGAGGATCTGCTGGAAAACCGACGTCACATGCTCGCTGGGGACGTGGAGCGTGACCTCGCCCTCGGCGCTCACCTTGGCCGTGCCATGCGCGGGCTGCCACCCGGCGCCGAAGGCATTGCCGCTGTCGGCCCGGGGCTTGAACTTGATGATGCGCTGGCCGGACCCCGCGCCGGCGATGCGGTCGAGGTTGCCGTCGTAGATCTTCCGGCCGTGGTCGATCACGATCACGCGTTCACACAGGTGCGAGATGTCGGCCATGTAGTGGCTCGTGAGCAGGATCGTGGTCTTGTACTTCCGGTTGTACTCGCGCAGGAACTCGCGGACCGCCTTCTGCGAAATCACGTCCAGGCCGATCGTGGGCTCGTCGAGGAACAAAACGCGGGGCCGGTGGAGCAGGGCGGCGATCAGCTCCATCTTCATGCGCTCGCCGAGCGAGAGCTCGCGGACCATCACGTTGAGCTTGGCGCCGATGCCGAGCAGGGTCACGAGCTCGTCGAGCGTCGCCTTGAACTGGTCCGCCGGCAGGCCGTAGATCGCGCGGATCAGGTTGAACGACTCGATCGCGGGGAGGTCCCACCAGAGCTGGTTCTTCTGGCCGAGCACCAGCGCGAACAGCCGGCGGTAGGCGTTCTCGCGCTTCGAGGGATCGAAGCCGGCGACGCGCGCCGTGCCGCCGGTGGGGTAGATGAGGCCGGAAAGCATCTTGAGCGTCGTGGTCTTGCCCGCGCCGTTGGGCCCGAGGAAGCCGAC
Source organism: uncultured Oleiharenicola sp. (assembly GCA_964481095.1). GTDB lineage: Bacteria > Verrucomicrobiota > Verrucomicrobiia > Opitutales > Opitutaceae > Lacunisphaera. The sequence goes on along the minus strand of CAYZSN010000188.1, from coordinate 55,470 downwards.
GAACTCGCCCTCCTTGATCGAGAAACTGACGTTGTCCGCCGCGCGCGTCTCCTCGAACTCGCGCTTGAACAGGCCCTTCACGCCGCCCCAGAAACCGGGCTGCTTCTTGTAGGTGCGGAAGACGCGCGTGAGATTTTCGACCTCGATCATGGAAGCCGGCGAAAGAACATGGTTTGGGGGGGAAGGCAACCCGCCTTCGCCGGTCCTGCGGTTGACGAGGCCCGGTTTCGCAGCCGTACCGCTGACAGGATCGCCTTCGCCGGGCCCGATGACAGGCAACCTGCGGCTTGCGGGGAAACGCCCCGGCTTGGTAAGGCTCTTGCTGTACCGCCGCCCATGTCCAAAACCCCCGCCGCGCTCACGCTCATCCTGAGCGCGATGCCTTCCGAAATCCGCCTGATCCAGGCGCACGTCAAGCAACCGAAGACCGGGCGCCTCGCCTGCTTCCCCTACGTGGCCGGCACCATCGGCGGCCGCCGGGTCGTCACCGCGGTCACTGGCGTGGGCGTGACCAACGGCGCGATGGTGGCGGCGCTCTTCATCGAGAAGTTCTCGCCGGCGGAGGTCATCGTCTCCGGTACGGGCTCGCGCTTCAACCCGCGCATCGACACCGGCGACACGGTCATTTCCACCAAGACCATCCACCACGCCGCCGGCAGCCTGACCGACGGCGGCATGGTTTACCGCAAGGTGCGCGGACCGCTGCCGGGCCAGATGACGCATTGGGCGTACCCGCCCGACCCGCGCCTGCTCAGGCTCGCGAAGGCCGCGATCAAGAGCTACACCGCCGAGCCGGTCACGGCCAACGGCAAGACCTACGTGCCGCGCGTGCTGACCGGCGTGGTGACGGCCAGCGATCTGTTCGGCGTGTCTGACGCCAAGATCGCGGACATGCGGAAAAAGCTGAACCCGGACATCATGGAAATGGAGAGCGCGGCGATCGCACAGGTCTGCACCCAGCTCCGCACCCCGCACATCGTGTTCCGCGCCGGCAGCAACCGCACGCAGTCCAACCCGGGCAACGACTACCGCCTGCTCGGCCAGAAGGCGGCATGGGCGGCGGCGCGCTGGACGGTTTACTTCACCGGCTGCCTGGCCAAGGCGGCGCAGAAATGAACACCGGGGGCGAATATCGTGGTGGAGGGCGCGCCTCCCGGTGTGCCGCGGCCCATCGGAAGATGTGCCCTCCAAATTTCCCATGAAACTTTTTTCCCGCGGTGACGGCGAGGGCTTCGTGGTGGCCTTCGTGAACAACCTCGTCCAGCTGCTCATCCTCGCGCCGCTGTGCGTCGGGGTGCTGGGATTCTCTCCGGCGCTGGTGTACGGGCGCATCCTGCCGGGTGTCGCGATCTCCTTCCTCGTCGGCAATCTCTTCTATGCGTGGCAGGCGCTGCAGCTGGCGCGGCGCGAGAACCGCAGCGATGTCACCGCGCTGCCGTACGGCATCAGCACGCCGGGCCTGTTCGCGCATGTCTTCCTCGTGATGCTGCCGGCGAAGCAGCTGGCCATCGCGCAGGGCCTGCCCGACCCGGAGCGCTTCGCGTGGCACGCGGGCCTGGTGGCCTGCCTGCTCGGCGGCCTGATCGAGTTCGGCTGCGCCTTCTTCGCCCAGAAAATCCGCGAGCACACGCCGCCGGCGGCGATGCTGGCGACGCTCGCGGGCGTGGGCCTCGGGTTCCTCGGGCTGGCGTTCCTGTTCCAGGCCTTCGCGGCGCCGGTCGTCGGCCTCGTGATGCTCGCGCTGGTGTTCATCGTGTTCTTCGGGCGCGTGAAATTCCGCGGCGGCCTGCCGGCGACGGTCGTCCTGCTCGCCATCGGCACGTCGCTCGCCTGGGCCACCGGCCTCGCGCCGGTGGGCGGACCGGAGGCCAGGCCGCTCGAGCACCTGCACGTTTATGCGCCGCTGCCGGCGCTGGGCGAGCTGTGGGCCGCGCTGAACGGCGGGCACATCATCGCGTACCTTTCGGTCGTCATCCCCATCGGCCTACTCGGCGTGCTGGCCTCGCTGCAGAACATCGAGTCCGCGGCGGCGGCGGGCGACAACTACCCGGTGCGGCCGAGCCTCGTGATCAACGGCCTCGGCACCATCGCGGCGGCGTGCTTCGGCTCGCCGTTCCCGTCGTCCATCTACATCGGCCATCCCGCGTGGAAGAAGCTCGGCGCGCGCGCCGGTTACTCGGTGTTGAACGGCGTGGGCATCACGCTGGTGTGCCTCACGGGCACGATGGCGGCGCTGACGTGGCTGATTCCCGCCGAGGCGGGCATCGCGATCATCCTGTGGATCGGCACGATCATCGCGGCGCAGGCGTTCGAGGTGACGGAGAAGAAGTACTTCCCGGCCGTCGTCGTCGGCCTGTTCCCGGCGCTGTCGGCCTACACGATGCTGGTGGTCAAGACGGCGATCGGCGCGGGTGGCGCTGCCTTGAACACCTCGCTGGTGCTGGCCGCGCAGCAAGCCGGCGCCTATCTCGGCGGCGGTTTCGCGCTGGAACAGGGGTTTCTTTATTCCGCGATGATCTGGTCGGCCATCGTGGTGTGCATCGTCGACCGCCGGTGGGCGCGCGCGGCGGCGTGGAGCGCCGTGGGCGCGCTGCTGGCGCTGTCCGGCCTGATGCATTCCTACGCGCTGACCGGGCGCGACACCGTGATCGACCTGCCGTTGCTGCAGTGGATCAGCGGCACCTGGAGTTCGGGGCGCCCGTTGTTCCCGGCCGGGGGTGCGGCGCTGGGCTATGCGCTGGCGGCGGTAATCTTCCTGCTCGCGCGGTTTATCACCATTCCGCGCGCGGACGACGAGGTCGCCTGAGATGAATCCCAAGCTGCCTTTCATCGACCTGCACCGTCACCTCGACGGCAACATCCGGCTCGCGACGATGCTCGACCTTGCGCGGCAGCACCGGCTCAAGCTGCCCGGCGACACGATCGAGACGCTGAGCCGGCACGTGCAGATCCACGGGCCGCTGCCGGACCTGTGGAGCTTTCTCGTCAAGGTGGACCTGATGGTGTCGGTGCTCGCGGACTACGCCGCGTGCCAGCGCATCGCCCGGGAGAATGTGGAGGACGCCGACCGCGAGGGCCTGGACTACGTCGAGCTGCGGTTCAGCCCGTATTTCATGGCGCGCCAGCACCGGCTCGAGCCCGCGAAAGTGGTCGAGGCCGTCGTGGCGGGCGTCGAGGAAGGACGGAAAAAAGCCCGCGTGAAAGTGAAGCTGATCGGCATCCTCAGCCGCACGTTCGGCCCGGAGGCGTGCATGGCCGAGCTGGAGGCCTTGCTGACCCAGCGGGCGCACCTCACGGCGCTCGACCTCGCCGGCGACGAGAAAAACTGGCCGGCGGAACTCTTCGTGCAGCATTTCAAGCGCGGGCGCGACGCGGGGTGGTCGGTCACGGTGCACGCGGGCGAGGCGGGCGGGGCGCCCAGCGTGTGGGCGGCGATCCGGCAGCTCGGGGCCACGCGCATCGGCCACGGGGTGCGCTCGATCGACGACCCGGAGCTGATGGACCACCTTGCCGACCACCGCATCGGACTGGAGCTGAACCTGACGAGCAATGTGCAGACGAACACCGTGCCGAGCCTGGCGGCGCACCCGATGAAGCGTTTCCTCGCACGCGGGTTGCTCGCCACGCTCAACACCGACGACCCGGTGATCAGCGCCATCGACCTGAAACACGAATTCGAACAGGCCGCGCCCGCCGCCGGCCTGACCGCGAACGAGATCGCGCAGGCGCAGCGCAACGCGCTCGAGATCGCGTGGCTCACGCCGGCCGAGCGGGCGGCGCTGCCGGCGGGCAAGGGGAAATCGTGAAATCGGGCGTCGAAAATCTAAAATCCCAAGTTGAAGGAACCGACCTGCGCTTCGAGCGCGAGATGGACTATTTTAGATGCCCGATTGCCGATTATAGATTTCTGGGTCGGGGCATCAGCCATGTCCCAACTTCCGGTAATCGAGGACCGTGTGGCTGATGCAGCCGGACTCGACGCAGCGGAGGTCCGTGAGCGGCTCGGCGGGCGAGACATCCTCGCCCTGGGTCCAGATGAGCTTGTGCCGGCCTTCGTCGTCGGCCGGCGTGAACAGGCCGGGCACGAAGAAATGCGCCGGCACCGTGCGCTTGAGCGGGGTGCCGGGCCCGCACGGGGAGGGGAAATTCAGGTTGTGGACGGTGAAGCTGCGCCTCGGCGCGGGGACGAGCAGTTCATTGACCAGGCGGGCGGCGCGGGCGGCGGAAGTTTTCAGCGTGGCGAGCAGTTCGCCCTCGGGCTGGCCGCCGTGTTCCTTCAGGCGGTAGTAGACATCCTCGCCGACGTCCTGCGAGACGGCCATCGCGGGCAGGCCGTGCAGGGCGCCTTCCCACGCGCCGGCCACCGTGCCGCTGGCGATGATGAAGGCGAGGGTGCAGTTGAAGCCGACATTGATGCCGCTCACGACTCCCTCGACCTTTTCGGGCAGCAGGTGGGCGATCGCAATGTTGACGCAATCGGACGGCGTGCCGTCCACGATCCACGTCGGGCAGCCGAAGCCGCGGTCCACCGCGGCGGATTTCACGTGCCGATGCCGGGTCTTGGAGGCGCCGGTCCAGCTCTGCTCGCTGGCCGGGGCAACGACGAAGAGCTGGTGGCCGGCGGCGCGCAGGGCGTGAATGAGCTCGTGCAGGAAGATCGAATTGATGCCGTCGTCGTTGGTGACCAGGAGTCGCATCGTGCGGTAAAGAGAAATCCTTCGAGGCCTCGGCGTCGCTGTCAGCTACATTCCCATCCAACTGGCCAAACCGGATAATGGTGGCGCATTCAGATACCCTTGCCGGCTTCCTCGGCCCGGGCGCGCCGGCGATTTTCGGTGAGCAGCCAGACCATGTAGATCACGATGATGAGGTTGATGACCAGCGCGCCGAACTTCAGCCACGAGGCGCGGTGGGCGATCTCGTAGAGCTCGACCGGCACGTACACCGCGCCGCTCAGCGCGGCGAGCCACTCGGCCCAGCGTTTCTCCTTCCACAGGCCATAGGCCTCGGCGAACCGCACGCTTGCGTAGATGGCGGCGAACCCGGCGATCAGCCAGAGCTGGGTGTTGTTCAGGTCGCCCATCGCCTGGATGAAGATCTGGGGGTAATGGTGCGCCGGGTTCAGGTGCAGCCGGTTGACCAAGTGCTCGGCAAAATCCTCCGCATCACGGCCCAGGAAACTGAGCAGGCCGAAGCCCACCACGAGCACGATGGCTCCCTTGAGGGCTTCGAAGACGGCGATGGGGCGAAGGGCTTTGTGGGCGGCGGACACGTCGGGCGAAAAATAAAACGGAAGGGGGCGGTGTCAGGCAGGCAAAGGCGGCAGGGCCAGCGCCACCGTGAGCAGGAGCTGCTCGGGGGAAAAGGGTTTCTGCAGGATGCCCTTGGCGCCGAGGTCGCGTGCGAGCTTCAGGTAAAAGCCGCCGGCCAGGTGGCCGCCGCCGGTCATGACAATCACCGGCAGGTTCGGCTGGGACTTGCGCAGGTCCATGATCACCTCGATCCCATCCTTGCCGGGCATCAGCACGTCCGTAACGACCAGGTCCACCTTCGCTTTGGCCAGGGAACTGAGCGCTTCGCGCCCGTTGGCGGCGGTCGTGACGGCGTAACCTGAGCCTGCCAGGACCGCCTGCACGGAGGACCGCATCTCCGGCTGGTCGTCGATGACAAGGATGGATTGCATGCGCCGATTCTTGGCTCCGGCCAAGTCAGCGCAAGGCCGTTTCATGAATTCGGGTGACGGAGCGGCAAAGAAAAAGCCGCCCGGTTTCGGCGTGGGGAGCGGCCGGCAATAAAAAAGCCACGCCCCGGGGGGCGCGGCTTTGAAGAGGGCGGAGGCCGGATGGCTTACGACTGCACCGGGGCGGCCGCGGCCGGCTCGGCGGGGGCGCCGCCGGCCTGCTTCTGCGCCTCGAGCTCGGCCATCGCAGCCTTGCGGCTGAGGCGGACCTTGCCGGAACGCTCGTCGATGCCCACGCACTTCACCGTGATGGAGTCGCCGACCTTGACGACATCCTCGGTGCGGCGCACGCGGAAGTCCGCGAGCTCGGAGATGTGCACGAGGCCTTCCTTGCCCGGAAGGCACTCGACGAAGGCGCCGAATTCCTTCACGCCGGTGACGCGGCCGGTGTAGATCTTGCCGATCTCGATCTGGGAACCGCCGCCGCAGAGGGCGTCGATCTCCTGCACGGCGCGGTTCATGGCGTCGGCATTGTTCGAGTAGATGAAGACCTTGCCCGAGTCGTCGTCGGCGATGTCGATCTGCGCGCCCGTCGTCTCGACGATGCGGCGGATGGTCTTGCCGCCGGGCCCGATGAGCAGGCCGATCTTTTCCGGGTCGATCTGGATCGTCTGGATGCGCGGGGCGTACTGGCTGAGGTCCTTGCGCGGGGCCGGGAGCGAGGCGAGCATGACCTTGAGGATCTCGATACGGGCCTCGCGGCACTGGTGGACGGCCGCCTTCACGATTTCAAACGGCAGGCCGTTGATCTTCAGGTCGAGCTGGAAGCCCGTGATGCCCTTGGTGGTGCCGGCAATCTTGAAGTCCATGTCGCCGAAATGGTCTTCCTCACCGAGGATGTCGGTGATCGTGACCCACTTCTTGATCGAGCCGTCGGCGTTGGCCTCGGTCATGAGGCCGCAGGAGATGCCGGCCACGGGGGCGATGATCGGCACGCCGGCGTCCATGAGGGCGAGGCAGCCGCCGCAGATCGAGGCCATCGAGGTCGAGCCATTGGAGGCCATGATCTCGGAGACAACACGGATGGAATAGGGGAACGCATCCTCGGGCGGGAGCACCGGGACGAGCGAGCGCTCGGCGAGGGCGCCGTGGCCGATCTCGCGGCGGCCCGGGCCGATGAAGCGGCCGGCCTCGCCGACGGAGAACGGCGGGAAGTTGTAGTGCAGGATGAAGCTCTTCGACGTGGCGCCGCCGGTCAGGCCGTCCATGTCCTGGGCCTCCTTCGTCGGCCCGAGGGTGACGAGGGCGATGTTCTGGGTGTCGCCGCGCTGGAACATGGCGGAACCGTGGACGCGGGGCAGCACGCCGACCTGGGCGCTGAGCGGACGGAGGTCCTTCTGGCCGCGGTGGTCGGAACGCGTGCCCTTGGCGAGCACGGTCGAGCGGTAGGCCTTGTACTGCAGGTCCTCGAACACGACGTTCAGGTCGACATCGGTGAACTTGTCGGCGCCGAGCTCGGCGGTGAGGGCGGCCTTGGCCTCCTCCTTGAGCGCCTTCACGTTGGCGGAGCGGACGTTCTTCTCGTAGCCGAAGATGGCGGCGGAGACGCGCTCGGCCGGGACGACTCGCTCGATGATGGCGCGGGCCTCGGGGGTGGCGCCGACGAGGGCGAACGTGGCCTTCGGTTTGCCGCAGAGCTTCACGAGCTCGCGGATCGCGGCGATGACGGGCTGGATGGCCTGGTGGCCGAACGCGAGCGCCTCGATGAACTTCTCCTCGGGGATCTGGTCGGCGGAACCCTCGATCATCAGCATGTCCTTCTCGTTGCCGACGTAGATCAGGTCGAGCGACGAGCTGTACATCTGCTCGATCGTCGGGTTGGCGACGAACTGGTCGTCGATCAGCCCGACGCGCACGCAGCCGATCGGGCCACCCCACGGGATGTCGGAGATGGCGAGGGCGGCGCTGGCGCCGTTGACCATCGCGATGTCGGAATCATGGACGAGGTCGGCCGACATCAGCTGGCCAATGATCTGCACCTCGTTGAGGAAACCCTCGGGGAAGAGCGGGCGGCAGGGGCGGTCGCACAGGCGGGAGATGAGGATCTCGCGCTCGGACGGGCGGCCTTCGCGCTTGAAGTAACCGCCCGGGAAGCGGCCGGCCGCGGCATACTTGTCGCGGTAGTCGACGGTCAGCGGGAAGAAATCCTGGCCGGGGCGCATGGTCTGCGCGGCACAGGCGGTGACGATGACATTGGTCTCGCCGACGGTGACGAAGACGGCGCCGCCCGCGAGCTGGGCGATGGAGCCGGTGGAGAAGGTCATGCCCAAGCCGGGCACGGTGACATTGTGTTTCTGATTCATTTTCTTTTCGGATTGGTGCGCGGTCGCCGGCCGGATTGCCGGAGGCCGCGCGGGGGTCGGATGATTTCCGCTTCGGTCCCTCCTGAATCAGCTTCCGAGAAATTTCGGATTGCGGGCCCGGCGTCGGCCGGGGCGGCAAGCGGAAACGTCTCTAGGCTGCTTCGCGAGGGGTTGAACAAAAGGCGGCCCGTCGGTGGGCCGCCTTTCGTGAAAACGGGTTACTTGCGCAGGCTGAGTTTCTGCAGCAGGTCGTTGTACTTGGCCAGGTCCTCGCTCTTGACGTAATCAAGGAGCTTGCGACGGCGGCTGGCCATCTGGAGAAGGCCGCGGCGGCTGTGGAAGTCCTTGCGATGCGTGCGCAGGTGCTCGGTCAGGTGATTGATCCGGGCGGTGAGCAGCGCGATCTGGACGTCGCTGGAGCCGGTGTCCTTCTCGTGGGTTTTATATTGGGCGATGACTTCGGATTTAACGGGTTGTGACATGGTTTATATGGTTGATGGCGCGGTCGTTGGCGGGGCTTTCGCCCTGTGCCGCCCGCTTTTGGAGGGCCGGCGGCACCGTTAGTGTCCGGTTGCCCGGACTGACCGTGGTAGAAGCCTGCGACCAGCAGACTCCCACTAACGCAAGAGGCCATTAACCAAACCGCCGCCCTCTCCTGCAAGCGTTATTTTTCCGGGGAAGGAGTGGGACGGACTGTCGCGACTTTCCGGTTTTCCCACGTATAGATTTCCGGGGGACACTTCACGATATCGAAGTCTTTCGTCGCGGCCTGATAGGTGAAAACGCCGGTGACCGGTAGCTCCCGCTTCAAGCGGTCCTCATCCCAATACTGGACGATGCCGGAAACCACGAGGTCAAGGTAGCCGTCCGCGTTCGTGTCCTTCCATTCGCAAGTCAGCAGGTAGTCCCGGTAGGTCGAGCCATCGCGGTAGGCATCGTAGACCCGGATGCCCAGTCCCGGGATCGTCAGGCCGCCGTTGCCCTTTTCGGTCAGCTCGAATTTCGCGGTGATCGTCACGCCTTTCCCGATCGCGATTTCCTTCGTCGCGGCGTGCGGGAACGACGCTTCCGGCAGGGCGGCCGCGGCGGGCCAGATTTCGTCGGCGGAGGCCGCGAGCGGGAACGCGAGAAGGGCGAGGACAAGAAGCTTCATGGATGTGCGGTTTGGGACTGCGACGGTCCCGGCCGGTTCCGGGTTACCCGATGGGGCCATTGTATATGGTGGATCCAAGTGACGAATTTTCAACGCCCTGTTTCGCCGGTGCGGCTGGCGCTCCAGCTGCTTTCTGCCGCCCGATGGCCTGCCACAGCCTCTCCGCCCTCCTTTTCAGCGCCTGCCGCGGCCCGCGCCGGGTGATCGGACTTGCGGTCGTGGGCGGAGCCGCGGCGGTCGGCTGGGCCGGGGACGACGAGGCCTACGGGGTGATGACGCACTTCGCGCAGGGTTGGGATCCTTCGCTGGTCCCGCTCGTGGCCGCCGGTGGCGTCAGGCAGGTCCGCGATGAACTCTATTGGAACGAGGTCGAGGCCGAGAAAGGCGTGTTCAAGTTCCCCCCGGCCTACGACACCTACCTGAATGCGATGGCGCGCCACGGCATTACGCCGCTGATCGTGCTCAGCTTCGAAAACCGGCACTACGACGACGGCGCCACCCCCTATACGGCCGAGGGCTGCGCCGGCTACGCGCGCTACGCGGTTGAGGTGTTGCGACACTGCGGGCCGCGGGTGAAGGCCGTCGAAATCTGGAACGAATACAACGGCAGCTTCAATCACGGCCCGGCGGGCGAAGACCGCGCCGGGACCTATTTGAAGATGCTCCGCGTCGCCTACGCGGCGATCAAGCAGGAGCGGCCTGACGTGACCGTCGTGGCCGGCGCGACGGCGGGTGTGCCCCTGCCGTATTGGGAAAAACTTTTCGCGGGCGGCGTGCTCAACTGGGCGGATGCGCTCTCGATCCATCCCTATCGCTACGAGGCGCCGCCGGAGGGAATCGAGGACGACATTGCCGGCCTTCGGCGGCTCGCCTCCCGCTATGGGGCGGTGAAGCCGATCTGGGTCACCGAAATCGGCTGGCAGTTGAAACCCAGCAAGGCGGCGGGCGACCTCGTGATCGACGAGGAGGTGCAGGCGCGTTTCCTTGCGCGCTCTTTCGCGTTGCTGCAGTCCGCCGGCGTCGAGCGCACCTACTGGTACCTGTTTCGCGACACGCCGGAGTTTTCCATGGGCCTGGTCCACGATGATGCCGAGCGCACGCCGAAGCCCGCCTACCAGGCGCTCGCCACGCTCGTGCGCGAATTGCGCGGGCTGCACTTCCTGCGGCGCGAACCGGCGGCGGCCGGCCTCTATTCGCTGGTGTTTGGCGACGCCGCCGGGCGGGAGAAGCGCATGCTCTGGTCGCTAACGCCGCGCCGGCTGGGGCTCGCGGGCGCCGTCGCGGCGGTCGGGCTCACCGGCCAGGCCCTGGACCTCGAGGCGGGGACATTGCTGGACGACGCGCCAATTTATGTGGCCGGGCCCCTGCCGGGTTTGCCGCCGCCGGAGGCGGCGGTGAAGGTGCTGGCCGATTCGGCCCGGGATTTCTCCGATCGCCAGGACGGCGCATGGAATTACGGCACGCTGGCGGCGGACAGCGGGGAGTTCATCCCCCTCCCGCGCTTCGAGCGCAGCGACTGGACGGCGGGATGGGTCGGGGATTTTTCCTACGGGACAGTGACGGCCACCGACCAGCATCCCTCCGCCCGGGACGGGCGGCCGGTCGCTTTTGTCCGCCGCTGGCGCAGTGCGCACGAGGGGCGCGTGCGGATCACCGGCGAATTTCGCTGCGGTACAAACGGTGACGGCGTCGGCGTCAGCGTGCGGGTGGGCGGCCGGCCGCTGTTCCGGGAGCTGCTCGGCGGCGGGGCGCCGGTGGTCCGGTCCCTCGACCTGACGCTCGACGTCCACGCCGGCACGACCGTCGACTTTGTCGTCGACCCCGGCCCGGCGACGAATATCGACTTTGACGCGACCGCCGTGGCTATCGTGATCCGCGCGGAACCGTAAGCATGCCGTCTGCAACCCCATTTTCCCCGGCATCCGGCCGGGCGCGCCACCATCCGACCTTCACGATCATCACCGTCACCTACAACTGTGCGCCCGTGCTCGAGGGCTGCATGCAGAGCGTATTCACGCAAACGTGCACCGACTACGAATACATCGTCATCGACGGCGGTTCGACGGACGGCACGGTCGACATCATCCGCCGCCACGCCGCGCGGCTGGCCCACTGGCGCTCGGAGCGCGACCAGGGCATCTATGACGCGATCAACAAGGCCATCGACCTCGCGCGCGGGCGCTGGATCTACGTGTTGGGCGCGGACGACCGCCTGCGGAACTGCCTGCACCGACTGGCGCCGAAATTCGACGACCCGGCGGGCGTCTACTACGGGGATGTCTGGCTCATCCACCGCCGGCGCCGCTTCAAGGGTCGCTACTTCACGCTCAAGGTCATGCGGCGGGCGATCTGCCACCAGGCCCTGTTCTATCCCGCGGCGGTGTTTGCCCGGCGCCGCTACGACCTGAAATACCGGCTGCTCGCCGACTACCACCTGCTGCTCGAAACCTTCAACGACCCGCGTTTCCACTGGCACTACATGCGCCTCATCATCGCCGACTACAACGACGGCGACGGGGCCAGCACGGTGGCGAAGGACCACGCCTTCGAGCGGGACAAGGCCGAGATCCTCCGGCGCAATTTTCCCGCGCCGCTCTTCCTGCTGTGGAGTTCATGGAAACTCCTGCGCCGGGTCACCAAGCTGAAGGCCCCGGGGGGCGGGCTGGGCGAGATCAAGTGACCGGCGGGGCCCAGGCTGCGCCCCATCGCGGCCCAAGGCGCCGGCAATTCCCCGCACCCGGGGCCGGCGCCGGCTAGCGGGTGCTCGCGCGGATTTCCCGCCAGCGGGTGCCGAGGCGGGCAAGGAAGCCGAACGCCTCGATCTGCAGCGTGACCAATGGCCGCGTTTCCGTGAACAGGAGCGGCAGCGCCATGGCCACGCCGGCCTGGGTCAGCAGCCCGGCCCACGCGGCCCCGATCGCGCCGAAGCGCGGGATCAGCAGCGCGTTGGCGCCCAGGTTCAGGGTGACGCCGCCCAAGGCGAACCAGAGTTCCACCAGCCGCCGGCCGGAAGTGATCAGGTGCCGGCTGCGGACCACGCTCAGGTAGATGAAGATGGCGGTCCAGAAATGGACCGTGAGAATCCCGGCGGAATCCGCGTAGCTCGGGCCGAACAACAGCGCCACGAGCGGCCGCGCCAGGAAGGTCATGGCCACCGCGGCCCCCAGGCTGAGGGCGACACTCGCATCGAGGTATTTCTGGAGCGCGCGGTGGTAGGCGGCCGCCGAGCGTTCCCGCGTGCTCACGAGGTCGGGCAGCACCGCCGTGGCGATGATCATCGAGATCGACCACCAGAGTTCGGAAACGCGCATGGCGGCGGCATAGACGCCGGCCTCGGCCGCATCGCGCCAGTGGGCCACAAGGATCAGGTCGGCCTTCTGGTACAGGGTGGTGAGGAGGGCGGAGATCCACACCGGCCAGCTTTCCTTCAGCATGGCGCGGGCGAGCCCGGGATCGAACCCGAGGCGTCCCGGGTGATGGCGGCGCGTCGCCCACGCGATGACCACCAGCGCGGCGGCGAGCCGCTCGGCGACGACCACGATGGCAAACGCCGTCACCGGGGCGCCGCGCCAGATCAACAGCGCGCGCAAGGCAAGGCAGAGGAAGAAGCAGAGGTTCTGCCCCAGGACCACGGGGCGGAGATCCGAGCGGGATTGGAACAGGTATTCCCACGCCGCGAGCGCCTGCGGCACCACGAGGAGGGCCAGCCAGAGCACCAGCCGCCGCATCACCGGGTCGTCGAAGGTGGCCGCGATGGCGGCGAGCAAACCCCAGGCCAGGACGGCGAAACCGCCCGCGAGCGCGGTCACGGTCCCGAGGATCACGCCGGTGTCGCGGGGCCGGCGCACGAGTTCGCGCTGCACCAGGCCGTCGAGGCCGAGCTGCGTGGCGACGACGCCGAAAAACGTGGTGGCCGTGGCGGCACCGTACAGGCCGAAGTCGGCGGGTCCCAGGTAGCGGGCCAGCCACAGCCCCACCACGAATCCGCCGACGAGGCGTGCGCCGCGGTCGGCGAGCATCCAGCCCACGCTGGTGGCGATCCGGCGGAGCGGGTGGCGGGCGGCGCTCATTGGCGGGTGCGCGCGAGCCAGGCGGCGATGTCGGCATAGAGCACCGACACGCCGGCGCCAGTGGATTGGAGGCGGAAGGATTCCGCGAGGCCGGACATGAAGTCGTGGTGCAGGCTGGCGGTCGTGGGCGGGCCCGGGGGGTGCCGCGGGCGCCGCCGCTGCCGGAGCCGCGCCAGCCAGCCCTGCGCCCGGCGGCGCAGGGCCTGCCAGCGCCACGCCCCCGGCGTGGCGTGGCCGAAAAGGAAGTCACGGTAGGCGTTCAGGACCACGGAGGACTCGCCGAAGCTGCGAAAGAGCCGGTGGCAGTAGCGCTCCTCGAGCCGTCCCGGCGAGAGCTCGTGGCGGAAGACCAGGCGCGGCGAGTAGGCGATGCGCCAGCCGAGGAGGGCAAGGCCGAGGCACATTTCGTTGTCGTCGCCGGAAGCCAGGCGCCCCGGTTCGCGGCCCATGAGGCGCGGGCAGAAGCCGGTCCGCTCAAGCTGGCGCCAGGCCGACAGGCGCAGGGTCATCCCGGCGCCGTACACGAAGCTGCGCTCGCGGGCGACCTCCGCCTCCTCCGCGCCCTGCGGACCGACGGCGTAACCATGGGCGGCGAGCGCGAACCAGGCCGGGAGCGGGACCCGGGACACGGCCACGCCGCGGCCGCCGAGCGCCGCGATGTGCGGCTGCGTCTTCATCATCGCCAGGGCGAGCGTGAGGTAGTCGGGCTCGAGCCAGTTGTCGTCGTCGCAGAAACAGGCGAACTCGCGGTCGGTTTCGGCGATGGCCCGCAAGCGCGCGCACATCAGGCCGGGCTGCGTTTCACGGACGACGCGCAACGCCACGCCGGGCCGGCCCCAGGTGGAGCGGACGAATTCGGCGGTGCCGTCGGAAGAGTTGTTGTCGATCACCAGGATGCTCCACGCCGGGGGCGCCAGGCTCTGGAGGGCCAGCGCCGACAGGGTCCGCAGCAGGCGCGCCTTCCCGTTGTGGGTGCAAATGACGACTTCGAGGCCGGGGTTCATGGCGCGGCCACGGACGCGAGGCGCCCCGGCGCGGGCGGGGTCCCGGCCAGGTCACCGTAAATTTCCTCGATGGTGTTGAACTGGTGCCATTGGGAAAAGCGTTCGATGGCCAGGGCGCGGTGGTTGCTGGGCCGGGCGCGCGCCCGGTCGTCGTACCAACTGGTGATCGCGGAGGAGAAGGATTCGGGCGACTCGATGCGGGCGCTCCAGAGGTGACTGAGGCCCAGGCCGGCGAAGCTCCGGTTGCCGGGCGCGTCGCTGAGGAGCAGGGGCAGGTCCGTGGCCAGCGCCTCGAGCAGCGCGAGCGACATGCCCTCGTACCGGGAAGTCAGGATGAAGCCGTCGAGCATCCGGTAGAACGGCGCCGGGTCGCGAAGGTAGTCGATCCAGGTGACGCGGCGGTCATAGCCGTGTCCGCGGGCGTAGCGCTGGATCTCGCCACGCAGTTCGCCCTGGCCGACGTGGACGAGGTGAAGGTTGGGAATCAGCTCGGAGCAGGCGCGGAACGCCTGGTGCAGGGTGGCGGGGTCCTTTTGGTACGAGAACCGGCCAAGCGTGCCGAGCACCACGGCGTCGGCGGGGATGCCGAACTCCCCGCGCAGGACCCGGCGCTCGGCCGGCGTGCAGGGGGCGAAGAGTTTCGTATCGATGCCGTTGGGCACGAGGCGCTGGCCGGAAGCCGGCACGAGCAGCACGTCGCGGGCGAACTCCGCCTCGTCGGGCGACGAATTGATCGTGAGCGCGTGGGCGGCGAAGGCGCGCTCGAGGCTGCGAAAGAAGGAGCGGGAGAGGGATGCCGGCCGGCCCATGCCGTAATAGGCGTGCGGCGTGTAGAGCGCCGGGGTGCGGAGGCCGAACCGGCGGAGCAGCCGCACGAGGCCGCCGGCCTTGGCGCTGTGGGCGTGGATGAGATCGGGCCGGAAGCGGCGCACGAGCCGCCAGAGCGCGAACAGCGCCTCGAAGTCGCGCACCTGCGGGTGGTTCGAGATGGCCAGGTTGAGGGTGTGGCCGCTGGACTGCTCGATGCGCTGCACGAGCGAGAAGAGCCGGTCGGAACTGCGCACATCGGAATACGCGAGGCTCACGTTATGCCCGCGGGCGATGAGATGGTCCGCCAGGTCCTCCACATGGCGGAAGACGCCGTTTTCACCCGGCTCGGAGACGAGGAGGATCTTCATGCGGCGGGTCGGATCGCCTCGAGCGAGCCAAAAAGCCCTTCCAGGGCGGCGACGTGGCGGGCGAGGGTGAAGGGCCCCTGCCAGTAGCGGGCATGGGCCTCGCGGCCGAGGCGCGCGGCGGTGGCGGGATCCGCCAGCCGCCGCATCATTTCGGCCAGGCTCGCGGCCGAGCCCCGCTCGAAGAGCAGCCCGTTCACGTCATGTTGCACCTGCTCCTCGGCGGCGGTGCCGCGCGAGGCGATGACGGGAATGCCGCGGGCGAGCGCCTCGAGGGCGGTGAGGCCGAAGGTCTCGGGCCAGAGTGACGGGAAGACGAGGGCGCGCGCCCGGCCAAGCTCGGCCTGGAGCGCGGCGGGTTCGAGCCAGCCGGTGAGCCGGGCGGCGGGATTGAGCGCCCGCACCCGGTCCGCCGCGGGACCGGCGCCGCAGAAGACGGCGGCGCCGCCGCAGAGCGTCGCGGCCTCGGCCAGGAGCTGGGGGCCCTTGTACGGCTCGAGGCGCCCGGCGAACACGAAGGCCGCGTTTTGCTCGACGCGGACCGGTTCGGCGCGGGCGACTTCGACGGGATTGGGAACCGTGACCAGGCGGGTGCCGGCCGGCAGGAAACGGCGGGCGGTTTCCCGGTTGAGGGCCGAGAGCGTGATCACGCAGTCGAGCCGGCGCGGCAGCTCCGCCACGCGGTTCTGCACCCACGTGCGGGCGAAGCGCCAGAGTTTGTGCGCCCGGCTGCGCGCGTCGCACTGGCAGGCAAGGCAGGAGAGGCCGAGCGGGTCGCGCCGGCAGATTTCCATGACGGGATACTCGAAGAACCCGCCGTTGGGGCAGCCGAGGAAATAATCGTGGAGCGTGAGCACGGTGCGCAGGCCGAGCGCCGTGGCGGCGTGCGGCACGGCGGCCGACAGCGCCTTCGTGAAGCTGTGCACGTGCACCACCGTGTCGCGCCCGTCCCAGGCGCTCGCGATCCGGCGAAAGGCGCGGGCCGCGGCGGTGTTCCAGATCCCCTGGCGCGCCGCGCGCAGCCGCTGCGGGTCGCGCAGGATGTCAGCCTGCTGCAGGCAGACGACGGTGACGCGCGGGTGGCGGGCCAGGGCCTCGTCGACCGGGCCCACGGCGGTGAAGAGCGTCACGCGATGCCCGGCGTCGGCGAAGCCGGCGGCCGCGCCGAGCGCGACCCGGTCGGCGCCGCCGCGCACGTGGGCATGGTCGTTGACGATCACAAGGTGCATGGCGGCCGGGTCAGCCGGCGGAGGCGCGGGCCAGGGGCGCGCGAAAACCATCGCGGATCCCGGCGACCCGCTGCTTGAAGAGCGCCCAGTTGTCGCGCCGCAGCGCGAACTTGCTGAGGGAATGCGCGAAGAAGAAGGCGTAGCAGTACCACCGGTGGAGCGCCGGGAGATTCTTGCGGAGAAAGATGATCCGGCCGCGCGATTCCTGGAAGACGGTGAACGGTGACTGGCGGCCGCCCGTGCTGCTGCTCACCTTGTGGAGCAGCGTGAGCTGCGGGCAATAGTGGATTGCCAGGCCGGCGGCCTGCATCTTCCAGCAGAAGTCGGTGTCGTCGAAATAGACGAAGTAGGTCTCGTCCATCAGGCCGACGCGGGCGAAGACGTCGCCGCGCAGGAGCATGCAGCAGGTGGTGGCGCATTCGACCGGGCCGGGCGTGTCGTACTGCCCGCGGTCCAGCTCGCCGTCACCGCGGTTGTAGTTGTTGTACATGTACCACGGGATGTAGCCGCCGCCGGCCCACCAGAGGCGCGCGGGATTGTCGTGGTAATGGATCTTGGGACACACGGCGGCGGCACCGGTGGCGGCGAGGTCGGCCGACAGGCCCGCGAACACGCCGGGGCCGAACTCGACGTCGTTGTTGACCAGCAGCACCTCGGTGCAGCCGTCGGCCAGCGCGCGGCGGATGCCGGTATTGTTGCCGGCGGCGATGCCGGTGTTGCGGTCCTGGGCGAGCAGCACGACCCGCGGGTCGGTGCACGCCGCCACCAGCGCGGCGGTGCCGTCGGTCGAACGGTTGTCGACGACGTACAGCACGAAGTCCAC
The DNA here is from genome assembly GCA_964481095.1 of uncultured Oleiharenicola sp. Classification (GTDB taxonomy): domain Bacteria; phylum Verrucomicrobiota; class Verrucomicrobiia; order Opitutales; family Opitutaceae; genus Lacunisphaera. The sequence goes on along the minus strand of CAYZSN010000188.1, from coordinate 37,973 downwards.
GGACTCCGAGCGGAGGACGCAGTCGAGGAAGGCCGGGACCACCCTGGCCCCGTTAAACGTGACCGTTACTACTCCCAGTCGTGGCATGGCGGAAAAGTCCGACGTGTTGCAGCTCCTCGAGGCTGCGGCGGTAACCGGTGTCGGTGGGCGGACCCTCGAGGGCCCAGCGCACGAACTGTTCGAGTCCGGCGGCGAAGCCGACCGTCGGAGCATAATCCAGGTCGCGCGTGATGCGGCTGATGTCGGCCAGGTTGTGGCGGATGTCGCCGACCCGGTACGCGCCGCTGATCACGATCTTCGAGCGGCTGTCGAGGCGGCGGACAAGGGCGGTGGCGATCTCAAGGACGTTGACCGCCGTGCCCGCGCCGACGTTGTAGACGTGTTGTCCCGGCCGCGGGTCGTCGAGGGCGGCGGCAAGGGCGGTGACGACATCGTCGACGTAGACGAAGTCCCGGCTTTCGCGTCCGTCCTCGAAAATCTGGATCGTGTCGCCGCGCCGCGCGAGATTCGTGAAGATGGCGAGGATGCCGGTGTAGGGATTCTTCAGCGACTGGCCGGGGCCGTAGACGTTTTGGAAGCGCAGGGCGGTGCAGGCGAGGCCGAGGGCGCCGGCCTGCAGGAGGACGAGCTGTTCCTGGGCATACTTGCTCGCGCCGTACACGGACGTCGGCTGGGCCGGCGCATCCTCGCCGGTGGGCACCATCAGGAGCGCGCCGCCGCATTGCGGGCAGGCGGGTTCGAAGAGGCCGCGGTCCATGGCCGCGGCGGTGCGGCCGCGCGGATGGACGAGGCCGTGCCCGGCGCAGCGGTACGCCCCTTCGCCGTAAATGGCGCGGGAGGAGGCGAGAAGGAGTTTCTTCGGGCGTTTCGCGCCCATGGCGGTCAGGCAGTCGAGGAGCAGGGCGGTGCCGCGGACGTTGACGTCGTAATAGTGTTCGACCTGGTGCATCGACTGGCCGGTGCCGGTCTCGGCCGCGAGGTGGACGACGGCGTCGCAGCGGTCGAGGGCCGCCTGCAGCGCGGCGCGGTCGCGCACGTCGGCGGTGACGACCTCCACCCCCGGCAACTGCAGCTCGGGGTAGGCGGCGCCGGGCTCGTGGATCTGCGGGCTGAAGCGGTCGAAAACGAGGCAGCGGTGACCCGCGGGCGCGAGCCGGCGCACGAGGTTCCTGCCGATGAAGCCGGCGCCGCCGGTGATGAGTACGTTCATAAGGTCAGGCGCGGGGGTAAGGGTACGGGGATGCGGAATGGCGCGGCCCCCGGGAGCCCGGGCGCCAGGCGAGGCGGCCGCGGCTTTCGAGCCAGAGCAGGAGGGCCAGCACGGCGGCGGCCGCGATGTGGACGCGGGCCGGGCCGGAGAACGGGCTCATGAGGACATTCCACAGCGCGTCCATCAGGCAGAACAGGACGAGCGCCTGTTGCGGCCGTTCGGAGGTGAGCGCGTAGGAGAGCGCCCAGACCAGCAGGCCGCCGTACACGAGGAAGAAGAGACCGCCGAAGAAGCCGCCCTCGGCGAGCGCGACGAGAATCTGGGAATGGACGGCGAGGCGGCTGGCCGACTCCTCGTCGTAGCCGCTGAAACCCTCCTCGATCTGCATGCGCCGGGCCTCGATGCGGCGCACGAGGTGCGTGGCGCTGAACCACGAGCCCTGGCCGACCAGCGGGGATTCCAAGAACGACTCGGCGGCGACCGAAACCATGGAATAGCGCTCGGCGTTGGAACCGCGCTGGGTGACGCTGTCCGCGTCCGCCGAAATCACCGCCACCAGGCCGGTGACGAGGAGGGCCACGCCAAAGGCCGCGCCGACGACCGGCAGGCGCCAGCGCGGGTTGACCCGCGGGACCTGGAGCAGCGTGGCGACGACGAGGCATTCGCCGCCCACGCTCCGGTAGCCGAGGAAGAAATGAAGCAGGCCGAGGCCGGCGGCGATGGCGGTCGCCACCATGACGTTGCCGCGGGCGGCCAGCACGAGGGCCAGGAGGGTGACGGGCAGGGCAAAGCCGAATTTCCACCAGTCGCCAAACAGCGGGCCGAAGATGACGGCCTGGGCGGCGAAGCCGAAGGCAAGCCCGACCTTGAGCGCGAGCCAGCGCCGCCAGTTGGTGCCAAGGACGCTGGCAAGGGCCAGGAGATCCACGCCGAGGAAGACCATGCGGGCCCAACCGCGGAGATAATCCTGGGGCGCGCTGCCGCGGTAGAGGTCGGAGACGATGTAGCCGGCCAGCGCGACGACCTGGCAGAGCATGAGCACGCCGAACCAGCGCGTCTGGATCGCGCCCTCGGGCCAGCGGCCATGGACGGCGCGCAGCACCAGCGTGCCGGCGGCGGCGGCGAAGAGGAGCCATTCGGCGACGGGAAAGTTGCCGGCGGCGACGACGGTGAACGGCGTGGCGAACCCCACGCAGGCGCAGAACCAGCGCGTGAGTTCCGAACGCGCCAGGCGGGCGAGCCGCGGCTGCTCGGAATACGCCGGTTCAGGCGACGGATGATAGGCGGTGTAGCTCATGTGGGGGGCGCGATCCGTGCGGGGAGGGCAGGAGGGACTTGAGGCGGGCGCCGCTGGCGGCCCAGTTCAGGCGCGTGGCCGAATCACACTGGGCGGCGCGGGCCATCGCCTCGTAGCGTCCGGCCCGGGCGGACTCGATGATGCGGTCGGCCCACTCGGTGGCCCGCGCCGCGGGGGCGAAGAGGTGGCCGGTCACGCCGTCGCGCACCACGGACGGCACGCCGCCGGTGCGGGTGCCGAGGCAGGGCAGGGCGTGGGCCAGGGCCTCGCAAAACACGACCGGGGTCGCATCCGCCAGGGTCGGCAGCAGGAAGAAGGTGGCGCGGCGGAAGAGCGCGGCGAGCTGCGCGCGCCCGGCCGGTTCGCGCCGGCTGACGAACCCGTGGAGTTTCACGAAATCCGGCACGGGACCGGGTGGCGTGCAGCCGACGACGTCCAACCGGGCCGGGTGCCCGCGGCGGTTGAGTTCGGCGACGACCGCGACGGCCAGCGCCCCGCCCTTGCGCACCCAGTCCACGCCGACGAAAAGGAAGCGCCACGGCGGTTGCAGGCGCGGCGCGACCACGGCCGGGATCTCGGCCTCGGCGACCGTGGTGTCGAGGTTGGGGCCGAAGGGAAGGATGGCGATCCGGTGCGGGGCGACGCCGTGCTGCGCGATCGCGGATTGGGCGGCCCACTCGGAACTGAAGCAGACGAGGCTGGCGCGTTGGAACAGCCGGGTGTCGGTGGCGAGCGACTCGGCGAGGCAGCGCGGGGCGAGCCCCGTGTACCACGGATAGTAGTCGACCATCGCGGCCATCGGGGCGTCGGTCCAGAAGACGACCGGCTGGCGGACGCCATCCGGGAGGTAGGCGAGAGCCTCGGTGGCCGGGCTGAAGATGAGGTCACAGTCGACGCGCGCCAGTTCCTGGGCGAGCTTGCGGCCGTAGAAGCGGAGCAGGGAAAGGTTGCGGGTCCACAGGTGGCGCCGGCCGGTGGCCAGCGAGCGCAGCTTGCTCTCCACCTTGCTGAGGAAGGCGCGGCGCCGGTCGAAGAGCGGGCCGACGAGGACGACCTCGAGGCCCTGGGCGCGCAGGCAGTCGGCGATGCTGCGGTTGAGGCCGGACCAGCTAAGGGGATCCTCGGCGGAGAGGACGGTCACGTAGGCGATCTTCACGGCCGGACCTCCTGTTTGCGGGCGGTGGCCAGAACGGGCGGGATGGCGGTGGCCGGGGTGCGGCGCGCCTTGAGGATGTTCCGGATGCGCCAGGCGCCGACGAAGGAGAGTTCGAAGAGGAACCAGGTGATGGCGAGGCCGGCCCAGCCGCAGACGATGTCCTGCCACTCGCACCAGCGGGTGGGGATGAAGTACTGCGCCAGCTCGGTGACGGCGACGAACGCGGCGAGGGCGAGGAAGGCCTTGCGGCGCGCGCGCCGGCCGTTGGCGATGATCAGGCAGGGAACGGCGAGCAAGGCGAAGGCGGGGACATTGCGGAAGCGCCCGTAGTGGTCGGCCCACACCTCGACCGAGGCGGGCAGCCACCAGAGATCCTTGAAACTGCTCGAGGGGCGGAGCGTGAGGTAGAGGCCGAGGGCCAGGCCGATGACGATCGCGACCCAGCAGATCGTGCGGAGGACGAGGCGCAGGGTGCGGCGCCAGTGGCGCGGGCGGGCATGACGGGCGGACTTTTTCAAGGACCGGCCCCGGCGGGCGGCGGAAGCGGAGGGAGCAGGGGAGGACTTCAAACGAAAGGGCGTCCGCTGTCGAAAACGTCGACCGGCCAGGAGTAGTCGGCGAACAGGCCCGGGAACTTGTTTTCCAGCAGGCGGCGGATCTCGCGGCGGAACCGGGCGGCGCCGAGATGGGCGACATTGGCGCGGCAGGCGCCGGGGCGCATCTCCGGCCCGTTTTCAAATTCGCGCAGGATGGCCATCATTGCGGGCACGGTCTGCTCACGGAAGAAGAGACCGCTCCCGCCCTCGCGGATGGTTTCGAGCGCGCCGCCCTCGCCGAAGGCGAGGACCGGGGCGCCGGCGGCCTGGGCCTCGCAGGGCGTGATGCCGAAATCCTCGATGCCCGGGAAAAGGAAGGCGCGGCAGCGCTCGTAATGGTCGCGCACGACGTCGTTGGACTGCCAGCCAAGGAAGGTCACGCACGGGGCGGCGCGCCGGCGCAGATCGGCCTCCTCCGGGCCGGTGCCGATGACGATCAGCCGGCGGCCGAGGCGCGAGCAGGCGTCGACGGCGAGGTCCACGCGCTTGTAGGGCACGAGGGCGGAGACGATGAGGTAAAAGTCCTCGCGCGGGCGGGTGGAGTCGAAGCGATCGACCTCGACGGGCGGGTTGATGACCGCGGCGTCGCGATCGTAGCAGCGCTGGATCCGTTCCTGGACGCAGCGGGAATTCGCAATGAAGCAGTCCACCTTCCGCGCCATGGCCCGGTCGAACTCGCGCAGGCGCGGGAGGGCGGCGTTGAAGACCAGCCGGCCCAGCGGATTGCCGTGGGAAGAGGATTCCAGGTAGCTCTCCTCGAGCCCCCAAAGATAGCGCGGCGGCGAGTGGCAGTAGCAGACGTGGACGACGCCCGCGGGCAGCGGCACGCCCTTGATCAGGCTGGCGTCGCTGCTGAGCACGAAGCGGGTGCCCGCGGGCACCCGCTGGCGGCGGATGATTTCGGGAAACACCGGCAGCAACTTGCGGAAATGGCGGCGCAGCCAGGGCGATTTCTGGAGGAAGCTGGCGTGTAGGGGGTGCTGCCGCAGGGAGGGCGGCAGGAATTGCTCGTTATAAACCAGCATCGAAATCGGCGCCGCCGGGAAGATGAAGCCGAACTGTTCGAGGACGGCTTCGCCCCCGCGGAAGAACTCCATCCAGTGGTGGACGAGCGCCGCGCGGTCCGGTTCAAGCGTGCCGACGGCGGGAGCCGCCGGCGGCACGAGCAGAGGTGATGAGGCCATCAAATGTGCGTCTCTTTCCCGGCGAGCACCGGTTGTGTCGGCACGAAGGAAGCGCCAGGTTTTGATTTTTCTTTGAGATCCGCGTTCGCGAAATCCTGAAGCGCTGCGGCGGTTTCCCTTGCGCACCGCTCCCAACTGTAGCGGGCGGCAACGCGATAGCCGGCCGAGACCATCACATCGCGCTCTTTCGCGGAGAGAGAGGAAAACCTGTGCAGCGCCGCGATCAATGAGCCGGTATCGGTCGGATCAAAGTAGAGGCACGCTCCACCGGCGTCGACGGAAGGGCCGCAAATTTCGGGCAAGCTGGTCGAATTTGCACACAGGACAGGGCACCCCCGTGCCATCGCTTCCAGCGGCGGCAGACCGAAGCCCTCGTAGAGCGACGGAAACACAAACCCCTCGGCAAGGCAGTACAGGGATTCAAGGACCGTTTCGCTCACATGTCCGAGAATATGAACGCGCGGTGGCCGTGCGTCCGTGGCCTCTTCCCGGAAGAGTTTGGCGTTGCTGCCACCGGCCACCACCAATTCGGTGCCGGGCAGGTGTGCCGCGGCAAAAGCTGACATCAACCGGTCCAGGTTTTTCCGGGGATCACGGGAACCCACAAAGAGGATAAACCGAGCGGGAAGGTTCAACTGCGTCCGCATTTGAGCCAGCGACTTCGGGGCGGGCTGGGTCGAACGATGCGTGATACCGTTATGTACGACCGTTATCTTTTCGAGCGGTACGCCCAAGTGCACCGCCAGCCGCTCGCGCGAGAAATGTGAAACAGTGATGACACCACGGACACGTTGGGCGAGGCGGGGCAGAAGCCAGCGATACCACCGGCCGAACAGACCAGTGAATGCATCCGGAAAGTCGAACGTGGAGGCATCGTGGATTGTCACCACTTGATTGGAGTAAAAGAGCGGGCCGGTGTTTCCAGGGGAGAAAAGAAGCCGGCCCCGGCACAGTGCCGGCAAGACCAACTGCTCCCATAAGTGCCCGAGCACACCCTGACCCCGGCCGAAGGGCTGGAATGCCGCATGCTGAGCAGGCAGCCGCATATGAAGCTCGCGGGTATAGCGCGGTACGCCGGACAATGGCGCGGCTAGTGTTCTCCCGTTAAGGGCGATCTCCGCGCCGGCGATGGGAGGGTGGGCCAATCCAGGTCGGTTGCCAGTCACAGACTATACAAGCTCTTCAACGTAATCGTACTCGCATTGCCCGAGGCAGCCTTTAGCGGCGTGGAAATTGATTCGATCAAGCGCTCCACGCTTCCACCCGCTGAGTTGAAATAACGATTGTTTCGGATCGAGATTTGTGCGCCGCGGGCGATGCCACTCACGTTGATGACATCCACGTAGGCCGTGCCCTGCCGATTTACGGAGTCAATGAAGTTGTCGAGGATATCAATAGTTGCGGCGCTGTTGGTGGCATCGATGAATATGCCGTACAGCCCGGTGGCGTAGATGGTGTTGCCGTTGCCGGTTTCCGGATCGGCGCCCACGACAACCTTCGCCACATTGGGCTGGATGGAGATTCCGCTTTGTCCCGTCTGGCTGATCGTGTTTCCAAGACACGAAACGTCGGCCGCACCATTTGCCAGCATGACCCCGTCATTCGCCGAGGCGACGATGATGTTGCGCGTGAGAGCAATCCCGGCGGTGCAGGTTCCGACCAGCACACCCTGAGTGGAACTGTTCATGATCCGATTGTCGGTCGTCACCACGTTTTTGACCCACAGACTCGAGTCGGCGCTCCCTCCAGGGCTGGTGCGCCCGAGCAGGCGGATGCCGGCGTGCCCCGGGGCCGCGGCTTTCGGGCAATTCTTGATCAGGTTGTCAGCAACAGTGACGGAATCCACCCCGTACGTATCGTAACTTTGTTCCGAAGCCAGGTAGATGCCGGAACCCGCGGTTGAAAGCAGGCGATTGCCTTGAATTTTGACCAGCCGGGCCCCGACCAGGGCGATACCCCGGCCATTGGATTGGTTCTCCCCGGTATTGCCGAAAATCAAAAGGTCCGCGCATACGGCACCACTTGTCCGGTAGGACACGATGCCAATGAAATCGTCCCCGGTATCGTGGACATAGTTGTCATGGATGCTGATCCGGGCACTGGCTTCCGTGATGTGAATGCCGTCGGCGAGAACGCCGGAAAGTTCGCAGTTTTGGATTTGAGCATACGTGCCGGGAATACCCGCTGATTGACGGACCAGAATCCCAGCCGAGGCGACCTTGCTGACGGCGATGTTGGAAATACTGAAGCCGGCCGCCCGATATACGTTAATCCCGGCCGCCATGGGCTGCGTATTGCGCACCGTTGGGGCGGTACGGGTTGTGACCGTAAGATTGCTGATCGCACAATTGCTGCCCGTGAGCGTAAGAGCCGAGTTATTGGAATCACTAGCGATCAGAATGGCCGTGGCCGTCAATTCACCAATGGCAGAAATTCCGTCGAAAGTGAGAGTCTGAGAATAGAGGTAGCGACCGGCGGGAAAATAAACGATCGAGCCGGGTGTGGATGCGCGTGCGGCAACGATCGCTTGATTAATTGGCCCACTGTCGTCCGTCACCCCATCGCCTTGCGCGCCGAAATTGCGCACATTGAAGGAATTTCCATGGAGACTCACGGAGATGATCAGCGGAAAAATGAAGGAAATGCGAATCATGGTTTGTCAGGTCTCGGCGGTGGCAGCAGGTGCGCGTGAGCCGCTGGGGTTCCAGTCATGAACAGGGGAGGTGCCGGCGGGATGGCGGTTCTGTGCCCGCGGCGCCGAGGCTGGTAGACGGAAGAGAAATGAGAGGCAGCCCAGGCCGAGAAAACACAGCAACACACGTTCATGGGGCCAGTAGAGGAGGCGGGGGTACTCGCCGAGACCGATGACGAAAATGGGAAACCCGAACACGCCATACGAGGCGCGCTGGTTGGAGCCCCCGAGCAGGGTGCCCCCCATGAAGCCAAATGCCAGGGCCAATATGAGGCCACCCCAGCCCCAGTCGAGGTAGGCGACGCCATAACACCCGAACAGGTTGTACTCGGGATTCAGCCCGAAATGTGGATCCAGAAATTGCACCCAAAAATCCGAATGATTCGACAAATGCCCGGTGTAAGGAATGGCATCCTTGAGCACCTTTCCCAGGACGGGCATATTGATAAGTCCCCGGAAGGAATAGTAACCCTGCGTCTCACAGGCCATGTGATGCTGGAACAGGGCGGACAGATGGTTGATTGGAGTGATGTAGTATCCCACAACACGATAGAATATGAATTCGGCAAAATCGCCGGGGGTGTTGTTGTACAAACCACTCTGCAGATACGCCGGCCAACTGCGAAAATACTCTGCGAGGGAGAAGAGACAAAAAAAACCGGCAATGCCCGCGAGGGTTAACGCAAGTACTGTCCGACTGGAAAGACGGCGAAGCCCAAACCAAGCGAGCGGGACGAGGAATTCGAACATTGGGAGCCGTTCGAAATACATGAATCTAATGATTATCAAAGGGACGGCCGCCGTAATCAGGGCCAAGGCAGTCAGGCGCAGGGAGCGATCGTTTGCGCTGAAAAGAGCGTACCCAAGCAACGCGCTGAACAACGGAGTGAGGGTGATCAGAAAGAGCGGAGCGCCTGTACCCGTCAATTTCACCTCTTGCTTGGCCGTGATTGCATCCTGCAGGTTGCCAAGCACGGAGCGACCGACCCAGAACAGCGAAATGTGCCCAATTAGGACCAGCGCGGCGGCGGCGGCGAGCAACCAACGAAGCCGCCCGGGTGTAAGCGCAAGGCGCCGCGGCGAAAGCAGAAGCTGGGCGCAGCGCGGTCCGATCCGGTAGCCGGCGAGAAATCCCGCCGCGAAGGTGAACCAGAAGCCCGCGAAGTAGACATACGCTGAGGTGGACTCGAACTTGTCCGCACCAAAGAGGGCCGTGAAATAACTGGGACGGATGCGGACAAATGTGACCAGCAGCACAGCGCAGAGAACCCCGAGCCCGCCAGGATATAGCCAGCGGTTTTCCATCAGTTGATTGCGTCCGTTCATTGGGTCGATCAGGCGGTGGCGTGCTGCCTCTTGGCGGGCCAGGGCGGCAGGCCGTGCAGGACACCCTCGAATATGCGGGCCGCTTCGCCCCAGGAAAACTTTTCCGAGATCGCGGATGCTTTGTGTGATCCAGCCGATTTGGTGGCCATTCGGCGCAGTGCTTCGACAAATCCATCCAGGGAACCAAGCGGGAAGTAGGTTGCAGCATCGCCGGCGATTTCCCGGAACACGGGAATATCCGAACAAAGTACAGGAGCACCGCAGGCCAGCGCTTCAATGACCGGGATGCCAAAGCCCTCGTAAAGTGACGGAAACACGAAGGCCTTGCAGCCGGAGTATAGGGCTGGCAGCTCCTCGTCGGCGATATAGCCCAGGTGCATCACACCCGGCTTCTGCAGCAAGGATGAGAACTCAGGATCCTCGCGGAAACTGGCAAAGCGCCCTCCGGCCAACACCAAGCGCACACCGGTTTTTTCAAAAATCCGGCCGGAAACATAGGCGCGAACCAGCAACTTGCTGTTTTTCCGTGGATCGACGGAAGCCACCGTCAGCAGGTACGGTTGTTCAATCCCCCGATGTTGCAGCACGGTCTGAATCGCACCAGGGCTTGCGGCCACGAAGTTTTCGGAAACGCCATTGTAGACCACCTGCACTCGTCCCTTGAGTCGCGGATATCTCCTTTCGATTTCCGCTTTCATGGCATGGGACACGGTCATTACGCAGCGGGCCAGGGGCAATGTGGCTGCATAAGCGAGCTGGTGTTTATAACGGAAGCTGCGCGAGAAATACTGCGGATACTCAAGTACGCTCAGGTCATGCAGCGTAATGATCTGATTGGGAATGTGCGGTGCACCAATGTTGGAGGGATTCCAGACGAGACCGTCGCCAATGCCCTTCAGTCGGAGGTAAAGTGGCGCATCGAGGAAAGCCCAGCCCGGCAGGCGCCGGCTCAAAGCGGACCAGCAACTGCCCGGTTGGGCCGGCACGCTGGCGAGCCGAGCTGGAACCTCCAGGCCAGGCGGGGTCAACAACGTAACCCGGCCCGGATTGCGGGCGGACAACGCCCGCGTTAGCTCTATCGCGTAGCGTTGCACCCCGGTAGGCCGCTGTTTCAAAAAGTTCCCAAGGACAATCAACTGGGGAATCGACATACTTGAAGGATCTCGGCGACTTTGCGCTCCCAAGTCTGGGTGGCTGCGGCGTCATGCATGTTGCGACGCATCGTTTCGCGTGCATCATCGGTGGCTTCCATCCAGCTGCGGTGCACGCGTCCAAGTGTTTCGGCCAACGCCTGTCCATCAAATCCATTGGCGATATGCAGCCCGGGCTTGCCATAGTGCCCGGCGAGAGAGCCGAGCGGTGGCGTCACGATTTGGACGCCGCTGCCCAGCATCTCGAAAAGCTTCATGGGAAAACGTCCATGATTCGACACCGACGGCGCGAAGGGGAGGAATCCGAAGACGTAACGGGACAGCACCTCCGGTAGCTCGACGTAGGGAATTGCTTCCTTCAGGTGAACGTTTGCCGGCAGGCCGGGATGTGCGGTGAGGACCGTGGGTGTGTAGACGTCGAAGTCCATTTCGGGGCAAAGATCCGCCATGACGCGAAGGGCGGAAAGATCGATCCGAACATCCAAAGCCCCATAGTAGATTGCCCGGTTGGCCGTACGGTCGGCGGTTCCCCGGGGCCGCAGGATGGCTTGGTCGACACCATTCGTTATCACGGTTGCAGCCCGCCCCGTTAACAGACGGACAGACCGGGCGATCGGCGAGCTGGTCGCGATGACCGCATCGCAGTGCCTTAGCGCTTGGCGGAGCATCCGGAAATTGGTTTCCCGGTCGGGCGAGGGGATCTGCCCGGGCATCCAATCCGTAAGGCGAACAATGAACCGAAAGCCGTCCTTTTGCAGTTCATGGGCGGCCATCCAAGCATAAGGATTGTCGAGGATCACGCAGCGCTGCTCAGGCAGGTCATGCAAATAAGCGGTGAGCTTGCGGACCAGAAGACGCGCATTGAAGTTCAGGATCTGTTCGCGGAGAAATGGACTGGACGTGCGAAGGGGTGCCCACAGGCGGGGGGTGAGGATGGCGGGGTCTTTATCGGAAGCGAGTTTCGCGCGGAGGCCCACGAATGGCTCGACTCCTATCACCTTCACCATGGGGGTCCGTCGCAAAATCCGCCAAAGGTGGTGACTGCCCACCACAAAGGGAGAATCGAATGGGGCGTGAGCTAGCAGGACGATCCCCATGGGTTTGGTTTCGGCGGAACCGGGCGAAGGCGCCTGGGCCGGCTCGCAGGTGGAAGCTGCAGGGCTCAATTTAGATCTGCGTCGGCCGCAAACTGGCGGAAAGCACCCCGCCAGGAGGGGCCGGGATTTTTACGCGCCACGGGGTAAGGAGTGCCACGAATTGCTGCCGCGCGATTTGTCGGGTCGCGGGCACGAGCCAATTGGCCACCACTGAGGAAAGCACCTGGGAGACAACCGTGGCGGTTGCTGCCCCCATTATTCCCCACAATGGGATCAACGCAAAATTCAGGACGAGATTGGAGACAAGGCCCACGACGCTGAAGATCAGGGTCAAGGCGTTCTTGCGGTCGTTGAGGAGGCATTGGGTGCGTGCAACGCCGAGGAAAATAAACGGGAGGGTCCAGGAATAGAGCGCCATGGGAGCCGCGCTTTCGACGTATTCGCGGGCAAAGAGCAGGCGCACGATGAGGGTTGAACCGAGGGTAAGCGGCACGCAGATGCCAAGCCCGATACAGACGCTGATGCGCATGTAAAGCAGCACGGCAACCTCATAGGCGTCCCTGCCGGCCTTGAGGCGGGCTAGCAGGCTTGGCAGCAACGAGGAAGCGAGCGCGGTGGGGAGAAAATAGGCAGATTCCGGAATTTTAATCGCTGCGCTGTAAAGCCCGAGGGCCCGGTCCCCCAGCAAGCCGCCTATCACCAGCTGGCCCGCCTTCATGTATATAACGATTGAAATCACCATGAGCGCCAGAGGCCAACATTCTCGCAGCAGTTGTTTCCCGCGCGACCAAGCGACGCTTAGTTGCATCCCCGGGGCATATCGGCGCAGGAGCACAAAAGTGAGCCCACCCCCCGCAATCTGCTCGATGGCTGTTAGGAGCGCAAACCATTGGACGGACATTCCGCGCAGCACTAATAAGACCTTCACCCCGGTGAGCACAAAAAAAAGTCCGAGGCGCGGAATAACCAATTGAGGCATCTTATTGTCGGCCCGGAAAAGCAGTTCCGCGTACTCGAGCGATTGTCCCAGCATTCCCACGCTGAGAATGGAGACCAGGAGGAGGGCGATGCTGTCACCGGCGCGTAACGCTGCAACCAGCAGGATCGACCCCACCGAACACACTAGCGCGCAGGCTGAGCGCAGTGCGATCGCGGTGCCGATATAGGAACCGGCTTGTGCCCGATTCCAGATGATCTCACGGACCGCGATCCCTTCGAGCCCCAGCGGGGCGATCGAGGCAAAGATGGTTGAAAGCGAAAGAGCATAGTTCAATAGGCCGAAGTTCTCGGGTCCGAGGTAGCGTGCGGTCCAGCTTGCCACGAAAAGACCAAGCGTCAGACGAATGCCCCGGTCGGCCACCAACCATGCAAAATTTCCTGCGGCCCGATTCGAAAGCAGGGGTCTTAGATTAGTTGGCAGCATTCAGCGAGTCCCCCAAACCAATGATCGGGTAGCACGCGAGCTGCCCGAGCTTCGCCCCGTCACTTCCGGGAGTGACCGCGGACCGGCGGTGAAGCGCGGGTGCAGGCATGTTGTTTTCCGCCGGATGGCGGGGGGCGGCGAGACGGCGCCACCCGGCCGGGATCAGGCCTTGGCGGCCTGGGGCGCGAGCTTCGCGGCGGGCTTCTTCCCGTCCTTGCCGTAGCCGTACCCATAGCCGTACTTGTCGGCGAGGTGGCGGTAGGCGAGGCCGGGATGCGTGGCACCGGGCGCAAAGGCGTTGAGGACGAGGCCCACGACCGGCGACGACGTCTTGTCGATCTCGGCGATGATGCGTTTGACCTGCGGCGTCTGGGCCCGGCCGTCGCGGGCCACGAGAATCGTTTCGTGGCAGTACTTCGCGAGGATGAGCGCATCCTGGAAGACGCCGGCGGGCGGCGTGTCGACGATGACCACGTCGAACAACTCGCCCAGGCGGTCGAACAGCTGGGACATGCCCGCGGTGATGATGTGGCGCGTGGGCTGGCCGTCGATGGCCCCGGCCGGGAGAAAGAAGGTGCCGTCGGGCAACCGGGTCAGGCCGAGCGGCCCGCCCGTTGCGTAGAGATCGCCGCTCTGGGCAAAGCCGTTCGCGGCCCACACGAGCAGGCCGCGGCCCTCGGGCATCTGGTGGATCACGCTCTGCGTTGGGCGGCGGAAATCGCAATCCACCAGGAGCGTGCGCCGGCCGAGCCGGGTGAAGGTGGCGGCGAGGTTGGAGGCGACCATGGACTTGCCCTCGCCGGGCAGCGTGCTGGTGACGAGGATGCGCTTGGGCAGCGGCTTCTTGGTGAGCAGCTCCAACTGGCCAAGGATGCTCAGGAAGGACTCAACGGAGGGGAGATCGACGTTGTCGCGCACCAGGTGCGGCCGGTCCTCGGCCCGCGTGCGCGTCAGCCGCGGCACGGCGCCGAGCAGCTCCTTGCCGAGCAGGCTCTCGAGGTCGGTGGTGGCGGAGAGACGCTCGTCGAAGACGTGGAGGAGCAGCGGCACCCCGATGAAGGCGCCGCCGGCCAGCATCATGACCAGGGCGGCGAAGAGCAGCTGGCGCTTGAGGCTGGTGCGCTTCAGGTACGGCGGGTCGACGATCTGCATGACGTCGGTGGAGATCTGCCCGGTGACCGCGGTCTGCGAGATCTTCTGCAGGAGCAGCGCCTGGGTCTTGCGCTTGGCCACCAGTTCGTCGCCCAGCGAGTTGAAGCTGCCGGCGAGCTTGTCGATATCGAGCGACTGGTTGAACGCCGTGTTGAGCTCGTTGTTGAGCTGCTTCTCCGAGGCGGTCGCGAGGTCGAGCTTCGCCTGGAGGTCGGCCATCGCGAGGCGGAAGTTGCTTTCGAGCGTTTGCTGCAGGCCCGCGAGCGTGCGCCGGGCCTCGACCATCTTCGGGTGGTTGGGCCCGTACTCCTTGGCATAGATCTCGACCTGCGACCGCATGCGGTCGAGCTCGATGCGCAGGGCCTGGTTGTTGCCGAAGGCCGCCAGCACCGAGTTGTTGTAGGGCGTCTGGCTGGTGGCGAGATCCGCCTGCGCCTGCTTGAGCTGGGTCTCGAAGCCGACGCGCTGCACGCGGACGTCGGAAAGCGCGGCGTTGATGCGGCGCAGGCGCTCCGAGATGATGCTCTGGTTCTCCTCGACGGAGATCAGGTTGTAGGTCTTGCGGTATTCGCGCCGCTCATCCTCGAGGTGGCGGATGTCGGCGCTGAGCGCGTCGGCCTGCTTCTGGAGGATGTCGGCGGCGGTGGCGCTCGCGGCCCGGTACTGGTCCTGGACGTAGAGGAGATACTGCGTGGTGAAGTGGTCGGCCAGCATCACCGCGACGTCGGCCGAGCGGTGGCGGATGTCGATGGTGAAGAAGTCGCGCCCGCGCTCACGCTCGATGTCGATCTTGCTGCTGAGCAGGTTGGGCAGGAAGTCGGGATCGGCCGCCTGGCCGTTGTTCATATAGGGCGTGGTGACGAGGGCGACCTCGTCGGGCTTGAGGCTGGTGGCCACGCGCGTGAGGAAGGTGCGGCTCGTCATCACCGACAGGTGATTGCGCAGGGTGTTTTCCTCGTGCAGCTGGCCGCTGTCGGCGGCCGGGCTGTCGGAGGTGTTGAGGATCTTGTCCAGCGAGCTCTGGGCGAGGAGGGTCGTCTCCGCGATGTATTCCGGCGGGTTGCGGAAAAAGAGCCAGCCGGCGGCGGCGACGGTCACGACGGCCGCGATTAGGCCGGCGAGCCACCGGGCGCGGACCTGGGTGAGGAGCTGGCGGGTGAGCGGGCCGAGGTCGCTGAGGGTGAGCTCCTCCTGGCCTGGCGCGCGCGGATAGGGCGGGAGATTGCCGGGAGGCTGGCCAAAGGGGGCCTGGGTGCCGCCGAAGGGCGCGATGGTGTGGCCGAACGGGGCGGCCGTGCCGAAGAAGGGCGCGTTGGTGGCGTTGTGGCCGTTGGGGTGATGCGTCCCGTTGCCGTTGCTGGCGGGAACGGCGGCCGGTTGGGGCGCGGGCGCAGGTTGACGGCCGGAGTCCGGCGGCAGGGGGAACGGAGGCGTGGCATCGGAGCGTGACATGTTGGGAGTGGGTTAGAACACGCGTTCAGGGACGAAAACGATGTCGCCGGGCCGGAGCTGGAATTCCTGCGCCTTGGCGGCGGTTTTGGGGTGGAGGATGTCATCCATGTTGATGATGAGCCGTTCATCGTCGCTCCCCTTGGCGCTGGTGCGGAGCACTTGCACGGCGTCGGTGCGCGCCACCCGGGTGAAGCCGCCGGCCTGGGTGATCGCCTGCAGGATGCCGATGCTGCCGTCCTCGGCGGCGAGGGGGATTCGCGCGGGCTCCTTGACCTGCCCCAGCACGGCCACGAAGCGATCACCGTATTGCTGGACGGAGATGATCACCTGCGGCTCCACGAAGTACCCGTCGGTCCGATAAAGGGTTTCGAGCAGCACCTCCGCCTCGCGCAAGGTCGTGCCGGCGACCTTGACGGTGCCGATCAGCGGCAGGCGGACCTCGCCCGTGCTCGTCACGCGCTGGACGGTCGTCATGTCGGGCTGGTTGTAGACCTGGAACTGGATCGAGTCGCGCGGGGCGATGCGGTAGTCCGAGCGGGCGCTGTCGGTCGCCGGATTCGCGGCGCCCTGGGCGAAGAGAGCCGGCGGGGTGGCGAGCAGCAGGGGAAGGAGAAGACGCGCAAATTTCATCGGCGGGCGGGGTTAGAATTTATAGGTGGCACTGGCGAGGAAGGTGTAATGGTCGTAGTCATCGAAGGGATCGTCGGAGTCCTGGACGTTGGCGCCGGCCTTCACGCTGGCACTGAAACGCTCGGTCAGGCTGTAGCGCAGCTCGGCGGTGGCGCCGTAATGGTCCACCGTGCGGGGCCGGAAACGTGACCGATACTCCGCGCTTCCGCCGCCGGCACCGAGCGAGGCAAAAAAACCGCCGGCCAGCTCCTGCGTCCACTCGAGCCCCAGGTCGGAGAAAGTCGTGGCCGAGCCGTCGGCGGAAAAGTAGGTCATGCGATTGGCCCGGCCCGTGAGCGTGCCGCGGATGGTGGCCTGCCAGGCGATGCTGGCGTTGGCCTCGAGATCCCAATCGGTGAAATTAACGGCACCGCTGTAATCGTTATAACTTGCGCCCACGAAAGCGTAGCCGGTGACCTTGGGCAGAAACTCTCCCCGGCCGCGCAGGGTGACAACGTGCCGCCGGCCCTGCGTCAGGCCGACCGCGGGATTGTCGGGCTTCGAGCGGCTCCACTCGTAGTCGTAGCCCGCGCCGAGTTGGAGCCGCTCGTTGGAGACGAACGCGAGCGTGAGGCCGGCGGAGGCAAAATCGTTGGTGTTGAACCCGCGCGTGAGGTAGTCGGTGCGGCTGAAGGAGGCGCGCGGCACCAGCGTCAGCTTGCCGGTGGGTTTGAGGCTTCCCTCCCAGCGGGCGGAGAAATCGTCCCGCCGCAGGCGGCCGCCGACATCGGCGTTGGACTCGGTCCGGCGGGACAGGTGCGCTTCGAATTCCTCGGTGGCCAGAACTTCCTCATCGGAAGGGTACCGCACCTGCAGCGACAGGGAGGGGTCGAGCGAGTCCAGGTCGCTGCGGTCGAAAAAAGTGTAGGACCGAACTGACGTGTCGAATTCGAGGTGCGTGAGCGAATTCAGCCGGCGCAGCGACAGGGAAGGCGTCAGCAGCACGTAGCCGTCACCGTCGCTGCCCGCCCGCGAGAACAGGTTGCTGTCGTAACCGGTGGAGGCTTCGGCCGCGGCGCCCAGTGCCCACCGGGGCGTTTGCCAGAACGCCGCACCGGCCCGGGCGCCGAGGCCGAGCAGCAGGGCCACGGCCAGCGTGCACCGGGCCGGAGCGGTGCGGTGCGGAAGGAGCGGGCTCGGTGGTCGCAGGGGGCGGGACACGGTCAATGGGCGTTCTTGATCCTGAAGAACGTGGAAACGAGGCAGTACAGGTCGAGGAACGGGCTCCAGTTCTCCAGGTAGTAGAGATCGGCCTCGATGCGCTTGGTGAGGTCGGTGTCGCCGCGCAGGCCGTGGATCTGGGCCCAGCCGGTGATGCCGGTGCGGACCTCGTGGCGGGCGTTGTAGTTGGGGATCGTGTCCTTGAACTTCTCGATCAGTTCGGGACGCTCGGGCCGCGGGCCGACCAGGCTCATGTCGCCGACGAGCACGTTCCAGAACTGCGGGAGTTCGTCGACGTTGATCTTGCGCATGAAGGTGCCGATTTTGAGCCGGCGGTTGTCTTCCTTCTTGCACCAGACCGCACCCGAGCCGGCTTCGGCGTTCAACTTCATGCTGCGAATCTTGTAGATGTGGAAGACGCGGCCGTTGCGGCTGGTGCGAAGCTGCCGGTAGAAGATCGGGCCGGGCGACTCGAGGTAAACGAGGAGCGCGAACGGCGGGATGATCACGGCGCAGAGCAGCAGGCCCACCACGGCGCCCGCGATGTCCATGACGCGCTTGAAAACGCGGTTGATCGTGCGGTCGAGCGGCAACTGGCGCACCCCGAGCAACGGCACGCCGCTGGTGGTCTCAACCTGCAGGCCGGAGTTGAGCGCGGGGAAATACTCGGGCACGAGCTGGAACCCGAGCATCTCGCGCTGGCAGAATTTGATCAGGTGGTTGATCTCACGCGACGAACACGAGAGATCGGACAGGATGACGGAGTTGGCCCGGCATTCGGTCACCAGTTGCGGCAGGGCGGAATAGTCGCCCAGGACGGCGACCTCGGCCGGCGGCGGGGCCGCGAAACGGCCGCCGGGCATTGGCACGCAGCCGATGATTTCCTGGAGCTGGCCGAGGTCGCGCCGCATCGCCTGGCGGAGGTGCGCGGCGCGCTCGTTCCAGCCGACGACGATCACCCGGCTGCTGGCGGCCTCGCGAACGCGCGGCTGGATGAGAAACATGAAGGCCGTCATGCGCCAGAAGGTGAAGCCGGCGAGCAGCGTCACCATGCTGTACATGACGCCGAGGCGCGGGGAGAATTCGACGACGCGCATGACGCCAAGGCAGGCCCAGACGAGGATGGACCAGCAGAAGACCGCCTTGATCGCGTTCTTGAACCAGCGTTGGACGCGGTAGAGGTTGGACGAGTCGTAAGTGCGGAACAGCGCCAGCAGCCAGGCGAAGATCGCGCCGCCGCCCACGCCCCACATCAGCAGGGAGGAATCCCAGCTGACGCGCCGGGCGGCATCGAAGACCGTGCCGGCCCGCTGCCATTCCCGGACCTGGAGCCCGGCGAAGATCGCGAACGCGGCAACCAGCCAGTCGCCCACCATGAAGAAGGCCGCGAGCAGGAAAGTGAATTCGCGCGGCGCGGTGTGTGGCTCGGTGGTCTGGTTGGCGAATGGTCCCGCGGTTCCCCCGGGGGGCGGGGCCGGGATCATTCTGGGAGAGCCCGGAAACGGCAGTACGGTCACCGACGGATAGGTCGCGGTGGCAGCGCGTGAAGCGGATGAAGCGCACATGGTTGTTGTTCCCTCTGATTAATTGGTGTTTCCCGGGAAGGTCCGGTCCGAGAATCGCCGGTGGGGTACTGGCTTGGGGGAACAAAGAACCGCTCGCTTCGAGCAATGAAACTACGAGAGCACGAAAGGTGCCAGCCAGTCGCCTCCCGTGATGGTGATAGTATCTGCGTCACCGCGATTTAACGCGGAGGCGGCCACCTAATTTCTGGCGCTCCAGAAGGAATCTTAATTCGCGCGATTCGCCGGAGCGGCCTGCGCTGATGACTTGATGTCCTGCGTCATCCTCCGCCGGGGAACGGGACTGCGGCGGTGCCGGCCGGTTCCGGGTACGCTCACCACCCGGTGACTTCCTTGATCACGGGAAGAAAAGTGAGGGCGATCTGCTCGTGTTGGAAGGCGACAACGTGGGGATTGGGCGGAGTGCTGGGGAAGAATCCGCACCGCACGAGCCGGATGCGATCGTCGCCGGCGGCCTGGCGGCGGGCGATGACCGCATTCAGCGTCTTGAGCGTGTTCTCGCGCATTCCCGTGGGCCGGCCGCTGGCCGCATCGGGATGAAACCCGCTTTCGCTGATCAGGATCCAGGCCTGCGGGTGCACGGCGCGCACGCGGGCCACGAAGGCCGCATAGGCTTCGGTCAGTTCGGCCTCGGGCAGGATGTCTTTGTCGTGGTCGGTGCCGTCGTTGATGATGACCACATCCGGCTGGTAGCTGTTGTGGTCCCATTTCGTGGCCGGGTCATCGGGCAGGGAGCGCTCGAAGAAGACCGGTACGGTGTTGACGTCGCGCCGGCCGTCCCAATTGCGCACCAGCCCCCGGCCGCCGTAGGCGACGATGTGGACCTGCGCGTCCAGCCACTTGGCGAGCAGCATGCCGTACGAGCGGGTAATGTTGGTGGTGCGCGGCGTGCGGTCGTTTTCGGGAGGGAAGCATTCGTTGTCTTCCCCGCAGGTGAGCGAATCGCCGATGACCAGCAGCTTGTGCCGCGGCCAGGACGGGGCCGGCCGCAGTTCGCAGCCGGCGGGCAGCACGAGCCCGCCAAAGGAGGCGGTGCCCATCCACGATTCGGTGCGGCGCACAAGCTCGACCGTCCAGCCCTCCTCCGGCGCGACGGAGCCCGGGGGCAGTCTGATCTCGTTCGCGCCCTCCTTGAGCCGGACGACCACGGGATCCCAGCCGTTACAGGCCAGGTTGAAGTAGCAGTTGGCGTTGCTCGCCGTGAGTTTGATCACCGGCGCCGGGCCGCGAAAGGTGAAGCGCACCGTGATGCCCGGAAACCCCATCCGGACTTTGCCGTCGGCAAACTCGGTGCGGCCCATCAGGCCGATGCGGGGATCGTTGGCGGGAACGGTCGTTTGGGCGGAGGCGGAAGCGGCGAAAACGCACGCGAGCAGGACGAGCAGCCGGGGGTAAAGGGGCATGGGACGGAGGAAAACTGATCGAACTGAACTTTCAACGTTCAACCTCGAACGCGCAACGTCCAGGGAACCGAGTTCAACCGCTGCGCAGGGCGAGGCCCTTGATGCCGCCGCAGCCCGGCAGCAGCTTGAGCTTCGCGAGGATGGAATCCTTGTGCAGGAACAGCTCGTTGCGGACCACCGCATGCGACACCAGCACCACGAGCAGGCCCTTCTCGACCACGAGCGGATGCGAGTAGCTGGCGTTGGCGGCGCCGACGAGCCCGGGCCACTTTTCGCGGATGCTGTGTTCCAGCGAATCGTGGCTGATGCGGTGCTTCACCAGCAACTCGTCGACCAGCGTGCCGAGGTCCACGGCCTTGCGCCGCTTCGAGCGGCCGCGGTCCTCGGGCAGGTCGCGGAAGCCCGCGATCAGGTTCTCGACCGCGCGCGAAAAAACGTTCGGTTGCTCCGGCATGCGCCAACTGAGCCATGCCCGGGGCGGATTGGCACGAATTTTTTGAAACAATCCCCGTGCCCGGGGCGTCATTTTCCCCGCGCACGCACACCATGTGGACCCGGGCCGACCCCTTCAGTATCGTCCTTTGCACCTGCAACGGGGCGAGATTCCTCGACGAGCAGCTGCAGTCCCTCCGCGAGCAGGAGGGGGTGGCGGAGATCGTGGCCGCGGACGACGTGTCGACCGACGGCACCCTGGCCATCCTGCAGCGGCACGCGGCGGAGGATCCGCGCCTCCGGGTGTTCCGGAATTCGCGCCGCCTGGGCCCGGCGGGCAACTTCGAGCGGGCCATCGCGCTGGCGCGCTCGCCGTGGATTGCGCTGGCCGACCAGGACGACATCTGGCTGCCCGGCAAGCTGGCGCGGATGCGGGCGTGCTGGGATGGCGCGGCGTGCCTGCTGCACCACGGCTCGCGCAAGTTTCGGGGCGGACGGGTGCCGCGGCGCTTCGCCCACCGCGTCGCGGCGCAGCGCAAGTTCAGCGGGCAGGACTGGCGCCGGCTGCTCTACCGCAATTCCATCGTGGGCCACACCATCCTGTTCCGGGCCGACCTCGCGCCGAAGCTGGCGGGGTTTCCCGGCGGCGTGCCGCATGACTGGTGGCTCGGCGTCGGCGCCGCGCTCCACGGGCCGGTGCAATTCGTCGACGAATGCCTGGTGCACTACCGGATTCACGCGGGGAACGCCTACCACGCGGCGAATTCCCGCTGGCGGCGGCTGCAGGCTGAGCACGCCCAGCGGATCGCGCTGCTGCAGGCGCTGCTAGCCCGGCGTCTCGTGCCCGCCGGGGACGCCCGGTTCGCCCGGCAGTACCTGGCGCTGCTGCGCCGCACCCGCGCCGGATTTTTTTCCTGGCCGCTCTGGCATTTCTACCGCTGGCACGCCGCGCTCCTTTTCGGGGGGAACGGCTACGAGCCCTCGGGGTTGACCTGCCGCCGCAAGAGCTGCACGGCCGCGCTGGCCGCCCTGGTGCAGGCCATCCCGGAGGAGGAGGACGCCAGCGAGCTGCTGCCCGGCGTGGCCGCGAGGGTCAGGGAATGAACCACTTCTCGGCGAGCCAGCCCACCGCCACCAGCCCGGCGGCGGCGAGGCTCCGCAGGCTGTAGCGGATCATCCGCCGGTTGAACCGCCGGCGCGCGAAAATCCGCGCCGGCCGGCCGGCATCCGCGGGGAGGCCGCCGGCGAACGAATGGATCAGGTCCGGTCGCGCCACCCGGGCGAAGCACGCGGTGAACTCCTCCTCGCCGATGGCGCCGAGCACCGGGCGCAGTTTGGCAAAGGCGTAGCGGGCATCGGAGGCGAAGCGGGGGAAATGCAGGAACACATGGGGGATGTCGTGGGCCACGAGGGTTTCCACGAGCTGGTGAAAGCCCTCGGCCAGCCGGGCCTTTTGCTCCCGGGGATCGCTGGTGCCGGCCAACCCGCCGGGCGTGCGGCCCTGGCCGCCGACGCGGATGCGGCTGAGCGCGGCGTCCTCCAGTCGACGCACCGGGATGAAGGCGCAATCAATGATGATCCGTTCCCGCGCCAGGGCGGCGGGCAGCGTCTGGCAGAGCCCGGGGTTCTTGACGATGTAGGGGGACGCCGGATCCTCGAGATCCCATTCCAGCCCCGCCTCGCAATGGTCGAGGTAGTCCTCCCGCCAGTTGTCGGCCGTGTAGCCCGTGTCGAGGCCGAGCGCGGTGAACAGCTGCACGAGAAAGGTGGTGCCGGCGCGACCTGTGCCGGTGATGATCACTTTGTGCCTTTTCTCGGGGGACATGGCGGGATGACGGCGTGGGGACGGCTCCGGATCCAGACGATGCCGGCGGGGGGCAGGTTGCACCGGCCGCGAAATTTTGTGCGGGACGCGGGCGGCCCGGTCAGGCGGTCGCCTGCCGGTCGTAAAGTGACTTGTAGAGGGCGTTGCCCGCATAGAGCGTCGCGTGGTCGCCCTGCGCCACGATCCGGCCCTGGTCGAACACGAGGATCAGCGAGGCGTCGCGGATGGTGCTGAAGCGGTGCGCGATGATGAAGACGGTCTTGCCCTGGACGAGCTTGCGGAGCGCATCCTGCACGGCGGCCTCGCTGTCGGAGTCGAGCGCGCTGGTGGCCTCGTCGAGGATCAGGATCGGGGCGTGGCGCAGGAAGGCGCGGGCGATGGCGATGCGCTGCTTCTGGCCGCCGGAGAGGAGCGCGCCGCGTTCGCCGACCATCGTGTCGTAGCCCTGCGGCAGCTTGCTGATGAACTCGTCGGCGTGCGCCAGCCGGGCGGCGCCGAGGATCTCGTCGCGCGACGCGGCGCCCTTCCCGAGCGCGAGGTTGTGGTAGATGGTGTCGTTGAAGAGCACGGGCTCCTGCGACACGAGGGCGATGTTGCGGCGCAGGTCGGACAGCTTCATCTCGCGCACGTCGAGGCCGTCGATCACGACGCGGCCGGCGGCCACCTCGTAGAAGCGCGGGACGAGGTTGGCGAAGGTGCTCTTGCCCGCACCGCTCGGGCCGACGAGCGCGCACACCGTGCCGGCAGGAATGGCGACCGTGACATCCTGGAGCGCCGGGCTGTCACCGTAGGCGAAGGTCACGTTCTCGAAGGCGACGCGGCCGCGCAGCCGGTCCACGGGCACGGGCGAGGCCGGGTCGGTGATGGTCACGGGTTCGTCTAGCACGTACTCCAGCCGCGTGAGCGAGGCGGCCCCGCGGTTCATCTCGCTGTTGAGGTAACCGAGCTTCTTGATCGGCTCGTAGCAGAGGTAGAGGGCGCTGATGATGGCGAGGAAGGTCTCGAGCTTCACCCCGGAATAGTAGGCGAAGATCAGCGTGGCCGCGATGCCCACCGCCGAGAGCAGCTCGATGGCCGGCGTAAGGGCCTGCGCGTATTTCACGACCTTCATCTGCGCGACGATGAGCCGGTTCGTCGACTGGGCGAAGCGCGCGGTCTCGCGCGACTCGAGGCCGAAGGCGCGGACCTCGCGGGCGGCGGCGAGGTTTTCGTTCAGCTGGGAGGAGACGTCGCCGAGCTCGTCCTGCACCTGCTGGGCGCGCTTCACGACCTTCTTGCCCACGTAGTGCACGGGCAGGACGGTCAGCGGCACGATGGCGAGGCAGACGAGCACGGTGAGCGCGCCGTCGGTCGCGAAGGCCTGCCAGACCAGGAAGCCGAGCGCGCCAAGGAGCGCCATCGGCTGCTTCACGCCGTCATTGGCGATGAGCGTGAGGGTGGACTGCAGCTGGGCGCTGTCGGCGATGCCGCGCGAGAGCAGGTCGCCGGTGGATTCCTTCTGCAGGAAGGAAAGCGGCAGCACCTGCAGCTTGCGGAAATAATCCAGCCGCACGCTTTCGAGGATGCGCACGCCGGTCAGCTGCACGTAATAGCTGTTCAGGAAGCTGCTGACCGCGCGGAGCAGGAAAAGCATCGGCACGGTGGCGGCGATCAGGACCACGTCGGCCATCGGCATGGAGTGTCCGCCCTTGGGATCGAAGATCGCCGGGAAAACGTACTTGATCAGCATCGGCAGGCCGAGGCCGTTGGTGGCGCCGAAGAGCAGCCCGTAGAACACTGCTGCCGCCAGCGTGGCGCGGTTCGACCGGAGGTAACGGAAATAGGGGCGGAAACGGCGGAACATCGGGCGTCAGAGGACAGAGGACAGAAGACAGGGGACACAGGACCGTGGCCAGACGGAAAAGTGTCGTCGAACTGAACATTCAACGTTCAACATCGAACTTCCAACGTCCAGGGGGTGGACTTTGAAGGTTGCACGTTGAACGTTGCGGCCGCTTCGCGGCCATCAGTCCTTCCCCGATGGCATGTCGTGTGCGTGGAGAAACTCCCGGAGTACCGCGCAATAAACCTCGGGCTTCTCAACCAGGCCGGCGTGCCCGGTGTTCGGCAGGACCTTGAGCTGGGCGCCGGCAATCTTGCTTTGATAAAGGGCCGTCGCGGCCGGGGTCGCCTCGTCATATTGCCCGCACACGAACAGCGTGGGAACATGAATCTCATGCAATCGTTCGACCCGTTCGTAGCTTTTCAACGTGCCGGTGGCGGAGAATTCGCTCGGGCCCCACATGAAGGAGTAGACCGCATCGCCATGCAGGCCGCGGCTGATCCAGTCGGATCGATACGGCCCGCCGTACACGTGGAGTTTCAAGAAATCCTTCTCCACCCGCCGGTATTCCTTGTCGTCAAAGGTGCCGGCCGCCTCGTTGCGCAGCACGATGCCCAGCGCATCGCCAGGCATTTCCGCAAGGTACGCGCGCTGGTCCGCCACCCACCGGCTGGCGCTCAGGCAGGGGCCGCCGAGCGTCAGGCTTACAATCCCCGCGGGTTGGGTGAGCATATAATCCGTCGCGAGCATCGAACCCCACGAGTGGCCGTACAGATGAACCCGCTTGAGCCCGAGCGCCGTGCGCACCTGCCCGAGTTCCTCAACAAAATGCTCCACGTTGTAGAAAGTCGCATCGGCGGGACGATCGGACAGGCCGCAGCCCAGCTGGTCATAATAAACGACCGGTCGCTCGTCCGCGAGCGACTCCAGGTAGGTAAACCCGCCGCTGGTATCGCCCGGGCCGCCGTGCAGGGCGAGCAGGGGGATGCCGGGTTTGTCCGCGCCAATAATCCGATACCACACCTTGCCACCCGTGACGGCGATGTAGCCTTCCTGCACGTCCTGCCGGGTAATCACGGTGCCGGACTCGACCGCAGCAGCAAGCGCACCCGGCCAACCGACCGCCAAAAGAAGAATCGCGGCGAGATGACGGCAGGAGTGGGGCATGGAAGAGCTGCTTAATCCCTGGCCGAGCGCACGTCCAGCGCATCGCGCAGGCCGTCACCGAGGAAGTTGAGCGAGAAAAGCGTCAGGGAGAACAGCGCACCGGGGAAGACCAGCAGCCACCAATATTCCTCCATCTTCTCCGCGCCGTCCTTGATCAGCGTGCCCCACGAGCTCATCGGCGGCTGCACGCCGAGGCCGAGGAAACTGAGGAACGCCTCGAGCAGCATGACGGCCGGAATCGTCAGCGTGGTGTACACGATGATCGGCCCGAGCGCGTTGGGCAGCAGGTGGCGGAAGATGATGCGGCGGTTGCCGTAGCCGAGCGAGCGGGCGGCCTCGATGAACTCCATTTTCTTCAGCGCCATGATCTGGCCGCGGACAATGCGGGCCATCGTGAGCCACTCGACGGCGCCGATGGCGACGAAGAGCAGGATGATGTTCCGGCCGAAGAAGACCATGAGCAGGATCACGAAGATGGTGAACGGCAGCGCGTAGATGATGTCGACGAGGCGCATCATGACCGCGTCGGCGCGGCCGCCCAGGTAGCCGGCGACGGCGCCATAGACGACGCCGATGGTCAGGGCGACAAACGTGGCGCACAGGCCGACCCCGAGGGAAATGCGGCCGCCGTAAAGCACGCGCACCAGCAGGTCGCGGCCGAGCTGGTCGGTGCCGAGCCAGTGGGCGCCGCTCGGCGGGGCGAACGTATTGTCGAGGTTCTGGTCGGCGTAGCCGTAGGCGCTGGCGCACGGCCCGAGCACGCACGCCATCGCCAGCAGCAGCAACATGACGCCGCCGGCGACGGCGAGGCGGTTCCGCTTCAGGCGCTGCCACGCATCGCGGCCGAGCGAGGAGCCGCGCTCGACGGCGGGAAGGGAAGTGGAGGGAGCCGCGCTCATTCGAATTTCAGGCGCGGGTTGAGCCACACCTGGACGACGTCCACCATCAGGTTGCAGACAATGATCAGCGTCGCGTAGAGGATCACGGTGCCCAGGATCATGGTGTAGTCGCGGTTGAAGGCGCTGTTCACGAACTCGCGCCCGAGGCCGGGAATCTGGAAGATCGTTTCGATGACGAACGAGCCGGTGAGGATGCCGGCGATGCCGGGCCCAAGGAAGGCCACCACCGGCAGCAGGCCGCCGCGGAGCGCGTGGCGGAAGATGACGCGCAGTTCCGAGGCGCCCTTCGCGCGGGCGGTGCGGATGAAGTCCTGGTTGAGCACCTCAAGCATGCCGCCGCGCGTGAGGCGCATGACGTAGGAGGCATAGGCCAGCCCGAGGGTCAGGGCTGGAAGCGCCCGGTCAAAGGGCTCGTCCCAGCCGGAAACATTGAACCAGTGCAGATAGATGCCGAAGAACAGCGCCAGAAGCGGGCCGCCGACAAAGATCGGCACACAGATGCCAATCTGGCCCGCCGCACTGCAGACATAGTCGATGAATGTATTCTTGCGGACGGCGGCGGCTATACCGAGGGGCAGGCCGACGCCCAAGGAGACGAGGAGCGCCCAGCCGCCGAGCTCCAGCGAAACCGGCAGCTTGTCCGCGATGATCTCGTTGACGGTGCGGTTCGGGTATTTGAAGGACGGGCCGAGGTCGCCGCGCACCACGTGGCCAAGGTAGGCCGCGTACTGGCGCCACAGGGGCCGGTCCAGGCCGTAGTGCGCCTCGAGGTTCTTCAGGATCTCGGGCGGGATGGCCTTCTCGCCGGTGAACGGGCCGCCCGGCACGAAACGCACCATGAAGAACGTCGCCGTGACGATCACGAACAGGACCGGGATGGTCTGGAGCAGCCGGCGGGCGACGAAGCGGAACATGGGGGCACGATGCAGTTGAATGTTGAAAGGTGAAGGTTGAAAGACGCCGCAACCCGGAGCGGCGGCCCGTGCCTTTCAGCTTTCACCTTTCAACCGGCCTGGCCGCCAGCATCGCGTCGCGGCGGGCCTTTAATTCGTTGCCGGGCTTCCATTCGGGCCACTGCGCGTCGTTGGCGATGCGGCGGCCGACCTCGAAGAGGAAGGCGGTGTCCTGCGCGGCGCCCGCGAAGGTCCAGTCGGGCTGAACTTCGTCGCCGACCTTGTGGTAGCGGTTCGCGATGTAGTCGTTGGTCTGCTTCTCGGCGAAATCGGCGGGCAGGCCGATGTAGGCCTGGCCGTTCTTCGGGTAGTAGGAGGGCACGCCGACCTTCGCGAATTCGAAATGGTCGCTGCGGTAATAGGAGCCGCGCTCGGGGTGCGCCTCGGGCTTCATCTCGCGGCCCTGCTCGCGCGCGACCGCGATGCCGATGTCGTCGATCGTCGAGGCGCCGAAGCCGATGGTGGCCATGTCGCTCGTCGGACCGAACTGGTTGGCGCCGTCCATGTTGATGTTCGCGACGGTCTTGGTGAGCGGGTAGAGCGGGTTCCGTGCGTAGTAGCGCGAGCCGAGCAGGCCCTTCTCCTCGGCGGTGACGGCGAGGAACAGGATGCTGCGCTTCGGGCGCTCGCCGGCGGGCAGGGCGACGTAGGCCTTCGCGAGCTCGAGCAGCACGGCCACGCCGGCGGCGTTGTCGGCGGCGCCATTGTAGATCTTGTCGCCGGGCAGGCGGTCGTCCTTGCCCAGATGGTCCCAGTGCGCGGTGAAGATGACGTACTCGTCCCGGAGCTGCGGGTCGGACCCGGGCAGCAGGGCGACGACATTGCGCGAGGCGACATTGCGCAGGACGTTGTCGACGGCGAACGACGCCTTGGCGCCGAGGAACACGGGATGGAAATCCCGCCGGGCGGCGGCGGCCTTGAGCGCATCGTAGTCCTGGCCGGCGGCGGCGAAGACCTTGCGGGCGGCGTCGACCGTGAGCCAGCCCTGCATCCCGACGTGGCCGGCGTTGCGGTCGGGCGAGGCAATCTCGAAGTTTTCCCGGGTGTTGCTCCCGACGAGGACGGCGAACGGGTACGCTGCGGCCTTGGTCTCGTGGACGATGAGGCACGCGGCGGCGCCCTTCTCGGCGGCGATCTCGTACTTGTAGGTCCAGCGGCCGTAATAGGTCATGGCATTGCCGCGGAACATGGTGTCGTCGAGGGTGCCATCGGCCTTGGTCACCGGCGGGTCGTTGACGAGCATGACGACCGTCTTGCCCTTCACGTCGACCCCCTTGTAGTCGTCCCAGCCATACTCCGGCGCGACGACGCCATAGCCAACGAAGACGACGTCGGTGTCCTTCGCCTCGACGTGGGGTGTCACCCGGCTCGAGGGCCCAATGTAGTCGTTGATATTCTCCAGATGCATCGTCCTACCGTCCATCGTCAGCGTGAGCGAGGGCGTCGAGCTGATGCCAACCAGCGGCACATCCTGGAGGAAGGTGCCGTCGGGATTGCCGGGCTGGAGGCCGAGCTTCTTGAATTCCCCGACCAGGTACGCGACCGTCTTTTCCTCGCCGGCCGAACCCGGCGCGCGGCCTTCGAAGGTGTCGGACGAGAGCACCTTGGTGTGCTCGAGGATGCTGGCGGCGGAGATGGTGGCCGGGGCGGCTTGGGCGATGGCGGACAGCGCGGCCGCCAACAGCATTATGAATGGATCCTTCGCCCGGCCCAGGATGACATGCACGAGCGATGTCATTCTGGCTGAAGCGGGGTAGCCGCAGCGCAGTTCAGTTTTCGGCCTGTCATTTCCCGAGCGAGAGGTGGTCATAATAGCGGGTCCAAAGGGCGTCCTCCTTCCAGCCGCGGACCGCCGGGCGGAGGAGGAAATTTTTCGTGTTGAAGTAGAGTGGAATCACCGGGAGTGCCGCGAGCAAGCGGCTTTCGGCGGCGGGCAGGGCCGGGCCGCCGGCGGCCACGAGGCGGTCGTACTCCGCATCGCTCCAGTGCGGGTAGTTGTTCGCGTTGTCCGTGGTCAGCCGCCCCAGCAGGTCGGCGGCGCTGTCGTAGTCGGGGATGACGGTGGCGAAGCCGATCTCGAAATTCCCGGCGGCGAGGGCGGCCAGGTGGGCGCGCGCCTCGCGCTGGACGAGCGCGACCTCGATGCCGAGCTGGTCGCGCCACATCTGCTGGATCGCCTCCAGTTGCGGCGTGCTCACCGGCCAGGCGCTCAGCTCGAGCTTCGGAAAACCGCGACCGCCGGGAAAGCCGGCCGCGGTGAGCAGGCGGCGGGCCTCGGCGGCGTCCTCGCCCAGCCGCGTGGCGGGCTGGTGGCCGCCCAGGCCCGGCGGCACGAAGCTGAGGGCCGGGCGCTGCCCGGCCTTCAGCACCTTGGCGGCGAGCGCGCCGCGGTCGAGCGCGAGGCTGAGGGCTTGGCGCACCCGCAGGTCGTTCAGCGGCGCCACGGTGGTGTTGAGGACGAGGTAGCGCGTCTCGTGCAGCGGCACGGTGCGCAGGATGCCCGGGTCGGCGTTGCGGTAGGTGGCGAGCTTGGTGGTCGGCACGGCCATCGTGACGTCGACCTGGCCGGCGCGGAAGGCGCGTTCCTCGGTTTCGCCGTTGTCGAACGCGACGAAGTCGATGCCGGCGAGCTCGGTGCCCTCGGCATCGCGGTGCCGGGGATTTTTCCGGACCGCGATGCGCTGGTTCGGCAGCCATTCCAGGAGGAGGAAGCGGCCATTGCCGACGAAATGGCCGGGCTGTGTCCAGTCGCGGCCGAACTTCTCCACGGTGGCGCGATGGACCGGGATCCACGGCCCGCTGGCGACCAGCGCGGGGAAATCGGCCATCGGGCGCGCCAGCGTGATGACCAACGTGTGGCTGTCCGGCGCGGCGGCCGTGCGCACGTCGTGGAAAAGCGCGGCTTTGGACGCCGCGGTGGCCGGGTCCTGTGCCCGGTGGATCGTGTAGACAAAATCCTGCGCCGTCACGGGGTCGCCGTTCGACCACTGGCTGCCGCCGAGGTGGAAGGTCCAGGTCAGGCCGTCGGCCGAGGGCTCCCAGCGGGTCGCCGCGGCCGGCAGGGGCGGACCGCCGCCGGGATTGGGGATAACGAGACCCTCGCTCAGCGCCCGGATGATGAAGAACTCGTCCGGCAGCGCGGCCAGCTGCGGGTCGAGCGTGGCGGGTTCGTTGCGCTGGCTGATACGGAGGATCTGTGCGAAGGCGGGAGTCGGTTCGCGCTTGGCGCAGCCGGCGCCGGCCAGGATGAAGACTGCACCGAGCAGGCGGCCAATGGAGCTTCTCGAACGCATCGTGAAATCGGGCATCGAAAACCGGTAAGCTGGAATTTCAGATTGCAGGCGACCGATTTTCAGTTTTCCCGATTTCCGCCGTCCAGCCACACCTGCTTGTAGGGATGGCGGTCGAGCGGGAGCGGATGCCAGCCGCGCACGGACGGGTGCACCAGGCGCACCGTGGTGAAATGATAGAGCGGGATGATCGGGGCCTCGTCGGCGAGCACGGCCTCGGCGTTCCGCAGCAGCCTGGCGCGCGCGACCGGGTCGGCGGTGAGGTCGGCCTCCCGCAGCAGGGCGTCGTAGGGGAGGCTGGCCCAGCCGGTGTGGTTGTTGCTGGAACCGCCGCGGAAGACATCGAGGAAGCTCTTGGGGTCGGGAAAGTCGGCGGCCCATTCCGAGCGCAGCACGGAGTAATCGAGCGCGCGGCGTTTCGCGAAGAGCGAGGACTGCTCCATGTTGTTGATCTCGACCTGCACGCCGAGCCGGCGCCACATCTGCTGGATGGCCTCGGCGATGACGCGGTGGTTGCCGGAGCTGTTGATCAGGATCTCGAGCGGCGGCAGGCCGCGGCCTTCGGGATAGCCGGCCTGCGCCAGCAGGGCGCGGGCTTGCCCGGGGTCGTACGCCGGCGCGGTTTCGTCGTTGAGCTTGAAGGGGGTGAAGAAGCGGGCCGGTTGCTGGTCGCCGCGGGTGATCTTCTCCGTGATGGCGCGGCGGTCGATCCCGAGCGAGAGCGCCTGCCGCACGAGCTTGTTGTCGAGGCCGGGGCGGGTGATGTTGAGCCGGTAGAAATAGGTGTCGAGGAAGGGCGAAATGCGCAGCACCCCGGGATGGTCGCGCCGGTAGCTCTCGACCTTGCCGACGGGCAGCGCCTCGGTGATATGCAGCTGGCCGGCGCGGAAGGCGCGCTCCTCGCCGTCGACGTCGGCGGCGGGATGGAAATGGATCGAGTTCAACCGCACGGTGGCGGCGTCCCAGTAGGTCGGGGACTTGTCGGCGATGATGACTTCCCCGCGCCGGTTGGCCTTGAGCACGAACGGCCCGTTGCCGACGAAGTTTCCCGGGTCCGTCCAGGTGGAGTCGCGCTGCAGGGCGCCGCCGGCCTTTTCCAGCGCGGGCAGGTAGACGGGATACCACGCGGGATGCGACAGCAGCGTCAGCAGGTAAGGCGCCGGGTGGGCGAGCGTCAGTTGCAGGGTTTGGGGATCGACGGCGCGCGCGCCAACCGTGGAGAAATCCTTGAGGTCGCCGCGGTGCCAGGCCTCGGCGTTGGTGAGGACGAACAGGAGGGAGGCGTTGTCGGTGAAACCGGGTTCGAGGACGCGCCGGATCGAGCGGGTGAAATCGGAGGCGGTGACGGGCTCGCCGTTGGACCAGCGGGCATTGGTGCGGAGGTGGAAGGTCCAGGTCAGGGCGTCGGCGGAGGTTTCCCAGCGTTCGGCCACGCCGGGCACCGGGTGGCCGTCGACCGGGTCTTCGCCGACGAGGCCCTCGAAGAGGGCGGAGGCGACGTTGATCTCGGGCAGGCCCGTGATGAGGTGCGGGTCGAGGCTGGAGAGGTCGGCGGAGAGGCCGCGGTGCAGCACCTGCTCGCGGATGCCGCGGTCGACGTCGGTTTCGCGCTTCTTACACCCTGAATTTGTGGCCACAAAAAGGCACAAAAAGGCACAAGAAATTGAACCGAGGAAAGACCAGCGGCTGGTCTGCTTTTCGTGCATTTTTGTGACTCTTCGTGGCTAAATCTTCCGGATCAGCGCCACGGCGTGCGCCGCGATGGCGAGCCCGTGGCCGACGTCGTCGCTGCCCTCGTTGGTGGTGGCCTTGAGGCCGATGGCATCCACGGGCAGGCCGGTGGATGTGGCGAGGGCGGCCCTCATCTCGGCGAGGCGGGGGGCGATCTTCGGTTTTTCCGCGATGAGCGTGGCGTCGACGTTGGCCGGCGCCCAGCCGCGCTCGCGCAGGGCGGCGACGACTTTCCCGAGCAGCACCTGCGAATCGGCGTTCTTGTACGCCGGGTCGGTGTTCGGGAAAAAGTGGCCGATGTCGGGCAGGCCGGCGGCGCCGAGCAGCGCATCGCAGATCGCGTGGGTCAGCGCGTCGGCGTCGGAGTGGCCGTCGAGGCCGAAGTCGGCGGTGAAGGTGACGCCGCCGAGCACCAGCTTGCGGCCGGCCACCGTCCGATGGATGTCGTAACCGTGGCCGATGCGGAGGTTCATGCGGGGAAGGGCGCGCGCGAACCCGCCAGGGGCGGCGTGAGCAGGAATTCCAGGTAGGCCAGGTCCGCCGGCGTGGTCAGCTTCGGGTTCGGGTGCGGGTTTTCGAGCAGGGCGACGGGCCGGCCGAGCGCCTCGATGGCGGCGGCGTCATCGGTGATGGCGAGCTTGCGCTGGGCGACGCGGGCGTAGGCCCGGGTGATGAGCTCGCGCGAGAAGACCTGCGGCGTTTCCATGGCCCAGAGGCGGCGGCGGTCGAGGGTGCGCAGCCGGCCCTCGCCGCGGTGCTCCTTGATGGTGTCGGTCACGCGCCGGGCGAGGACGACGGCGCCCTCGCGCCGGACGATCTTGTAGAGCGTGGCCAGCTGTTCCTCGCGCACGAGGGGCCGGGCGCAGTCGTGGATGAAGACGTGGCGGATGTCGTCGGGCAGCTCGGCCAGCGCGGCGGCGACGGAATCCTGCCGCTCGGCGCCGCCGCGGATGAAGACCGTCGGCGTCGGCGCGTAGGCGGAGAGCGCGACCATCTGCGCCTGGTCGCGGTAGGTGACGACGAAGAAATCCACCACGCCGCTGCGCACGAAGGTCGCGGCCGTGTGGGCGAAGACCGGCTTGCCGCCGAGCGGTGCGAGGATCTTGTCGGCGACGCTGTCGCCCATGCGGCGGCTGCTGCCGGCGGCGAGGAGAATGGCGGCGGTGCGGCTCATGGGGCGAAGTTGAAAGTTGAAGGGTGAAAGTTGAAAGACCGCTCAGGAACCGGACAGTTCGGCGAGGATCTGGCGGGCGGCGAGGGCGGGATCGGCGGCCTTGAGGATGGGCCGGCCCACGACGATGTAGCTCGAGCCGGCGCGCGCGGCGTCGGCGGGTGACAGCACGCGCTTCTGGTCGTCACCGCCGGACTCGCCGGCGGGGCGGATGCCCGGGGTGACGAGCTGGGTCGAGGCCGGCAGCGTGCGGCGCAGCAGCTCGACCTCGAGCGGCGAGCAGACGAGCCCGCGCAGGCCGGAATCGATGGCCAGCCTGCCGAGGCGTGCGACCTGGTCGGCGGGGGAGGCGATGACGCCGATTTCATTGAGCCCGGCGGCGTCGGTGGAAGTGAGCACGGTGACGCCGAGCAGGAGCAGGTGGGGATTGGTCTTCTGCTGGGCGGCCGCCGCGGCGCGCATCATCTCGCCGCCGCCGGAGGTGTGCAGCGTGAGCATCCTGATCGGCAGCGGGCCGAGCGACTCGACGGCCTTCGCGACGGTATTCGGGATGTCGTGCAGCTTCAGGTCGAGGAAGATGTCGAAGCCCATGCCGGCGACCTCGCGCACGTAGTTCGGCCCGTAGGCGGTGAACATCTGCAGGCCGAGCTTCACCCAGCGGAGCTGCCCGCGCAACTGGCGCAGGATCGGCGCGGCTTCTTCACGCGTGGGGACATCGAGGGCCAGGATCAGGTCGCAAGGCATGTGGGACCACCATTAATGGAGACTAATGCCCGGTAATCAAAGAGAGAAATCGCCGGGGCTTTTGGGCTAGGATTGGGCGGGATTCAGGTCCATTAGTGAGGGCCGACGCATGCAGGTTTCCGTTTTCAGTCCGGCGAAGATCAACCTGTTCCTGGCCGTGACCGGGCGCCGGCCCGACGGGTTCCATGACCTGGTGTCGGTGGTGGCGCCGCTGGATTTCGGGGACGAGCTCGAGGCCGCGCTCGCGACGGCCGGCGAGGGAACGCGGTTCAGCCTCGCCTGCGACCATCCGGACATACCGCTCGACGCCAGCAACCTCGTGCTGAAGGCCGCGGAGGCGTTCGCCGTGGCGGCGGCGTGGCGCGGCGCGGTGCATTTCAAGCTGACGAAGCGCATCCCGCCGGGCGCCGGCCTCGGCGAGGGCAGCAGCAATGCGGTCGCGGCATTGCGCGCCCTGAACCAGCTGGCCGGTCATCCGCTCGACGCCGCCCAGCTGGCCGGCGTGGCGGCAATGCTCGGGTCGGACTGCGCGCTCTTCCTGCGCGGCGCGCCCGCCGCCATGCGCGGCCGCGGCGAACGGGTGGACGGCCTGCCGGCCGGGGCCGCCGCGCGGCTGCGCGGCCGGCGGGTCCTGTTGTTCAAACCCGGCTTTGGCATCGGCACGCCGTGGGCGTACCAGCGCATGATCGCGCGCGGCGGCGATTACCTGCCCGCCGCCGCCGCCGAGGAGCGCCTGGCCGCCTGGCTCGACGGGGCCGCGCCGGCCGAGGAACTCCTGTTCAACAACATGGCGCCGGCGGCCTTCGAGAAATACATCGCGCTGCCCGTGCTGGCGGAGCGGCTGCGCCGGGAATTCGGCGTCACCATCGCCATGAGCGGCAGCGGCAGCGCGTGCTTCGCGCTGCTGCCGGACGACGCCGCGGCGATTGTAACGCAAATGAGACAGTTGATCCGGGAATGCTGGGGCGGGGTAACTTTCGTGCAGGAAGCGCGTCTGCCCTGAAGGACTTCCCGCGGGGGCACCGCCCCGGCGCGGCGCGACCGGTCGGCCATCAGCGGGCGGCACCTTCCCAGTTCCGCATTGACCGGTTCGAACCGGGCTTTGTTAATCGCGGCGCGCCCGCGCATGAGTAACTCCGCCAAAAGCGAAATCACCATCCAGGGCCTCGCGGCCTCCAAGGGCATCGCGTATGGCCAGGTGTTCCTGTACCTGCAGAGCGAGCTCGAAATCCCGCGGTACACGGTCGACCCGGACAAGCGCGTGGCGGAAATCGCGCGCTTCGAGCAGGCGCTGGTCACCACGCGCCAGCAGATCGCCAAGATCCAGGACCAGGTCTCCAAGAACCTCAGCGAGGAGGAGGCCCTCATCTTCGACGCGCACCAGATGGTGCTCGAGGACCAGGCCCTGATCGGCGAAACCATCCGCGATTTCCAGAAAAGCGGCCTGAACATCGAGACGTGCTTCAACGCCGTCGCGCAGCGCTACATCCAGGCCTTCGCCGAGATCGACGACGAGTACCTGCGCGAACGCGCCGCCGACCTGAAGGACGTGGCCAAGCGCCTGTTGCACGTGCTCCTCGGGCAGACCGCCGGCAGCCTGACGGCGCTGGTGGACAAGCGCATCATCGTGGCGGCCGACATCTCGCCCTCCGAGGCGGCCGGCATCGACCGCAGCGCGGCGCTCGGCATCATGACCGACGAGGGCAGCCGCACCAGCCACGCCGTGATCGTGGCGCGCTCGATGAAGATCCCGGCGGTCGTGGGCACCGGGGACCTGACCAAGAAGATCAAGGACGGCGACTGGCTCCTCGTCGACGGCTACGAAGGCGCGGTCATCATCAACCCCGCCGAGCAGACCCTTTTCCGCTACGGCAAGATCCAGAAGGCCAAGCAGTCGTTCGAGTCGCGGATGATGGCCGCCAACGAGCTGGTCGCCGAGACGCAGGACGGCGTGGCGGTGACCCTCCGCGCCAACATCGAGAAGCCGGACGAGATCGCGCTGGTGAAGCAGTACCGGGCGGCCGGCGTCGGGCTCTACCGCACCGAGTTCCTCTTCCTCTCCTCGACCAAGGTGCCCACCGAGGAGCAGCAGTACGCGGCCTACAAGGAGATCGTGGCCGGGCTCGCGCCCGCTCCCGTGACGATCCGCACGCTCGACGTCGGCGGCGACAAGCCGCTGCCCGGCGACCCGCACCTGATCGGCCCCGAGGCGAATCCCTTCCTCGGCTTTCGCGCCATCCGCATGAGCCTCGAGAACCCGGAGATGTTCAAGAACCAGCTCCGGGCCATCCTCCGCGCCAGCGCCCACGGCACGGTCGAGATGATGTACCCGATGATCAGCGGCGCGGAGGAGATGGAGCGCGCCAACGCCCTGCTGGCCGAAGCCAAGGCCGAGCTGGTGCAGCGCAAGCTCGCCTTCGACGACCACATGAAGGTGGGCGCCATGATCGAGATC
The DNA here is from genome assembly GCA_964481095.1 of uncultured Oleiharenicola sp. Lineage (GTDB taxonomy): Bacteria > Verrucomicrobiota > Verrucomicrobiia > Opitutales > Opitutaceae > Lacunisphaera. Next base: position 932 of record CAYZSN010000188.1, on the reverse strand, counting down.
CCCAGCGCCGCCATCGCCGGCGACCTGCTGGCCGAGCGCAGCGACTTCTTCAGCATCGGCACCAACGACCTCATCCAGTACCTGCTGGCCATCGACCGCGGCAACAGCCGCATCGCCCACCTCTACGACCCGACGCACCCGGCCGTCGTCCGCACGCTCAAGCAGATCGTGGACACCGGCCACGCCCGAGGACTGAAGGTCAGCGTGTGCGGCGAGATGGCGGGCGACGCTCTCTACGCGCCGCTGCTGCTCGGCCTCGGCGTGGACGAGCTGAGCATGACGCCCACGCTGGTGCCCTCGGTGCGCTACCTCGTCCGCGCGATGAAGATGTCCGACGCGCAGGCGCTGGCCGCCGAGGCGCTGAAGCAGACCGATCCCAAGAAGACCTTCGCGCTCATCGAGGCGTTCTACGACGAGCGGATGAAGGCGGAATGACCCGGCGCGGCGCGCCGGTCACTTGGCCGGCTTGAAGCCGGTCGCGAGCAGGGTCTCGAAATACGGCTCCTTCTCCTCGCGGGCGACGGCCGTGACCTCGACCTTCGTGAAGCCGGCCGCCTTGAGGAAGCCGTGCAGGGCGCTCTCCTTGAAGCCGAGCCAGAGGTCGCCGTAGAGCTCGCGCGCCTTCTCGAAGTCGTGCTCGTGGAGATCGAGGACGAGGAGCTGGCCGCCGGGCTTGAGGATGCGGAACGCCTCGTTCACCGCGGTCTGCGGGTGGCTGGCGTGATGCAGGGCCTGCGAAAGGATGGCGAGGTCGACGGACTTGTCGGGCAACGGCACCTGCTCGATGTCGCCGAGCTTGTAGGCGAGGTTGGCGAGGCCGTTCTTCTTCGCCAGCTCGGTGCCGACCTCGACCATCTTCGGGGAATTGTCGATGCACCACACGCGCTCGGCGCGGCGGGCCAGCAGCTGCGAGACGAGGCCCTCGCCGGCGC
>CAYZSN010000187.1:0-15131 GCA_964481095.1 uncultured Oleiharenicola sp. | reverse complement strand
ATCAGGTTGCGGCGGCCGGCCGGCGAATCGAGCTGATTGCGCGGAGCGTGACGGCGCCGAGCACGACCAGGCCGCCGAGCAGCGCGTACCGGCTGGGCCGCTCACCGACGGTGAGCATCACCCAGACCGGGTTGAGGATGGGTTCCAACACGGGGATCAGCACCGCCTCGAGCGCGGTCACGTGCCTGATGGCCTTCGCGTAGAGCAGATAGGAGAGGCCCAGCTGCACCACGCCGAGCAGGAGCAGCGCGGTCCAGCCGCCGGCCGAAAGCGCCGGGGCGTGCCACAGCGCCGGCAGGCCGACGAGCACGCTGAGGAAGTTGCCGAGGATGATGGACTCGAGCGCGGAGCCGGCCTTCTGCTTGCGCATGAGGATCGTCATGACCGCGAAGCCCAGGCCGCTCGCCAGCGCCACGAGGATGCCCGGCAGGTGGTGCAGCTGCAGGCCGTCGTAGAAGAAGAGTGCGAGCCCGCCGAGCACGGCGGCGATGGTGGCCCAGTCGGCGCGCGTGGGATGCTCGCCCAGCAGCCAGGCGCCGAGCAGCGCGATCCAGACCGGCGCGGTGTACTGGAGCAGGATCGCATTGGCGGCCGTGGTCATCTTGTTGGCCAGCGTGAACAGCACGGTGCACGCGGCGTAGGCCGCGGCGGCCCCAAGCTGCAGCGGCGACCAGGTGAAGCGCAACGCGCGCCACGAGACCGCGAGGAGGAACAGCGCGGCGATCAGCCCGCGGCCCGCGGCGGCGGCGAGGCCGGACCAGGCGACGTACTTGAACAGCACGCCCGCCAGGCTCCAGCACAGCGCGCCGCCGACCAGCAGGCCGACGGAACGGGTGTGGGCGGGATCGCGCATGGAAGCGCCACGAAATGGCGCAGCCGGGAGCAGGGAGCAAGGCGCAAGGCGCCGCTTACTTCGCCAGCGCGTCGAGCACGATGCCGGGCGTCAGCAGTTCCGGCAGCACCACCGGTTCGGCCGCGCCGGGCCGGTACACCAGGTTGAAGGGCACGGCGGAGCGGTCCCACTTCGCGAGCTCGGCGGTGATGGCCGGGTCGCGGTTCGTCCAGTCGCCCTTCAGCAGCAGCACGTTCTTCTTTTCCAGCTCCGCGAGCACCGCGCCGGAGGTGAACACCGCCGCCTTGTTCGTCTGGCAGGTGAAGCACCAGCGCGCGGTGAAATCCACGTAGATCGTGCGCCCCGCGGCCTGCGCGGCGGCGACGGCCTCGGGGCTCCAGTGCTCCCATTGCACCGCGTAGCCGGACGCGGTGGCCGGCGCGGCCTCGGCGGGCTTCGGCCAGCCGAGCCACAGGCCGCCGCCGAGCAGCAGCGCGGCGAAGACGAAGCCGAAGCGCCGGCGGCCGGGCTTCCCGTGCGCCTGGCCGAAGCGGCCGTACGCCCACGCGGCCATGGCGATGAGCACGAAGCCGAACACGACGAGCAGCAGGCCGTTGCCGTCGTTGACCTGCGCCGACAGCACCCAGAGCAGCCAGCCCACGGTGGCGTAGAGCGGGAAGGCCATCGCCTGCTTGAAGGTTTCCATCCACGCGCCGGGGCGCGGCAGGAATTTCACGGCGGCGGGGAAGATCGACAGCAGCAGGTACGGGGCGGCGAGGCCGAGCGCGATGCAGGTGAAGATGCCCATCGACTGGGCGGACGAGAACGCGGGCGAGAGCGCCGCGCCCAGTGCGGGCGCGAGGAAGGGCGCGCTGCACGGCGTGGCGACCAGCACGGCGAGCGCCCCGGTGAAGAAGGAGCCGGCATAGCCGTCCTTGCGCTGCAGGTCCGCGCCGACGCCGGTCGCGGCGAGGCCGATCTCGAACAGGCCGCTGAGGTTGAGCGCGAAGACGAGCAGGAACGCCGCCATGCCGAACACGAAGGCGGGCGACTGCAGCTGCGCGCCCCAGCCGACCTGTTCGCCGCCGGCGCGCAGGATGAGGATGACGCCGCCGAGCAGCCAGAACGACAGCAGCACGCCGGCGGAATAGACGAGGCCGTGCGCGATGACGCGGCCGCGCTCGTGGCCGGACTGGTTCACGAAGCCCAGCACCTTGATGCCCAGCACCGGGAACACGCAGGGCATCAGGTTGAGGATCAGGCCGCCAGCGAGCGCCAAGAGCAGGGTTCCGACAAGGCTGCCGGAACCGGGCGCTGGCAGTTGAGAGTTGAACGTTGAGAGTTGAGAGCGGGAACCGGACCCGCCTGCGCCGGGCTTCGGCGCGGCAGGAGCAGGATTGGTTGGCTGACCGCTGACCGCTGACTGCTGATTGCTTGGCTGGAGCGCCACGTCGAACGTCGCGCCGTGGCCGGGGATCGTGCCGCCCCAGCCGTTGCTGGAAACCAGCACGCCGCTGAGGCGCGTGACATCGGCCGGCGCGTCCTTCGCGATGGGAAGCGTCAGCACGACGGCACCGTTTTCTTCCGCAGCCGGCTGCGCGGCGGCGTAGTCGACGAGCCCCGCGGTGTCGAACAGGTGGAGGTCCTGCGGGTGGTGGGTTGTGCCGGCCGACGGGACCACGCGGACAATGAGGTGGTGGTCCTTGCGGGTGGCCGTGAGCGACCAGCCGGCGAGCGGCTGGGGCAGGTCGGCGGCGGCGTTGTTGAAGACGCGCGCGACCTCCATGTTGGGCCCGGGCTTCTCCGCGCGGACGGGCAGCGTGAGCTCGAGGTCGGCCATGCCCGGCATGCATACTTCGCGGCACATCAGCCAGTCGGCCTTGGCGCGGAGCGTGACGGATTCGCCCGGGGGAAGGTTCGCCGGCGCGGTGAGGTCGACAAAAAGGAACGCGGTGCCTTCGTAGCCGTTGCCCGTGATGTTGCCGCGGGTGTCCTTCACGACGTGCGGCGTGGGCCAGATGATGGGGCCGGCCTTGAAGCCCTCCGGCAGCTTCCACTTCAGCGTGGTCGGGTAGCCGGTGCCAGGGTTGATCCAGTAGCTGTGCCAGTGCTCGTCATGGTCGAGGCGCAGCGCCACGCGGAACACCGCGCCCGGCTGGATCGAGGCGTCGGCCGCGACCAGCTCGGCCTGCACGGCGCCCTTGCGCACCGGGCCGGGGGCGGCCGTGAGCCAGAGGGGCAGGAGCCAGAGAACACAGGACAGCAGGCGGGGGAGCTTCATGCGAAAAATGAGAGTAGGTGCCGGCGGTCTTATTTCAAACGAGGAAAGCTTTATTCAGAAGCCAGGAAGCCGGGAATCCATGGTTTCATGGCTTTCGAATCCAATCGCGGTTGTTGCCGGTGGGGAGTCCGCGGCCACCGCTCCTGCGCCCGGTCACTTCCGGATCGGCACGTTGTAGCTGGCGTCATTCAGCTTGAGCGTGACCTCCTGCGGCGTGATGCCCTCGATGCGCAGGAAAATCGGGTGGTCCTTGGTGCCGACGGTGACGACGTCGCCGACCCGGCAGATGACCGCATTGATCGCCACGTGGGGCTGGCCGCCGAGGGTCAGGTAACCGCCGATCTTCAGGGCGGTGGCGTATTTCGTCAGCACGTCGATGTCGCTCAGGTCGGGGGCGTCGGGCGCCACCGGGGCTTCGAATTTATCCGGCGGCGGGGTGGCGATCGCCGCGGGATCCGCCTTGTAGAATGGATTCGGGAGGGCACCCGCCGGGAGCGGCACCGGCCGGAGGCGCGCGCCGAGCAGCGCGTCGATCCGGCTCCGGGTGAGCGCGTAGCGGGCCGCGAGTTTCTTGGCGTCGCCGCTGGGCATGACCGCCTTGTCGGCGGCGCGCAGGCCCGGGACCATGAGCAACGCCGCGAGGGCAACCAGGGAAAGGAAACGGGTCGGCTTCATGGTCAGGGGTGGCCGAGCATGTCGAGGGTGAGGTCGAGCTGGACCTTGTCGTCCAGGCCACCGGTGAGGGAGTAGGTCTGGATGCGGCAGAGGCGCGGCCCGGTCTCCAGCTCGCGGATGAAGCGCATGATCTGGCGGTACGAGCCGGTGGCGCGCACGGAGAACGGGATGGTGATGAAGGGGCTGTCGGCCGCCGCGGGCTGCGAGCTGAGCTGGCTGACCTGCGCCAGCTTGATGCGGCTCACGGTTTCCAGCTGGTAGAAGTAGCCGAGGTTCTCCGCGAGGTCGCCCTCGCGGATCAGGTGGGCGTCGATGAAGTCGACCGCCTCGGTGACGCTGGCGAGCTCGGAGGTGACGCGCGGCAGGCTCGAGAGGGAGAGGAGCACATCCTCGCCGTTGCGGCGCACCCCGTCGTGGTTGCTCGCCAGTTTCTGCTGGTTTTCCCGCAGGTAGTAGCTGGCGATGCCGAGGCCCACGATCAGGATGATGCAGGTCACGACCAGCGGGTAGCGCCGGATGTAGGCGAGGAACTGGGTGAAGGTCACGGCTTGCCCTCCTTGAGCTTGCAGGCGATCTCGAAGTCCACGCTGTCCGCGGCGTCATTGCGCTCCAGGCTCACGAGCGCGATCACGCCGAACTTGGAGCCGATCTCCGGATCCTTGCGCAGGGTGTTCACGTAGGTCCGGAGGGTCTGGGCGGCCTGTTCCGCCGGCTCCCGGAGCGAGCCGCGCAGCGACACGCCGCCCGCGAAGCCCCGGATGGTTTCGATCGACATCTTGTCGAGGCGGGTGCGGCCGAAGCTGATGATGAGGTCGGAGACGACGTAGGGGCCCGACATCTGGGCGCTCGCCAGGTCGATGCGCGCGGTCTGGTCGCCCAGCTTGCGGGTGAGGGCGTTGAGCTCCTCGACCTGCTGCTGGTTGTCCTTGATGCGCTGGGTCCAGAAGGCGATGTCCGCGCTGAGCGTGTTGCTCACGTAGAGCTGCCAGGCGGTGACGATGACGGCGCCGGCGGCGAGCGTGCCGGCGATGGCGTTGGTCACGAAGCGCCGGCGGACGAGGTCGCCGCTCGGCAGGGCGGCGGAGATGCGGCAGTCCACGCGCCATGGGCCGTGGTAGGAGGCGTCGGCCTTGGCGGCCTTGTCGGGGGTGCCGGCGGGCAGCTTCGCGATGAGGCTGAGGGCGCCGAGCCAGTGCTGGCCGAGCGGCGGCACGCCCTCGCCGAGGGTGATGCCGACGTTCGCCTGCCAGACCGTGCAGTCGAGGGTGAAGGGCGTGCGGCCGATGACGTGCGCGAGCGGTTCGGAGATCCACGACAGCGCGGGCGGCAGGTAGGCGCAGAAGATTTCGCCGACCGGCTGGCCGGTGGTCATTTCGTAGGAATCGACGAGGGGCTTGAGGTCGCGGCCGATGGCGCGGACAAACTTGGAGGCGCGGAGCAGCAGCTCGTCGTCCGCGTGGTGCAGGCGCTCGCGCACCTCGCCGGCGTGCGTGAGCTCGAACTCGCGGCGCGCGGAGCCCACGATGGAGGAGAAGCCGTGGCGGACGGGCGCCGGCGTGTGCACGCCCTCCTTGCCGATGATGTAGGCGGTGGTGTGCTCCTGTTCGATGACGACGACCACGATCGCGCGCTTCTCGTTCTGCCGCTTCTGGTATTCCGAGATCGAGCCGAGCAGCGGCAGGAGACCCATCTCGAGGCGGTAGGGCAGCAGGCGCTGGTCGAGCAGGCGCTGCTGCATGAGGTGCACGTCGGAGTGCGAAATGCCGCAGACGAGCGCCGGCCGCTGCGTGCCCTCGGCGGGCATGAGCTCGCCCTCGAGCGGGCTCAGGGCCTGGAGCTTCCAGACCGCGGGGTTCTCGATCTTGTACTGGTCGCGGACGAGCTCGGGCAGGTAGTTGTCGTCGGCCAGCCGGCGCGGCACGATGCTCTCGCGCTGGATCAGCGCCTCGGGCGGGACGAAGCCGGCGATGGCCGGCACCCAGGTGTTGGGCTTTTCGAAATTGGCAGCCAGCCACTGGCGGAGGCCGGCCTCGTCATGCGCCTCGAATTCCGCAGCGCAATCGACGGTCGTGGCGCTGTCCTCGCCCCGGTCGATGCCGGCGGCGAGGATCTGATAGGGATTAATTTCTATCAGCAGGCTGCGCCGGGAGTTGCGACTGGAGAAAAGCACGGGGGAGGAGGGCCGGGGGATGACTATTCAGGCCCGGGGGCCGGCGTCAAGGTGTCCCCCGCGCCGAAGGCGTGGGGGACGGGAGAAAGGAGAAGGGAGCAGGGAGCACGGGGACACAGAGGACGGAGGACGGAGGACGGTGGACAGAGGACAGAGCGGCCACGGCGAAGACCGGGCGACTGGTCCCGGGCTGGCAGCAGCCAGCATTGGAAGACGGAGGGTAGAGTACAGACTTGGGCCAGCGATCGGGCTCACTTGCCCAATGACACCCCGACAATAACCGGCCCGCCGCCGGCGGGCCCGCGGCAGTAACCTCCAACGGATATCCAATAACCGGCGGGCGCAGCCCGCCTACGGCATCGTGGCCTGCTCGGTCACGGGCAGCTCGCGCCACTCGGTCACGGCGTAGGGCTGGTCGACGCCCGGGGTGACGGCGTAACGCAGTGAGGTGTCGTAGTGCAGATTGGCGCTGTTGGTGTAGGTGATCTTCGAGGCGGAGACGGCGCCGTATTGGGTTGTCGCGTTGGTGTCACCATAGTTGAAGGAGAACCCATTGGTCGCGGTGGTCTTCGGGACGTAGATCGTGCCATAGAAGGCGTTCGCGCCCTCGTTGTAGAACTGGTTGGTGGTGCCGCTGCTGTCGCAAAGGATGGTCAGCGCCTTGGGGTCGAGGGTCTTGTTCACGATCCCGTCGCTGCCGGAATCCACCTTGAGGCCGCCGCCGACGTGGATTTCCGCGGAGCCGGTGCCGTTGATATTGATGATGCCAACGTTGGAGGTGCCTCCACCAGTGCTAGTCATGACCAAATCGCCACTGATGTAGAGGATCACCGGTCCATCGATATTGAGGGTTTGGATTACTGCGCCACCGCCTATCGTTAGATTTCCAGTATAGTAATAACGGGCGGGGGTGGCGGCACCTGGTATTCCAATGGACACACTACTAACTGTGGGTGTCGGCAATGCGACGCCTTTGGGAACAGAACTGAAACTGGAGGCTAGCCCGCTTGCTGGCAAAATGTCGAACTGCGGAATGTAGGGACTGCGGCTGACGCGCGTCGGATCCACCTTGGGCATGGACGGGCTGGTGCTGCTCCACACCGTGGTATTGCTGCTGATGCCCGATGCCGGGGTGGGCCACGCGAGATAGCCCTTCACTGTTGTGGTACCATTGATGGCGAGGGTCGCGCCCGACGCCAGCACCGCGGAGTAGCCCACGTTGGCTCCCCCGTAGGCGCCGGCGGTCGAGTCGTAGCTGTCCACGGTTCCGGTTCCGGTGGTGATGGTGAGGTCGCCGGTGGCGCCGGCGGCGTTGGGGAAGAGCGGAGCCGGGTTGATCACCGCCCGGATCTGGGTCCAGAGCGCGGGACTATTGGCTAGGGCAACCGAGGCCTCGGCATAAATGATCGAGGCGCCGGTGGTCACGCCGTAGGAATTGGTCCAGGTGGGCGTCCAATAGGTCGTGTTGTTGGGATTCTGGCCGGTGTTGGCGACGAGGCATTTATACCACGCCCCGCCGTAGCAGCGATAGGCGTTGCCCGCGTAGGCGGTGGTGGCGTTCCATTGGTAGCTGGCGTTGGTCGTGTCGGCCCCGATCCACGACGCGGTGGCCGTTGCGGGGTTCTGCGCGACATTGCTGTTCGCCAAGCTCAGGTACCACGTGCCGTTGTAATACACGGTGTCATTCTGGCTGTATTGTTTTCCTGCGTCCCATTCGGGCGAATAAAGCGGAGCATTCGACCAGTAGGCCGCGCCGCCTGCACTACCAGGGGTGCGGGTACTGCTAGCCGAATGCGCTTGAATGCATCTATACCACTGTGTGGTGGTGTTGTAGTAAACTATATCGCCTATGTTGTAATTTATACCGGTGCTGTTCCACCCCCACATGCTGGTCAGAGCATTGGTCCAGTATGAAGAACCACCACCGGTGCCTGGAACACGTGCGCCACTGCTGGTATGAGACAGGATGCAGCGGTACCATGCACCGCTGTAGTAAACCAAGTCACCCATCGCGTATGATTTGCTTCCGGAGTCGAATCGCCAGGAAATGGGAGCAGTAGTGTAGCTTGCACCTGCACCCCAGCCGCCGGCCGTGCAGATGTACCATGTCTGATTGCCCGGATAATAAGCGATATCGTTAAAGTAGTAATACGTGCTGCCATTCACATCGCCATAGAGGTTTGGAATCGTGGTCCAGTTGCCCGCGGTAAATGTGGCGCCGCTAGTATGTGCCGTAGTGCAGCGCCGCCAATAGGGTCCTTGGAAGATCATATCCCCGATAGCATAGTCATGGTTCGCGAGCCAATTGGGCCCGATAGGCATGGGCACCCAATACGACAAGTTACTAATATTCGCCGGCGTCTGACTAGGGGAATGATTCTGAACGCAACGATACCATATGCCGTTGTAACCGACGAGATCGTTGACCCTATAAGTAGTCGTGCTGCTCCAAACCGCATCCAAATAATTCGCATCGTAATTATCGATCCGGATCTTGACCGTCGCGGTGGCGCCCTGGCCGAGCTTGGTGGCGTCAAGCGTGATCGTGCGCGAGGCGCGCTTGTTGGTGGTGTCGAGCGTCCACGCGGTCGTGCCGCCGGACATGCCGCTTGGGTTGCTGGCCCAGCCGCTCCAGTCGTTCCGGTTGAAGGCGCGCAGGCCTTCCTCGAGCCCGAATTCGGTGAGCTGCTGGCTCAGGCCGGCCTGATAGGACCGGTTGCTCAGGTTCATCGCGCGCGAGCAGATCGCGATGTAGCTGCCCAGCACGATGCCCAGCACCGCGACGAAGCAGAGGGCGACGAGGCTGACGGTGGCGCGAGCGGAAGGCATTTCATTGAAACCGCGAAGGGACACGAAGGAACGCGAAGCAGGCGCGACTCGTGAAACACCAGGCGCCAACGCGGAATCCATTCGTGGTTGTTTCAACATCACGGGAGCAGGGTTTTGTTGCGCAGCACGAGGCGGCTGGAGGCGACCTGGTAGACCTGGGTCCGGGTGCCGTTGCTCGCGTTGCCGACCTGCGTGCTGAACTGGAGCGAGACCTGTTTGATGCCGGCGGAGTAGGTGGTGACCGTCGTGTAGGGCGACGAACCATTGTCATAAGCTGAGCCGGCGCTATCGTAGTAGCGGAAAATGCAACCGGGACTCGTGATGTTGCGGAGCAGAACCACCGCCGTGCCGCTGCCGGGCGTGCGCGTCAGCGTGCCGGCCGTGCTATCGTAGGCATACGCCACGGTCATGGTGCCGTTGGCGGCCGGCAGCGTGAAGGTGACGCTCGAGGCGCTCGGCGTGCCCGACAGGCCGGTGGCGGTCAGGACATCCTGCGTGAAGTAGCCGAGCGTGCGCCGCGCCTCGGTCTCGAGGGCCTGCTGGTTGCCCAGGCGGGTCAGGCTGCGCCCGAGGTAGATGTAGCTCGAAAGCACCGCGGCCATGATGGCGGCGGAGAGCGTGGCGCCGATCAGCAGCTCGACCAGGGTGAACCCCGCGGGAGATTTGTGGCCACGAAAAGTCACAAAGAGACGCAAAAAGGAATCAAGGCAGGTTTACAGGAGGCAACAGAGAGAACGGAGAAGGACACAAACTTCACCCCTGGACATGAAAGGGCTTTGATTCGGGCCGCTTGAGGGTCCACCGGGAGCGACGATTTGTGTCTATCCGTGTTCATCCGTGGTTGAGAAGACTTGGGTTCATCGTTCATGAACGCTGGGTGTTCAGGTTGAGCCCGTACTTGCCGAAGTACGCCACGCTCACGCGCGTGTAGGTGCGCGCGATGGGCGAGCTGCGGTAGAAGGCGAGTTTGTCCAGCCAGTTGCCGCCGGTCGTGCCGGCGGCGGTCGTGGTGCCGCTCTTGGTCCACCGCACCGTGAACTTCACCTCGCGCAACTCGGTGGCGACGTTGGTGACGTCAACCGCGAGCGTGAAACTGACGCCCGAGTTGGCAATGGCCGTGTTGAGCGCGTCCGAATCGCTGGTGTAGGTGGCCGCGGCCGAGCTCGTCAGCGTCGTGCCCACGTAGGCCCAGTCCTTCAGCCGCAACTTCTCGACTTCATGCGTGATGATCTGGTTGGCGAGCGTCTGGCGGCGTGCGGTGGCCAGCATTTCCGAGCCGATCGTGATGGACTGGATCATGCCCATGAAGCCTACGACCAGGATGGCCGCGGCCATCATCACCTCGACGATGGTGAAGGCCTTGGTCGAACGGGGGCGGCGGACTGACAGGCGCGAATTCAATCCGGTTCAGGGTGCAGCCTGTTGCAGTCGGCGCAAGCGCGTGCTGCGCCCGGTTACCGGTCATTCGTTACAGATTATCGGGCGGGGACTTTCACAGGAGGCGAAAGAGAGAACGGAGACGGATTCCAACCTCTGCTCTGTTTCCTCCGTTGTCCCGATGCTGGCTGCTGCCAGCTAGGGACCAGTCGCCCGGCCTTCGCCGTGGCTGGCCTCCTGTGAAAGGATCGTTGTCCATGCCCGATCCGCCGGGTTTGATAGTGTCCTAATTTGCCCTGTCATCGCGAGGGGCGCGAAGCGCGCCGTGGCGATCCAGCGAGATGGATTGCTTCGCCGCCCGCTTGACGGGCGACTCGCAATGACGAATTAGGACACCGCCACCGGGTTTCGGGACTTGCGGGAGTCCGGGTGGCGGCTAGGTTGCCGGCCATGAAACAAGCGCCGATCAAGGTGGTGGGCGAATTGCGCAAGACACCGTGGGAGCGCTTTGTCCGCCTGCAGGCCACGACCGCCCTTCTCGCCAAGGGCAAAGGCCAGCGCAAAGGCGTATTCCGTTTCAGCAGTCACGAGGAATGTGCGCGATGGACCGCGAACCAGACCACGGGCTGACGCGGGTTCCGGACGAAGACGATCTGGTCAGGCTCGCCCGCGAATTGAATCGGCTGGGGGTGGCTTACGTGGTGATCGGCGGGTTTGCCATCAACCGCCTGGGCCTGGTCCGGGCCACGGATGATCTCGATTTGCTCATCGCGCGGGATGCGGCCAACCAGAGGCTCGTCAAGCAGGCGCTGGAAATATTGCCGGACAAGGCCGTGAAGGAACTGGCGGCCGACGACCTGGCCCAATGGGTCGTGGTGCGGGTGAACGATGACATCACCGTGGACCTCATGACCGAGGCCTGCGGGGTCACCTACGAGGAAGCGTGCGGTGGCGTGGAGACGGTCGAGTTGCAGGGCGTGCCCATCCCCTTCGCGGGCGCGGAGCTGATGTTGAAAATGAAGCAGGGGTCGCGCGACAAGGACGCCGGCGACCGGAGCTTTCTGCAGCAACTGATAAAAAAGCGAAAGACCTGACGCCGGAAGGGCCGCGGCAGGAGCCTGCTTGCAGGCGATGCACGCGTGATTTCGATGCCGTGGGTTGGGGTCGCCTGCGGGCAGGCTCCTCCTTCAGGGCAAAGTCAGTAGCTGCGCGTGACCACCGCGCCGTTTTTGTCCCGGAAATAGATCAGCTTGGCCGCGCCGTCGAGGTGGTCGAAGGTGACGCCCAGCGACCGGTTCACCTCGTCGCCTTCCTGGACCAGCCGGCCGTTCATCAGGAAACGCGCCGGGCTGGTGGTGGACACGCCGCTGACGCCCAGGCCCGCCACCCAGTACATGAACGGAGCGCTGGCGGGAGTCGCGGTCGTCGCGGTCTGGTTGGTGACCGTGATGCCGCCGCCGAGCTTCATCTCGGCGGGACCGGGCGGGGGCGGCGGCGCGGCGACCGGCACGGGGGCGACCGCGGCCGGCTTCGCGGGCCCATCCTCCGCGGCGCTCTTCTCCGCAAGGGCCAGCAGCCGTTGCCGCGAGACACTGTTGTCATCGGCCTCCTTGTCGCCGGCGGCGGCTGGTTTGCCGGGTTCGGCCGCGGGCTTGGAGAAGATGTCGGTGAGCGGGCGCGAGGTCTTGGTCTCCTTCGTCTTGGCCTCCTCCTCCGCGACCACCTTATTGACGATCCCCGTGCGCGCGTCGCTCGCGGCCACGACATCCTTGGTCTTGCCGATGGCCTGGGCGGGAATGGCGAGGATCAGGTTGAGCGCCTTGAACGGCGTGGGGCCGCCGCTGCCGTCCTTTCCGCCCTGCGTCGCCCACTGGCGCGCCTTGGGATTCAGCGCCACGAGCGCGAAGTAACCCGCGCACAGCAGGATCGTGAAGCCGAACATTAGCTTGAAGAGGCAGCCCAGGTTCTTGACCAGCGCCGGCGTGGGCAGCGAGGTCTTCGGCGCCGGCAGGGCGTACTCGATCGGCGCCGGGGTGGGGGCGGAGGACGGAGGAGGGAGGACAGAGGACGGATCCGTACCGGGTTGGGCGGGGGTCGACGCAGTCGACGCCGGGGCGACGGGCGGTGCGGAATCCCCGGCGGGCACCGGCGCGGGCGATTCCGGGGTCTTTTGATCGTCGCTCATGGGCCGGAATGGATGAGATATCGTTCGCTAGTCATTGTCCAATGCGCAGTTTTTCGCGCGCATCGCGGTGCGCTGAGATCTGAAATCAGCCATCGGGCATCGAAAATCCTAAATTTCGATCCGCGACCGAGATTTTAAATTTTCGATTTTAGACGCCCGATTTCCCGATTCCGATCCGCGCAGCTGCAGCTGGCGCTTTATTTCAAATCTCGCGCCCGAGCATGATTTCCCTCTCCCGTCATTCTGAGCAAAGCGAAGAATCAAGGGCGCTCCCACCTCCACTTGGATCCTTCGCTTTGCTCAGGATGACGAACTGCGGGCCAAACCCATCTGAGATTCCAGATTTTCGATTTTCGCTGCCCGATTTCACAATTTCAGCTGCCGGCGGATTTCCGCGACCAGTTCCTCCGGCGTCGGGCCGACATCGAGCGTCAGCGCGTCGCGCGGCGGCTCCAGCGTCGCGAGCTGGCTGTCGAGCATGCCCGGTTTCATGTAGTGGCCCGAGCGGCCGGCGAGGCGCGCCGCGAGCAGCGCGCGCGAACCGGTGAGGTAGACCAGCCGGACGCACGGCAGCCCGCCGGCGAGCACGCGGCGGTACTGTTCCTTCAGGGCCGAGCAGCTGAACACGGCGTTCCGGCCCTGGGCGACGCACTCGTCGATCGCCCGGCGGATGGCGGCGAGCCACGGCGCGCGGTCGGCGTCGTCGAGCGGCACGCCGCGCCCCATCTTCTCCTTGTTCGCGGCGCTGTGGAAGCTGTCGGCCTCGTGGTACGGCCAGTGCAGGTCCTGCGCAAGGAGGCGGCCGACCGTCGTCTTGCCCGAGCCGGCCACGCCCATGAGGAGGATGATTTGAGGAGCAGGGGGCATGGAGAAAGGAGAAGGGAAAGCGGGAACAAGGAAGCCATGCCGGCAGAAAGAAGGAAGCGCCGAATTCCACGTCGCCGTCCTTGCTCCCTTTTCCCTGTTCCTTGCTCCACGCCGCAGCGCGGCGTCACTGCACCGGCCGCTTGTAGACCTGGCCGTAGAGGAGCACGGAGTCGTTGTCCCGGATCAGCATCAGATACGGGTCGCTCGTGGCGAGGCCGGGCTGGCCGTTCTGCGTGGCGCCGCGGGCGGTGCGGATGACCTCCTCGGCGATCGCCTGTCCCGGGCCGTACTTCGCGATGCGCAGCGTGCCATCGGTGCCGATGATCAGGCGGCGGTCGCCTTCGCCCACGCCGGTGCGGTACTCGCCCGCGGCCTTGCTGAGCAGCGCGGAGGATTCGGCGGGCGGGAGCAGGGTGAACTTCGGGCCGGGCGAACGGGCCGGCTTCAGCAGCATCCAGACGCCGCCGCCGATGCACGCGAGGCTCATGACCGCCAGCAGGGCGAGCTTGACCCAGTCCGGCACGCCGCCGCCGCCGGGGCGCGGCACGCTGCGGGAGGCCAGCGGGTTGGCGCTCGACGGACGTTCCGGGGTTCGGATCGTGGGCAGGACCACCGGCTCGGACAGGCCCGAGACCACGGCCATGATGAAGGCGATGGAGTGCTCCTCGCCGCGCAGCACCGCCTCGCGGCCGACGAAGCACAGCCGGCGGTAACGCGTGCGCACGACGTGCACGTCGCGGTCCGTCTTGATGCGGATCTCCGGGTTCGAGGGCTCGTAGATCGTGAGCTTCGAGGCCACGTCGCTCAGGGCGTGCAGCAGCTCCACCAGCTGGACGGGCGTGACGCTCGGCAGCTGTTCGTCCGGATAGCCGAGCCCGGCCGCCTTTGCGCCGGGCGCCAGGTGGTGGAGGGTGACACTGTAAGTGGTCGCGGCCATCAGGGTTCGATGATCAGGAGGGGGCAGTCAAAGGTGCCGGTGCGGAAGTTGCCGGTGGTGAGGTCGCCGTCATCGAGCGCCTCGTCGATTTCCTGCATCAGGTCGGCGTCAATGGTGAGCGGCGCGTCGGAAGTGCCGGTGATCGCCAGCGCGGCGTGCCAGCGCCCGCCGGGGCTGGTCCCGCCCGGGTGCACCTGGTTGTATTCCCAGTCGAACTTGCCGCCCATCGGCGTGGGCTTGGACCAGGTGTCGGTCTGCATGTCCTGGCTGGTGATGCCCGTCGGCACGATGCCGGCGGCGGACTCCGGCGGCCAGGCACCCTTCTCGTGGGCATAGGCCTGGAAAACCGCGCCATAAACGCGGAAATCGTTCACGAGCGCCGCCGCGCGCGCCCGGCGCTGGATGCGCTGGTAGGCCGGCACCGCGGCAAAAAACAGCATGCTGATGATGAGGACCACGATCATCAGCTCCACCAAGCTGAGGCCGGCCATTGAGCGGGGTATGCTCTGGGGGCCGATCAGGCGGCTGGCTCGTGGCACCGGGGTCATCAATCCCTATTGGGGTGAACACCCGGGCGGGAGGCAAGGGGGAATCGGCCGTGATGCGGCCCGCCGCGGCGGGATTTGCGGCTGCCGGACAACGTCATGGAGCGCCGCTACAGTTTAAGCAGGCGTTTACGGAAATCGTCGTCCGCCCTGGCGCCGATTCGTGAAAGTTAAGTGAGGATGGCCGAAAGGCATGCAGGCGCTCGACAGCCCCGGCCGGCGCCGGCACCCTCAGGGGCCATGAACGAAGGCGAGCTGGCGCAATGTCACACGGCCCTGGGCGTGCAGCCCGGGGTGTCGCTCGAGGAACTGGAGCGCGCGTTCATGAAGCGGAACTTCGCCCTGCTCCAGGGGCGCGCCGGCTCCGCCACCACGTCGAACGCCGCGCTCGACGCGCAGCGCCGGGAACTGCGCGCCGCCTACGAAGGCCTCG
>CAYZSN010000186.1:0-3120 GCA_964481095.1 uncultured Oleiharenicola sp. | reverse complement strand
GGCGTGCGGGTCATGACCTGCACACAGACGCCGCGGCGGAAGGGGTTACCCTGCAACGCCGGAGCCTTGGACTTCGCAACGACCTTGCGGCGTCCTTTTCTCACGAGTTGGTTGATGGTTGGCATGTGTTTGGATGGAAGGGTGGTAAAAGTGGAAAAGGCGCGGAACCTACCGGAGCACTAGGCCCCGGCAAGAACTATTTCGCGCTTTATGGTAATCGCGATTTCGGAAGGAGTTTTCCCTCTGAAATCGGGCGTCTCAGGTGCCCCTCCAGGTTGCTGGAACGGCTGTAAGTGACGATAGGGACGGTTAGAAAAGCAGGGCGGCGGAGCCTACTTCAAGAGTTAAATCAAAAAATCTTGGGAAAAGTTATTCACAGGGCAGCCAAGGGGTTCTGCAGGCCATTCCCCACCCTGTTGGATGCTCGGCGAGGCTTCCTCCCGGCCCTTTGCAGCCGTTGAAATGCGGGAAAACCCGGCGTTTCTTAGCCGAACCCGGGCAAGGACATGCGTCGGGCGTGACAACCGGCCGCAACCCTGTCTAGTTGCCTGCACATGAGCTCCAGCAAGTCGAAGGGCCTCTCCGACGAGAAATTCTCCCCCTGGCTTCGCAAGGAGTTGTTCCGGGCGCTGAAATGGAGCGGGGGACTCCTGACCGCCGGCCTGATCGCCGCCTGGGCCTTGTCTTCCCTCTCCCCTGCCGTTGCTGAGAGCTGGAGCAGCTTCAATTACCGCCTTTCCAAGGTCGCACTCGACAAACATCCGCTCGCCCTCGCGCGCAGCTTTGCCTCGCGCTTGCGCGAGAGCGAATACGGCTGGAAAACCATCAGCTTCTCTGCGCCGTTCAACGTGACGGTCGCAAAACAGGAGCTGCGCCACGACTATCCCGAGGTGGCCAGCGTGAGCAACGGGGTGCCGCAGGTGCCGCGCGAGGCCGCGCTGAAGAACGCGGATCCGGCCAAATACGCGCAGCGCCTGCAGGCCTACGTCGCCCGCCACGCGCAGATCGAATCGGGCCGCTTCACCCGGCTCTACGAGCGGGACGACATGTTTTCCCCGCCGAATGCCAACGTGAAGCTGGGGCTTTTCGCGACGAAGATCTTCGGTCTGCCCGACGCCGTGATCTACACCAATGTCGTGATCTTTTCGGGCGGGCTGCCGGGCCTCGTGCTATTCGCGACCGTGCTCGCGCTGTCCGCCGCCCCGCTTTGGCGCTCGCGCCGCCCCGCCCGCACCTGGCTCAAGGCGCTGGTCTGGCCGGTGCTGGCCAGCGCACTCGTCTGGGGCGCCATTGTTTTCATGGCCGTCGCCGCCGCGATCTTCGGCGACCTGACGCCGGACACCTCCGCCGTCGCCCTGCTGGTCTCCCTCCCCTTCCTCTCGCTGTTGGCCAAGTTGCCGCTGCACCTCGCCGAGACCCTCGTGAACCGGGCCACCCGGGCGCCGTGGGACGGCATCGATCGCCGCAAGCCGCGTCCGCCCGTGGGCACGGTGCCGCCGATGGGCGGCGCCTGAAGCGGAACAGCCTGTCTGTCAAATCAGGGCAACCTCAACCCGACCCTCTGCTTGGCCCAAGCTATAGTCACGAAATCCCGCCCGCTTCAACACTTCGGCCATTTGTGCCCCGTCAGCCATGCATACAAAATAGACGCCGAAGTAGTCGCGATAGTCGTCAATGGTGACGCGTTCATTTTTCACTCGGTCAGGACTCACCGCCAACATACGCGTGATGACCGAACGATCATCCAACTGACGCGCCTCCTGCTCTCTGTGCGTCCGGAATAGATGCACCCCCCGTTATTGCACTGCGAAAACCTCTTCACGGATCTAGATGGACGGCACTTCGCCAGCTACGATTGCCGTGTAGGATCATTTCTTTCGAGACGACCAATAGGCGATTGCCGAATCAACATCGTCACCGCAAAGCTGCGCGAAACGCACCTTTCCAATACGACTCAACCATTCGAGAATGATCTCGGCCTCCTGCTCTGAAAAATTCCGAAGCGTTCCTTCAACAATATTTGCCAAAGCAGGGTCAGCCAGAGAAGTGCTTTCAGAGACGCTACCATCAAGAAAGAAGATGATACTATCAGCGCTTGAGCTAAACGGAATCAACGGACCCTTTTCCGTGTAATGCATCATAAGTTGTGCAAGAAGTGGCTTGGCATCTTCGGCCCTAACCCGCGGCAGCGCCCTCGACATCTCATCCACTTCATCGTCGCGTAATCGCCCAAGGGCCTGAGCGTCTGTCAGGCCAAAAACATGTGCTATCTTCTGCTTAAGTTGGTGCATAAAGGTCGCCTACGGCACAGCTAGGTTCGCTGGGATGGTGGGCCATAGCGGCGGAAAGGCAACCGATGGCGCCATACGGACAATTCTATAGACAATATAGCAAGTAGCAGCACCTCCTCCAACCTTTGCAAGTGTGGTCAGTCTTTCTTGGTTCGTTCTACTGGAATCATATTTCCTGTAGCTGACTGTTATCTCCTCCAACGATGGCATTTCAGGAATGTTTATCCAGGTCCCGTCATTAGTGACCGGAAAGCCCGTCAGGGATTGGGGACTAGCATAAATCGGCGGAGGGATATTCACATTAGAAAGCTGATCAGCCCATCTTGGAAATGCTGCGGCAGCGCCCCCGCCGAAATCGTCATCGAGGCAGGTGCTCACAAAAGAGCGCAGCCGGTTCTTCAATCCTCTTTGCAGATCCTTAATCTCTTGGTAGTGGCCGCCGGGTTTGGTGACGCCATATTTGTGAGGGAATCCGCCAATTCCGTCCAGAATCGGATTATATTTTCGGATCTCTGCTATGAGTTTTTCAGCCTGCTGGTAAGTGGAGGCCAACAGCTCCAAGCACGCCGCAAGATTGGCTAATCCTATAGGATCAACGTTGCTCAATGCATTGTTTCCCAACATGCCATAAATATTGGCGCCTCCTTTCTCTTCGACCGGGTCCCGCGAAATCCAGCGTCCAGTTTGCGGACTGTAATATCTTAGGCCGTAATAGAGCAGTCCGGTTTCATCATCCGTGAACTTGGTCGAGAAGCGGAAGGGATTTGCCGCGGCGGCAGGACCGTCGGCAATGAGCGTTTCACCGAAGGCGCCGTACTCGTAGGTGGCG
>CAYZSN010000185.1:0-4942 GCA_964481095.1 uncultured Oleiharenicola sp. | reverse complement strand
CCACCTGGTCCGCCAGGGCGGGCGCAAGGACGACCCGGCCGCGCTGCTCAGCGGGCCGAAGTTCCGGCGCAAGCTGCCCGAGGTCCTGACTGCGGGCGAAATGGACCGGCTGCTCGCCGCCCCCACGGGTGGCGATGCCTACGCGGTCCGCGACCGCGCGATGCTGGAACTGTTTTACTCGAGCGGCCTGCGCATCTCCGAGCTTTGCGCGCTGACGCTGCAGCAGGTCGACCTCGAGAACGCCTTCGTGCGCGTCTTCGGCAAGGGCGCGAAGGAACGCGTCGTCCCGCTCGGCGCCAAGGCCCGCGATGCCGTGCAGGCCTATCTCGGGTCGGCCCGGCCGCGGCTCGTGAAGCCGCGCACCGGCAGTGAGCTCTTCCTCAGCGAGCGCGGCAGGGCCATCTCCCGGAAGACGCTCTGGGTCATCGTCCGAAACAGCGCCCGCCGCGCCGGCATCGAGAAGTCGGTGAAGCCGCACCTGCTGCGGCATTCGTTCGCCACGCACCTGCTCGGCGGCGGCGCCGATCTCCGCGCCATCCAGGAAATGCTCGGCCACGCCAGCATCGGCACCACGCAGATCTACACCGCGGTGGAATCCTCGCGCCTGCTCGACCAACATGCGAAATTCCATCCGCGCAACCGCCGGAAGGGAAAGTAGCGCTTACGGCCAGCTGCCCGCCGGCCACGGGTAACTGCCGGGCTTGATAAAGAGGAACGGGGCGTTTGCGCCGACGGATTGCAGGATGCCGAGGCCGTCGTCCCCGACGCCGACGGTGCGCAGCCGGTACCAGCCGAGTGCGGCGAGGGTGGCCGCTGCGGTGGCCCCGCCTTCGAGCAGCAAACGGCGCACGGTGATGGCCTGCAGCACGCGGGTGACAAGCTGGGCCAGCTGGATGACCAGTTGCTCCGGCTTCTGCCCGGCGGTGGCCGGGCCGTCGCCGACCCCGACCAGCGCGCAACCCTTGGTCTCGAGGGCGTGCGTCAGGGCGGCGAGGTCGTAGGGCAGGGCGAAGACCGGCACGTCCTTGGCGATGGCGTCCGCTCGCCGCTGGGGCCACGAAGCGGCGCTGCCGCAGACCACGAGCGTCGGATCCGGCACCTGTTGTGCGGGCAATTGGTGGCGGCCCGGCGTGACCCGGTGCGCAAGCAGGGCGGCAAAAAAATCCGCGGCCCCGACGGGCAGCGTCGCCTCGTCGACCTTCGCGGTGAGCGCCACGATGTCGCCGGCCGACCGGGCATCGGGAATCGTGACGCCGTCGGGATTGGCGCCGAGCAGCGCGCGGACCTCGGAGGTCGTGCGCGGGTGCGTCGGGTCCCGGGCAAAGGAGGTTTCGTGGAGCGGCGTGTCGCCGATGAAATAATGTCCGCCGCGTACGATGCGGTTGCGCGAGGGATTGGCCGGGACCATCAGGATCCTGTCGCAGCCGGCCGCGACCGCCACGGCCCGGGCCTCGGCAAGGACGGCACCACGCAACACAGAGTCGCATTTCTTGAACACCCATTCGGGGCGGGCGGCAATCACGACGGCGGCGACCTGCCCGGTGCGCCGGGCGGCCTGTTCCGGCGGCAACAGGCGGGTGTCGGTGTCGATGCAGATGACGTCCGCCCCGGCCTGGGGATGGAAGACCGTCTGCACCTCGACGCCGAGGCCATGGCGCGCCGCGATATTGGCGAGCTCCGCGGCACCGCTCAGGTCGTCGGCGATCACGACAATCATGGCTGGGGCGCGCCGAGCCGGGCGGCGAGCCGCACCGCTTCGCCGAGGCTCGCGGGATTGGCCTTGCCCTGCCACGCGATGTCGAAGGCCGTGCCGTGATCCACGCTGGTGCGGATCACCGGGAGCCCGAGGGTCGTGTTGATGGCGGAGTCAAATGCGAGGGCCTTCAGCGGAATGTGTCCCTGGTCATGGTACATGCAGATGAACGCATCGGTGGCGCGCCGCCGTCCGGGGAGGAAGGCGGTGTCGGGCGGCAGCGGTCCCTCGATCTGGAGGCCTTGGGCGCGCGCGGCGGCGATGGCGGGGACGATGAATTTCTCCTCCTCGCGCTGGCCGAAGAGCCCGTTCTCCCCGGCGTGCGGGTTCAGGCCGCAGACCGCGAGCTTCGGGGCGCGGCCGCGGATACGCTGCATGGCCTCGGCGGTGAGCTCGATGACATCCCGGATGCGCTGCACGCTGAGCAGGCCCGGCACCTCGTGGTAGCCTACATGTACCGTGGCAAAGCTGCAGGTGAGCTCGGGCGACGTGAGCATCATGCACGAGCGCGGCGCCTGCATGCGCTCGGCGAAGATTTCCGTGTGGCCGGGATACTTGTGGCCCGCCGCGTGCATGGCTTCCTTGTTGAGCGGGCCCGTGGCCACGGCGTCGACCTTGCCCGCCAGGCCGGCTTCGATCGCGGCAATCACGCAACGGAAGGCGGCGTCACCGCACGTCGCGTCCACTTTCCCCGGCACGACGGTCGCCGCATCCATGCACCGCAGGTCGAGCACCGCCGGGCCCGCCGCCGCCGGCGCTTCGCCGACCACCGGGGCGGTGAACGGAATCTTCAGTTTCTCCGCCACCCGGCGCAGCACGCCGGCATCGCCGAACACGACGGGAACGCAGGTCGCGGCGAGCGAGGCGTCTTTCAACAAGTGTAGGCAGATCTCGGGGCCGATGCCGGCGGGGTCACCCATCGTGACGGCGATGCGGGGCGGGCGGGAAGCGCTCATGGGCGGGTTTCCTCCTCGGTGCCGATGATGCCCCGCGCCCGCTGCCAGCGGTCGGCCAGCGTGACCGCGACCGGGCAAAGCAGCGCGGTGAGGATGACCGCGATGGAAATCTGGGCCGTCGCGATGCCGACGATGCCCTGATAGCTGGCGGCGTTGGGCGAGCCGGCGGCGGCCGCCGCCGCCGCGATCGCGGCGGGCGTGGCGGTGGTGTTGCCCGCCACCCCGGCCCCGGCGAAGGCGGCGATGCGCGAGCGGAAGCCGGACACCGCCAGGACAACCCACATCGCCGCGCCGGTGATGAGCAGGGTTGCCAGCCCGAGGGCGACCCCGCCCAGCAGGAAGTTCCACTGGAAAAAAACGGACAGGTTCATGCCGGCGCCGAGCGCGAAGGCGAAGAACGGCACCAGGAGCTTCTCGCCGGGCTTCAGGAATTCCTGGATGGCCGGGTCCAGGTTGCCGAGCAGCATGCCGAGCGCGATCGGCAGCAGCACCCCGAAGAAAACGACCACCGGGAAGCGTTCCCCGAGCAGGCCAAGCGCGATCAGGGTGAAGAACGGGCCGTTGTTGAGTGAGAGCACCGAGAGCGCGCCGACGTCGCTGCGGTTGCCATACTGGCCCGTGAGGGCGGCGAAGAGTCCGCCGTTGGTGGTGCACATCCCGGCGATGACGGCGAGCGTCGAGAGGCCGAGGAAGCCGTTGAAGGGATCGGAAACCTTGCCGATCAGGAAGCCCGCCAGGACCCCGAGCGCAAAGCGCGTGCCGGTCAGCAGCACGCCCTTGCCCAGCGCCCGCGCGCCGATCCGGACCGTCATCTGGCTGCCAATGCAGAACAGGAAAAGCGCGATCAGCGTGAGGGCGCCGGTCTTGAACAGGCTTTCGGTGAACGACGGCACGCCCTCGGCCGCGACCGCGCCCATGCGCAGGAATTCATAGTGGCCGTTCTTCGCCGGGCCGGCGCCGAGCGCCCGCAGGCCGGATTCGATCCAGGCGAAATGCGCCTGGTCGATGGTGTTGAGCGCCGCGCCGAACAGCAGTGGCACGAGCATGAGCCCGCCGGGAATGCGTTCGATGGCGGCTTTAATCTTCATCGGGGCGGGCGGATACGAGACGGGACGTTGTCCCGCCTGCCAATCTCAAATCCTAGGGCGCCTTGTCGCCACCCTTGCTGATCCACTTCACCACGAAGAAGCGCAGCGGCTCCGTGCCGGTGTTCGCGATGCCGTGGAGGTCACCGGGCTTCGAGTACATGAGGTCGCCCTTTTTCAGGGGAATGTCCTGGCCGTTCAGGTGCCACGTGCCGCTGCCCTCGATGATGTACTGGAATTCCTCGTTCACGTGGCGATGCGGGGGCTGCAGCTGCTTGCCGGGCAGGAACTCCAGCTCCGCGGTCAGGATGCTGCTGTTCCCGACGGTGGGCGTGCCCTCGGCGGTGTAGATTTCGATCGAGCCCCAGGTGCCGGTGGACTTTTTGGCGTCGGCCTCGCGGATGATGCGGCTGTCCAGCACCGCAGGTTCCGCCACCGGGCGGCGTTCCCAAAGGCCGCCAACCGCGAACGAGGCGACGCCGACGAGCAGGACGATCAACAACTGGATGGTTTTCATGGGGTGTGGTCGGGCGGGCCGAGGAGCGGGCGCATGATGCCGACCCGGATCAGGTAGCCGGCGTGATTGGGGTGAACGCGGTCCTCGACCCAGATGTCCTCGCGGGGCTTGCCGTCGGCGGTGAGCATGGCGTCCCACAGGTCGATGAACTTGAGGTCGGGCTGGGTGGCGATGTAGTCCTTGATGAGCTGGTTCGCCCCCTTGCGCTGCGGGGCCTCGTCCCAGCGGCCGGGGCCGGGCGTGATGCTGGAGAAGAAGACCGGCACCGCCGGCAGGACGGTGCGGACCTGCGCGACGAAGGTCTTGAAGTCCGCGAGCAGGCGTTCGGGGCTTTTGCCGTTGTGGATGTCGTTGCCGCCGACGTGCAGCACGATCAGGCGCGGCCGGTGCGGCAGCACGAGGCGGTCGGCGAACTGGATGAGGTCGGAGGCCTGGAACGAATCGATGCCGCGGTTGACCACGGTGTAGCCGGCCAGGTCCTCCCGGAAGGTTTTCCAGCGGAAGAACTGCGAGTCGCCCGCGAGCATGATCGCGCCCTGCGGCGGCGCGGCCGCCCCGGCGGCGGCCGCGTGGCTAGTGCCCCGTTTATCGGAGCGGCTTTAGGGCCGCGCGGGCCTACTGTGCGCGCCGG
>CAYZSN010000184.1:0-27315 GCA_964481095.1 uncultured Oleiharenicola sp. | reverse complement strand
CCTCAACGTCCTCGTCTTCTTGATGGTCGGCATGCAGATCCACGCCGACATGCTGATGGCCGAGGCGGGCTCGATCTTCCTCGCCCTCTTGGCCCTGCACGCCGGGCGCGCGGCGGGCCGCCGCGCGCTTGCGCGGGTCGCCCTCGGCGAACACGTCGTGGAAACAGTCCTTGATCTCGCCGATCGCCTCGCGGCCGAAGCCGCGCCGCTTGAGGCCCACGAGGTTCAGGCCGGAAATCTCGTTGCGCTCCGCCACGAGGAGGAACGGCGCGAGGTCCTGCGTGATGCGCGCGAGGCCGGCGATCATGACGCCCTCCCCGACGCGGGAGAACTGGTGCGCGCCGGCGCCGCCGCCGAAGAAGGTGAATGCCCCGACCTCGGTGTGGCCGCCGAGCATGACATTGGTCGCGAGCACGACGTCGTTGCCGACGACGCAGTCGTGCCCGACGTGCGCGTTGGCCATCAGGTAGCAGCGCGCGCCGACGAGGGTGTCCTTGCCGGCGTGGATGGAGCGGTTGATCGAGGCGTGCTCGCGAATGATCGTCCCCTCGCCCACCCGCACCCCGCTCGCCGTCGCCGGATCGAACTTCAGGAAATTCGGGTCGCCGCCGACGACGGCGAACGGATGCACGGCGACATTCTCCGCCAGCACGGCGCCGCGGCGGATCACCGCATACGCGTGGATCGTGCAGCTGGCGTGGACCTGCGCGCCGTCCTCGATGATCGCGGTCGGATGGATGCTCATTCGCCGGCGCCTCCCCGGCCGCGGCGCGGCGCCGGGCGTTCCGGCAGCAGGTCCAGCTGCGTGTCCTTGAGCAGGTCGTAGTTTTTGAGGATGCGCATCACCTGCAGCGTGTCGTTCTTGGTGTAATTCTGGTTCACCTCCACCTTCTCGAGCAGGTCGAGCAGCATGGCGCGGAAGGAAATGATCGCGTCGACCCCGCGCTCCTTGAGCAGCTCGACACTCTGCGTGCGGAACGGCTCGGCGGTGGGCAGGCTCGGCAGCACGAGGATCTTGGTGAAGCCGCCGGCGGCATCGTCGGGCGCGGCGGAGGGGAAAAAGCGGCTCATGTCCTTGAGGACGTTCTCCTGGAGGAAGCCGAAGATTTCCGGGCTGCTCTTCAGCATGGTCGGCGTGAACACGCCCGTGTGCCAGCCCTTCACCGCCACCACGGCCTGGCGGACGAACGGGAGCTCGTTGGAGAAAAGGAAGAAGCCCGGCTTGCGCGCGCCCCGCTGCCACGCCGGGTTGAACACCACGAGGTCGACTTCCTCGCCGCCCGACTTGCGCCGCGCCTGCACCAGGTATTTGCGCGGCTGGCGGACCAAGAAGCCGTTCTGCTCGAAATACTCGCGAACAATGCCTTCGTCGATGGCGGACATGGATTAATTGCGGAGGGTGGACTGCGGAGTGCGGAGTGCAGAAGCTCCGACATGAACCATAACATGCTTCGACAAATTCATTCCGCAATCCGCATTCCAAAATCCGCAATTTAGATGGCCCCCAGCTCGCGCCAGACGGCTGCCACGAGGCCGGGATCGACATCCGAGCGCGTGACGGCCCCGCCCAGGCGGTTGAGCGTGACGAAGCGCAGCTTGCCGGTGCGGACCTTCTTGTCGTGCTGCATCGCCTCGAGGAGCGCGTCGAGTTTGAGCGGCGCGGTCAGGCGTATGGGGAGGGCGTGGGCCGCGAGCGTGTGCTCAACCCGCGTGACCTCGGCCGCCGGCAGGGTGCCGAGTTTCGCCGACAGGCGGGCGGCGGCCGCGAGGCCGACGGCAACGGCCTCACCATGCAGGTACTTGGTATAAGCGGTGACCTGTTCGATGGCGTGGCCGAAAGTGTGCCCGAGGTTGAGCAAAGCGCGGCCGCCTTCCTTCGCGGTTTCGCGCTCGTCGGCGCGGACAATCGCGGCCTTCATTTCGCAGCACCGGCGGATGACGGCGACGAGATCCTTGCTCTCCACCGTCAGCGGCGCCTTCTCCAGGCGCGCGAAGAGCGCGGCGTCGCCAAGCAGCCCGTATTTGATCACCTCGGCCATGCCGGCGGCGAATTCGCGCGCGGGCAGCGTGCGCAGGGCCGCGGTCGGGATGAAGACGTGCTTCGGGTGATGAAAGGCGCCGACCAGATTCTTGCCGGCATCGAGGTTGATGCCGGTTTTGCCGCCGATGGAACTGTCCACCATCGCCAGCAAGGTCGTGGGAACCTGGACGAATTCGATGCCCCGCAGGTAGGCCGCGGCCGCAAAGCCGCCGAGATCGCCGGTCACGCCGCCGCCCAAAACCCAGAGCACCGAATTGCGCTCCAGTCGCTCCGCCGCCATGAAATCCACCACGCGTTCAAAGCCCGCGATGGACTTCGTCTTTTCGCCGGCGCGGAGCTCCAAGCGTGGCAATCCGCCGAGTATTTCGCGCAGCGATGAGTCGATCGCCTGCCAGACCCGCTCGTCGGTCAGAAGCACGCATTTGCGACCTTCCTTGGCGAAGCTTGCCAGTAATTCCGAAATGTCCGCCAAAGATCCGTCCTGAAATTGGATCAGGTACTTTTTTGTGCTGAGATCGACTGTCAGGCTTTCGCTCACTGACTCCTTAAAATTCAGCTACTTGCAGAGGTCAAACTTTGTTCGTCCCGGATTTATGAGACAAAATCTCAAATAATTTATTGACGTGATACTGTGTCTCATCCTCACATGACGTCAGCCGAATGAAGCTGCCTTCCACCCACGCCGTTCTCTCCCGTGCCGACCTGCACTTTGTGGTCCGCGCCATCGTTTCGGTGATCGTGCTCATCGCATTCGTCATCTGCCTCCACGCGTTCTGAGCCCCGCAGCTTTCCCTCCCTTTAGAGCGACATGCAACCTACCGTCGAATCCCGCCCCGCCCATGAAAAGCCCAAGCCGGCGTTTGCCGGTTTGCCTTCCACCACCCTCGCGGCCTTTGCCCTGACCGGCAGCCTCCAGGCGGCGGATGGCGAAAGCGGCAAGGACAAGGTGGAACTGCCCAAGATGACCGTGGAGGAAAAGCGCCAGGCGATGCCCGTAGCTTCACCCAAGTTCACGGAACCCCTCCGCGACACGCCCCAGACCATCGTGGTCATCCCGCGTGAGATCTTCACGCAGCAGGGCGCCACGAACCTGAGTGAAGTGTTGCGCAACTCCTCCGGCATCACCTTCGCGGCCGGCGAAGGCGGCAGCGCCGCCAGCACCGCGGGCGATTCCTTCTACCTCCGCGGCTTCGACACGACGAACAACATCTTTGTCGACGGCGTGCGCGACGTCGGCGCGTACAGCCGCGACGTGTTCAACATCGAGCAGGTGGACGTCGCCAAGGGCCCGGCCGGCACCGACATCGGCCGCGGCGGCGCGTCGGGCTACGTGAACATCTCCACCAAGCTCCCGCGCCTCGAGAATTTCGGCACCGTCGGCGCCAACTACGGCTTCGATGACCGGAGTTCCGGCAACCGCCAGCGCGCCACCCTCGATGTGAACCGGCAGATTGAAGGCTCGCCGGTCAAGGGCACCGCCGTCCGCATCAACGTGATGTTCCAGGACAACGACGGGGTGGGCCGCGACTACACCAACAGCCAGGGCTGGGGGGTGGCACCGTCGCTCGCGCTCGGGCTTGGCACGGATACGCGGGCCTATCTCACCTACCAGCATACGAAACAGGACAACCTGCCCGACTACGGGCTGCCTTCCGCCCTGCTCCCGGGCTACATCACGCCGGTCCCGGTTCCCCCGGTGGATCGCAGCACGTTCTACGGCTTCACCTCCGACTTCGACAAGGTCACCGCCGACGCCGCGATGGTCCGCCTCGAGCACGACTTCAATTCCGACCTGAAGGTCTCGAACCAAACCCGCTACAGCGCCAACCAGCGCGAGGCGGTCGTCACGGCCCCGGGCTCCAGCAGCACCTCCTATGCGCCGGCCACCGAACTCCTCACGCGCAGCCGCCAGGCGAACAAGCGCGACATGAGCATCCTGTCGAACCAGACGAACCTGCAGGCCGCGTTCGCCACGGGCGCGATCAAGCACAATCTCGCGGCCGGCCTCGAGTTCACCCGCGAAACCGCCTACAGCCCGGCGTTCGTGAGCTCGACCATGACCGCGATCCCGATCCAGAGCCCGGATCCCGAGGCGACTCCGACGGGCACGCCGACCGCCACGCCGGCGCGCAGCGGCGCGTACACCGACGTGGTGACGAAGACGGCGGCGCTCTATGCCTTCGACACCCTGCACTTCAACGAACAATGGCAGCTCAATGCCAGCGTTCGCGCCGAACGCTACGACACTCATTTCTACAACCTCATCACCACCGGCGCCCCGGTGGTCGTCGATGCCGCTGACAACCTCTTCAGCTGGAAAACCGGCCTCGTCTACAAGCCCGTGAAAGCCGGCAGCTTCTACGCCGCCTACGCCATCTCGCTGACTCCTCCCGGCACGGACTTCACGCTCTCCAGCGCCGCCGGCAACCAGAACAATCCCGATGTCGACCCGCAGGAGACCTCGAACGCCGAAGTGGGCACCAAGTGGGACTTCTTCCAAGGCCGCCTCTCGACGACCTTCGCCATTTTCAAAACCGTCAACGACAAGACGGTGTTCACCGACCCGATCCTCGGGCCGATCCCGACCGGCAGGCAAAGCGTCCAGGGCGCGGAATTCGGCATTTCCCGCCGCTTCACCGACAATTGGGTCGTGCTCGGCAGCATTTCCTACCTCGAGGGCCGCATCGACGCGGGCACGACCACCGGCGGCAACCCGGCCGGCGCCTCCCTTCCGCTGATCCCGAAGTGGTCCGGCAACGTCTTTACCAGCTACCGCTTCCCCTCCGGCCTGATCATCGGCGGCGGCGCCCAGTACGCCGACGAAGTGAAGCGTCGCGACAACAACGCCCCCAATGTCCCGCGCCGCATGCCGAGCTACTGGCTGTTCAATGCGGTCGTCAGCTACCCCGTCACGAAGGCCCTCACGCTGCGCCTCAACGTGAACAACCTTTTTGACGAGGAGTACACGCAGAGCTTCAACAACAACGGCGGTCGCTTCAGCCCCGGCACGCCGCGCGCCTATCTCCTGAGCGCGGATTTCTCCTTCTGATCGCCGTATGCTCCTCGACATTCCCGATGTTCTCCCACCCGAGCAGCTGGCCGAAGCGCGCCGCCTGCTCGAATCCGCCGACTGGGTCGATGGCAAGGTCACCGCGGGCCACCAAGGTGCCCGGGTGAAGGACAATCTGCAGCTGCCGGTCGAAAGCCCGGTGGCTCGCCAGGTAGGTGCGATGATCCTCAAGGCGCTCGGCACCAATCCGCTCTTCATGTCCGCGGCGCTGCCGCTCCACATCCTGCCGCCCATGTTCAACCGCTACTCCGGCGGCCAGACCTTCGGCACGCATGTCGACGGCTCCGTCCGCATCGTCCCCGGCACCAACCACCGCCTGCGCACGGACCTTTCCTGCACGCTCTTCTTCGCCGGCCCCGAGGAATACGACGGCGGCGAGCTCATCATCGAGGATACCTACGGCTCGAAATCGGTGAAGCTCCCCGCCGGCCACCTGATCCTCTACCCGTCGACCAGCCTGCACCAGGTCACGCCGGTCACGCGCGGCACCCGCCTGTGCTCGTTCTTCTGGCTGCAGTCGATGATCCGTGACAACGGCAAGCGCTCGATGCTTTTCGACCTGGACATCGCGATCCAGCGCCTCGGCGCCGAGAACGCGACGCACCCGTCGGTGATCCAGCTCACGGGCGTCTACCACAATCTCCTCCGCCAGTGGGCGGAGATGTGAGCTGCGTCATGGCCGTGGCGTCTCCTGTCTCCGCTGCGCCATTGCGCGACCTCGGTGTCGCGTGGATGAATCGCGGCCATGCACTCATGCTGCGCGACGACGATGTCAGCCTCGTGGCGGCGCTGGCCGCCTACAACGAAGCCATCGCCCTCCTGCGCCGGCTGCCCAGCGGCGAAAACCCGTCGTGGGCCAACAGCCTCGGCGCCGCGCTGATGAACCGCGGCCAGCTGCTGCACCGTCTGCACGGCGTGGACCGGGCCGCCGTCGCGCTTGCCGCCTTCGACGAGGCGGCCGCGATCCTGCGCGAGCTGCCGGCCGATGACAATCCCTGGCCGCGCCGGAATCTCACCGGCACGCTGGTCAATCGCGCGAACCTGTTGCTCGACCTGACGCAATTTGCGAATGCGGCCGGCTTCGCCCGCGAGGCCCTCGTCTTCATTGCGCCGCACGAGCAACGCGACGCGACCGACGCCGACCTCGCGTTGAAAGCCCGCCGCGCGCTCGCCGATGCGCTCGGCCAGCTGCTCGTGGCGCCCGGGGCGGATCAGGAAACCCTCGCCCGGGAAGCCAGCGACCTCGTGGACGACGCGCTGGCGCTGGCGCGTTTCTGGGCGGGACGCGGGGAGCAGGCCTTCGCATCGCTCGCGCTGCGCTTCTTTCACTACGGCACGCAGCTGTACCGCATCCACCAGCCGCACTTCCTCGCCGAGTTCATCCGGGAAAACCTCGGCTTCAACGCCCGCGAGTTCCGCGACACCGCGTTGGCCGCCATCGAGGCGGCGCTGCGCGACCGCCTTCGCGCCGGGGAGTTTCTTACCATCGGCGATCCCGCGTCGGAACGCCGCCGCCAGGCGTGGCAGGAACTCGAAACCCTCCGCGCCAGTCTCGTCGCATGAAGCTGTTTCGCCAGGTTATCTTCTGGTCCCATTTGGTAATCGGTCTCACCGCCGGCCTCGTCATCGCCATGATGGCCGTCACCGGCACGGCGATGGCCTTTGAGAAGCAGATTGTGGCCTGGGCCGAGCGCGATGGGGCCGTCGTCCAGCCGACCGCCGCGCCGCGCCGTTCGCTCGATGAACTGCAAAAGGCCTTTCGCGCCGCGCAGCCGGAAGCCCGGTTGTCCGCGATCACCGTGTCGGTGGATCCTACCGCGGCCCTGGTTTTCACCGCCGGCCGCGAGGAGATTTTCTACGTAGATCCGTTCAGCGGGGCGATCCATCCCGCCAGCGCGCCGAAGCTGCGGGCCTTCTTCCACACCATGGAGGAATGCCATCGCTGGCTCACGCTGTCCGGCGAGAAGCGCAACCTCGGCAAGGGCATCACCGGCGCCGCCGCCTCGTTGTTCTTCCTGCTCGCCGTCTCCGGCCTCTACCTGTGGTGGCCGCGTACGCTCACCTGGCGGGGCTTCAAGGCCATTCTCACCTTCAATTTCCAGCTGGCCGGCCGGGCGCGCGATTTCAACTGGCACAATGTGATCGGTTTTTGGTGCCTGCCGCTGCTGCTCGTGACGACGCTGACCGGCGTGATCATGTCGTATCGCTGGGCCAACGACGCGCTCTACCGTCTGGCCGGCACCGAGCCCCCGGCGCAGGAGGCCCCGCCCGCGCCCCCGGTTTTTGAAATCAAGCGCCCGTCGCCCGAGGCTCGCCCGCTCGCCGCCGATCTCCTGCTCGCCGCCGTGCAAAAGGATTTCCCGAAATGGGATGCCATGACGCTCCGGCTCGGCAATCCGCGCGGCCAGCGGCCGGCCGGCAATGTCGCACCCGGCGCGCCGACGGCGAAAACCGCTTCATTGGCCCACACTTCGCAAAATCCCGAAGCGCGGCGGGAACGCCCGACCGGTGCCGGCGAACCACGCCGCGATCCGCAAGCGGTCACGCTTTCCGTGCATGAGAGCGACCAGTGGCCGCGCACAGCGGCGACCACGCTCACGCTCAATCCCTTCACGGGCGAGGTGCTGAAGCGCGATGCCTTCGCCGACCAGCCAGCCGGACGCCAGGCCCGCTTCTGGGCGCGCCACCTGCACACGGGCGAAGCCCTGGGCCTGGGCGGACAGATCGCCATGGCCACCGGCGCGATCGGTGCGCTGTTCCTCGTCTACACCGGGTTTGCGCTCAGCTGGCGCCGCTTCTTCGGCAAGCGCGCCCCGCCGCATCCTAAGACTTTCATCCGCCGCCGTTTCGTTCCCTGAAGCCCTTCTCGCGGTAAAGATAAAAGTGTAACAGTACAGAGGCAGGTCCCAGGCCGGCGGCGGATGCGAATTTTACCAGTGCCTATGCACCAGTTTTCCTGAGGCATGAACACTAGATGCAAAAATTTGGCTTTGGTCCGGACTATGCAGAATGGACGGCATGTTCCGATTCCGTCCATGGCTGCTGTGGACCGCGCTGGCTTTGTCGGCGGCGGGTATACAGGCGAGCGAAACCAACCAGCCGTGGATTCGGGGGATCTATACCGGAGGTTCTCCGCGGCCGCACGTCACGGAAATGGGTGAAGCCTGGCAGCAAGCCGGTTGGCTGGCGGAACACACCCCGCGCGCCTTTGTGCTCGTCGGTTCGGGACAATCCATGCACCCGCTCTACGAGCCGGGCGCCATCCTGGTGTTGCAGCAGCTGCCCTACGCGCAGCTGCGCCGCGGGCAGACGGTGCTTTATCGCAACCGGGAGCAAAGGATTGTCGCCCACGTGCTCTTGACTCGGACGCGCGACGGCTGGCGCGCGCAAGGTTTGAACAACCCCGTGCACGACATGGAGCCCATCCGGGCGGAAAACCTGGTGGGCGTCGTGATTGCCGCCTACCAGCCCACCGCGCCGCGTGCGCTGATCCGCGTGGCGGACAGCCGGTAGACACGGGATCCGCCAGAGGACAAAAAAAGACGCGGAGGGCTCCGCGTCTTTTGTTTTGGCCTAAGTTGAAAAAGAGTGAGGGCTCGCGCGCGCACAACGGGCCAGTCAAGCACACGCGAGCCCCTTTGGTCACCTCTCGCACCCTCTGCAGGGCACGAAAAAGCAACCGCATATGAGCAGAGGGGGCACGGCGCGCAGACCCGCCATTTTAACCTAAATTCAGGTGGAGACCCGGGAAGGCCTTCTCCACCAATTACTCCAAGCCAAAAACCGCCCGCGCATAGTTCGCTGCCGAGAAGGGCTGTAAATCGTCGGGCTGCTCGCCCAAGCCGATGAAATAAATCGGGATTTTAAGCTGCCGGTAGATGCCGACGATCGCCCCGCCCCGGCTGGTGCCATCGAGCTTGGTCACGATCAGGCCGGTCAGGCCGAAGCTTTGGTGAAACACCTTCGCTTGCTCGATGGAATTGGCGCCGAGGCTGCCATCCACGACCAGCCAGCGGTGCTGGGGCGCGGTGGCATCGTTTTTCTGCAGCACGCGGCGGATCTTCGCCAACTCCTCCATGAGATTGGCCTTCGTGTGCAGCCGCCCGGCCGTGTCCACGAGCAGCCAGTCCTTGTCGCGGGATTTCGCGGCCTGCCACGCATCGAACGCCACGGCCGCCGCGTCGGCGCCGGTGTGGCTCGCGACGATTTCGAGGTCGAGCCGCGTCGCCCAGCTCTTGAGCTGCTCGACCGCGGCGGCACGGAATGTGTCGCACGCCGCCATCAGCACCGACTGGCCCTCGGCCTTGAGCTTGTGGGCCAGCTTGGCGGTCGTGGTGGTCTTGCCCGAGCCGTTGACGCCGATGAGGCAGATGACGGTGGGTTTCGCGGCGCCCCGCTCGAGCCTGCCCTCGGCGCCGGCCAACACGCGCTGCAGCACGGCGGCGCCGATCTCGGCCGCCTGGCGGCCCTGCAGCGCCGCATCCTTTTTGTGGGCGGCCTTGATCTCCGCGAGGATTTCCGTGGTGGTCTCGACGCCGAAGTCGGCGGTGTAGAGCGCCTCCTCGAGCTCCCCGAGCGAAGCCGCGTCGATCCTGCGCCCGCCAAACAGGCCCGAGGTCTTCGCCGCGATGGCCGAGACGGTTTTCGTCAGGCCGTCCTTGAATTTCTTGAAGAGCGATAGCACGGGAAAATGAGGGGAAAGTGAGAGGGGAAGGTGAATGTGCGCGCAAATCAAGCCAGCCGTTCGGAGCTGGTGGTCTGCTCCCCCTTCCCCCTCACCTTCACTTTCACTCCGACGTCGGCTTGCGCGCGTCGCGGCCAAGCTTGTCCTTCATCCGGTCAAGGATGCCGTTGATGAAACGCTTCGAGTCCGAGGTCGAGTATTGCTTGCTCAGGTCGATGGCCTCGTTGATCGAGACGACCGGGGGGATGTCCTTGCGGTAAAGCATCTCGAACATCGCGAGCCGCAGGATCGCGAGGTCGATCTTGGCCACGCGGTCGAATTCCCAGTTGTGGGCCAGGCCCTTGATGTGGGCGTCGATCTCGGCGGCGTGTTCGATCGCGCCGTGGATCAGCTCCTCGGCGAAGGCGTAGTAGTCGCGCGGCTTTTCCAGGTGCCCGAAGAAAAGCTCCAGGTCGTTGGCCACGTTCGCCGGCTGGTTCACGCTCCACGCGTAAAGGTACTGGAAGGCCGCCGCCCGGCTTTCCCGGCGTTGGGTGAATTGGCTGCTCATGATTTTTCCCCGAGGCGGCGCTTCAGCGCGGCCATCTCCAGCGCCGCGCGGGCGAACTCCGTCCCGCGGTCGATCCGGCCGGTGCACCGCGCGCGCGCCTGCGCCGGCGTGTCGGCCACGATCACGCCGTTGATCACCGGCGTGCCCGACTCGACGGCCACGCGCTGCAGTGCGTGCGACACGCTCTGGCCGACCATCTCATGGTGATTGGTGTCCCCGCCGATCAGCACGCCGAGCGCGATGATGCAGTCGTAACGGCGGCGCGCGGCGAGCCGGGCGACGGCCCATGGCACCTCATGCGAACCCGGGACGCGTTCCACGCGGATTGATGTCGGCTTCACACCTGCCGCCGCCAAGGCCCGCTCCAACCGTGCCAACAAGCTGTCGACCAACTCCTGGTTGAAGCGGGCAGCCACGATGCCGAAGCGCCGCTTCGAACCGTCGAGGTCTTGGGAAGTGGGCGCGTTCAGGCTCATCGAAGGTTCATTGGCGTGGGTGAATCCGCATTCCGCAATCCGAAATCCACGGTGCTCATACCGGCACTTGCTCCACGATCTCGAGGCCGTAGCCCTCGAGGCCGACCACCCGGCGGGGCGAATGCTGGAGCAGGCGGATTTTCTTCAGGCCGAGGGCCGTCAGGATCTGGGCGCCGGTGCCGTAGTCGCGAAGGTTGGGCCCGCCCGCCGCCTGGCCCGCGTTGAGCAAAGTCTCCTGCATGCGGCCGGTCTGCTCCATGTAGACGATGGCGCCGTGGCCGGCCTGCGCCACGCGCTGCAACGACGTCAGCAGCGAACGGTGGCTGCCGAGGTCCTTCGCATGGAAGACGTCGCTCAGGAGGTTCTCGGTGTGCACGCGCACGAGTGTCGGCGCACCGTCCAGCTGGCCCATGGTGAAGGCCAGGTGGTGCCGCCCGTCGACCTTGCTGCGGAAAATGTGCAGCGTGAACTCGCCGTACTCGGACGAGAACGGCCGCTGCGACACGCGCTCGACCAGTTGCTCGCGCCGGTGGCGGTATTCGATGAGCGCCGAGATCGAAATGAGCGGCAGGTTGTGCTGCCGTTTGAACTCCGCCAGCTGCGGCAGCCGCGCCATGGTGCCGTCCTCGCTGAGGATCTCGCAGATTACGGCCGCGGGCTTCAGTCCCGCCAGCGCCGCCAGGTCCACGGCCGCCTCGGTGTGGCCGGCGCGCTCCAGCACGCCGCCGGGGCGCGAACACAGGGGGAAAATATGCCCGGGCTGCACGAGCTGGTCGGAGCGCGTCTCCGGATCGGCCAGCAGCCGGATGGTGCGGGCGCGATCGAAGGCGCTGATCCCGGTCGTGATGCCCTCGGCGGCGTCCACCGACACCGTGAAGGCCGTGCGGTGCACCTCGCGGTTCTGCTGCACCATGAGGTTGATCCCGAGGCGCTTCAATTGCGGCTCGGTCATCGGGACGCAGATCAGCCCCCGCGCGTGGCGGATCATCATGTTGACGAGCTCCGGCGTGGCCTTTTCCGCCGCCATGATGAGGTCGCCTTCGTTTTCCCGGCCCTCGTCGTCCGTGACGATCACGACACCGCCGGCCGCGATCGTGCGGATCGCAGTCTCGACGGAATCAAAGGGCACAGGGCTGGTCATGGCGAAAGGGGCGTAGCATCCCCAACCGGCCAGCGCCTGTCAAATCCCGGCTCGATCAGCCCTGGAAGGGAACCACGAAACTCTCGACCACCACGGACGCGTCGCCTTCGCCCTTCAGCAGGTTGAGGCGCACGGTGAAGACCAGCGGCGGCGCGACGGGACCCTCGCCGACCAGGGTGGTGCCGCTGCCATTGAGGACGGTGCGGAATTCCGAGGGCGTGCCCGAACGCTTGTTGGGCCAGCGGGCGTTCGCGCGCGTGACGTCCATCGCCATCGGCTTCTTCTTGGCGTTGTAGAAGGTGAGCACGAAGTGGCCGCCGACGACCTCGAGGCCGAGGAAGGTGCCGTTCGCCCGCTTGATCTCGACGCCCTTGATGACACCCATCTTTTCTTCCTTCTTCTTGTCGTCCGGCTTCGCCTTGGGGTCCGTTTTCGCCCCGGGAGTGGCCGGCGTCGTGCGAGCCGGAAGCTTGGAGTCGACGACCGGCGTGGGCGCGGCGGGAGTCTGGGCCTGCAAAGCGCTGGTAACGAGGGCCAGGCCGAGAAAAGCAACGGGGAGTTTCATGCCAAAAACATACCTGCCCGGGCGAGTCGCGCAAGCCCGGGGTGCCCGGCTTCCGGGTTGCCTGGGGCTATTTCGCACGCAATTCACGCCGCCGGGGCGTCAAACCTTACGTTTTACGCTCGTCGCGCAGCTGGCGCCAGCGGGCCAGCCGCTCCGCGATCTTCGCCTCCCAGCCGGCGGTTTTCGGTGTGTACAGCGAGAGCGGCTTTTCGAGGTACGCCTGGCCGCTGATGTTCTCCGGAAAATCATGCGAGTAAAGGTAGCCCTTGCCGTGGCCGACGCGCTTGCTGGCCTGGCCGCCTTTGTCGCGCAAGGCCACGGGCACCGGCTGCACGGGCTGTTCCTTCAACACGCGGTGGGCCTCGCCCAACGCCATTGTGGCGGAGTTGCTCTTCGGAGCCGTCGCGATGTAGAGCGTCGCGTGCGCGAGCGTCAGCTCGGCCTCGGGCAAGCCGATGAAATCGCACGCGTGGTGCGCCGCCACGGTCAGTGGCAGCGCCTGCGGGTCCGCGAGGCCTACATCCTCGCTCGCCAAAATGACGAGCCGCCGCGCGATGAAGCGCGGGTCCTCGCCGCCGGCCAGCATCTTGGCCAGCCAGTACATCGCCGCGTCGGGATCGCTGCCGCGACAGCTTTTGATGAAGGCCGAGATCGTGTCGTAGTGCTCGTCCTCGTCGGCGTCGTAGCGGATGCGCCGCTCCTGCGCGAACAGTTCGAGCTCCTTTTCCCCGATCGCCGCGCCTTCCGGCAGGCTGAGCGCGATGACTTCCAGCGCGTTCAACGCCCGCCGCAGATCGCCATCGCACAACACCGCGAGGTCGGACAGCACCTTGTCTGCGGCCGTGTGCCGCCGCACGCCCAGGCCGCGCGCCGTGTCCGCGAGCGCCTGGCGCAGCACGCCCGCCACGGCTTCCGTGGCCAGCGGCTCGAGGCGGAAAAGGTGGCTGCGGCTCAGCAGCGGCGGATTGACGTAAAAGCCGGGATTGTGCGTCGTCGCCCCGATCAGGCGCACCGTCCCCTCCTCCACGTCCGGGAGGAGCAGATCCTGCTGCGACTTGTTGAACCGGTGCAGCTCGTCGATGAACAGCAGCGTCGCGGCCTCGGGCTGGCGGCGCGCCAACGCGAGGATTTCACGCAGCTCCGCCACGTTCGACATCACGGCGTTGACGCGCACAAAGCGGCTTTTGGTCTCGCGGGCGATGACCTCCGCGAGGCTCGTCTTGCCGCAACCCGGCGGGCCGTAGAACAGCAGGCTGCCGAACCGGTTGCTGGCGATGAGCCGCGGCAGCAGGTTGCCCGGCTTGAGGATGTGTTCCTGGCCGACGATTTCCGCCAGCTTTCGCGGACGCATCCGCGCCGCGAGCGGTTGGTGGACATTGGCCTTGGGCGCGTCGCTCACCGGACGCAGTGCGTCCTCGGCAAAGAGCGAATCGGTGTCATCGGTCGGACGGGCCATGGAGGGACCAGTGTGCGCCGCGAGGCCGGATAAACAAGTTTGAAGGCGTCCGCCTTTTGTTGTTCGCTGCCTCCGGCTGTCTACTGCGGGCGCAGGCGCCGATCTCCTGATGCCTTCGCGTGTCCTGCAGTTGCGTGCGCCGCTCTTGTGGCTGCTCGTGCCCTTGTCCGCCGGCCTCGTGGCCGCCCAGCGCTGGCCGCTGCCGGCCGCGGGCCCGTGGCCTTTCCTCGCCATGGCGCTTGGCGCGGCGCTGCTCGCGCTGTGTGCCGCGGACCGCAACCGCCGGGCCTGGTGGCCGGTCGGGCTCGTCCTTTCCACCGGCCTCGCCGGCTACATGTTGCTGCATCTGCGTTATCCGTACCTGCACGAATGGTCCGGCCGGCCGCCGCGGGAAGTCACCGTCGTGCTGGAAGTACGCCTGCCCTATCCGCCGGCACCCGCTGCGCGCAGCCTCACCGGCCTGGCCACCATCACGTCGAGCCGGGAGAACGATCCCGCCCTGCGCGGGCGCCAGGTCTATTACTCTGCCATCCGGCGGATCAGCGCCGCGCCGCAGCGCTCCGGGCACTACCTCGTGCGAGGCGTGCTCGAGCCGCTGTCCCCGGAAACCGACGGCCCCGACTTCGCCGACTACCTGGTCAATGCCGGCGTGCGCCACCGCCTGACGCGAGCGCACATCCTTGGCGAGGTCCGGGCGCCGGACCGCGTGCCGGTCTGGTGCGCCCGCATCGAGGACCGGCTGGAAACCATCCTGAGTCGCGGCCTCGCGGACCAGCCCGGGCCGCGTTCGCTCTATCTCGCCATGCTGCTGGGCGAGAAGGCCGTGATGAGCGCCGACCAGCAGAACGCGTTCATGCGCAGCGGGACTTTCCACATCTTCTCCATCAGCGGGCTGCACGTGGCCGTGATCGCGTGGGCCCTGCGCCGCTTGTTTCTCCTCGTGCGGATGCCGCAGAAGCCGACGGTGATCCTCACGCTGGTCCTGCTCTGGCTTTACGTGCAGATCACCGGGGCCAGTTCGCCGGCCATGCGGGCGTTTTTGATGATCGGTTGTCTTCTCGTGTCGCCGGTTTTCCGCCTCCCGGGCAACGCCCTGGCGGCGCTCACGGCATCCGCGCTGGCGACCCTGCTGCTCGACCCGCTGCAACTGTTCAGCACCGGGTTCCAGATGTCGTATGCGGTCGTCGCCGCCCTCATCCTGATGGGCTCACCGCTGGCTGAACGCTGGCAGGAACACTGGCGGCCCTTCCAATTCCTGCCCAAACCCGACTGGCATCGGGAACATCACTGGATCGACGAAACAGGCCGATGGCTGATCGGCGCCGGTGCCGGCTGCTGGGCCGCATTCCTCGCCAGCACCCCGGCCGGCATCGGGTTCTTCGGCTTGATTTCCCTGGGCTCGTTGCTCGCCAATCTCGTCATCATTCCGGTTTCCTCCGGCATTATTCGCCTGGGCTTTGTCTCCCTGCTGGCCGGCCTGCTGGGCTTGGCGCCGCTCAGCGCAGGCCTGAACCTGCTTGCGGCCGAAATCATCAGCCTGACCGACTTCCTGCTCCAACACGGCGTCGGCCTGCCGGGCGTTTATTTTCCGGCGCGCTTTCGCGCCGACTGGCTGGCGCCGCTCAGCCTGCTCCTGATGACCGGCGTGATGCTGCTCGGCGCCGGCACCGGCTGGGCGCGGCGTTGGGGCGGCTTCTGGCCGCCCGTCATCCTGCTGGCCCTGTTGTTGATTTTGGGCGTGAAGTTCGGCTAGGAGCGGCAATCCTGCGCGCATGAAAAGCGCCTATGAACTCGCAATGGAACGCCTGGCCAAGTCCGATCCCTCGACGGCTCCCCTGACTGCGGAACAGAAGGCCCGGCTGGCCGAGATCGACCGCGTCTACCAGGGGAAGATCGCCGAGCGCGAAATTTTCCTGAAGCAGCAGCTCCAGTCCGCGCTCGCGGAACAGAAACTGGAGGAGGCCGACAAGATCCGGCAGCAGATCTCGGGCGAGAAGGCGCGCCTGGAGGAAGAGCGCGAGGAGGAGAAGGAGCGCGTGCGGCGGAAGAGGTAGCGGTCAACGTTGGCCGGACTGTTGCGCTCCCCTCCAATCCTCACCGCAGGAACTCGAACTCGGCGGCCAGCGTGTGGTGGTCCGAGGCCGGCGTCGGCTTCACCTTCCACCCCACGGGCTTCAGCCACTGGTTGTAGAAGATGTGGTCCAGCACGTAGGGCCGGCGGCGCCACGTGATCTCGGTCGATTGCACGGTCTGGTAGCCCGCGGCGGCAAACTGGTGGATGAGCGACTCGTGCTTGCTCACGTTGAAATCGCCCGTGAGGAGCGTCGGCATCGCGGCGGACGCCCGCAGCTGCTCCTCGACGAGCTTGCGCTGGGCCGAGTGCACCTCGCTGCTCGACTTCAACATGAAGAACGCCAGCAGGTGCGTGTTGAACAGGCGGATTTCCCGGCCGTCGATGGTGGTCGTGACACCGATCAGGAGGCGGTCGGTCGGCGTTTTTTTCTCGCCGAAGAAATCGAATTCCACCGGCGGTGACGGCAGGTTCACGCAGATGTGCTCGCGCAGGGGCGTCTTGGAAAAGATCGCGAGGCCGATGCCGAAGGGCAGCTCGCGCGGATCCGGCTTCGGGTAGCAGAAATAGCTGTCGTAGGCCTTGAACTCCGCCTGCAGGCGCGTGTAGTGCGGCGGCGGCTGGGCCTGCTGGCCGCCGGGCATGGTCTGCTCGACTTCCTGCAGCATCACGATGTCGGCATCGTGGGCCCGGATCTCGTCGATGGTTTTCTGGAGATTGATCGGGGCGTGGTCCGGATACGCGTCATCCCACGGCTGCCCGAACTGCATGTTGAACTGCAAAACTTTGAAATGCGCGCTCATGCCTCAGTGATTCGCCGCCGCCGGCTGCACGGCGGGCTGGATCCTGGCCTCG
This sequence comes from uncultured Oleiharenicola sp., assembly GCA_964481095.1. Lineage (GTDB taxonomy): Bacteria > Verrucomicrobiota > Verrucomicrobiia > Opitutales > Opitutaceae > Lacunisphaera. Next base: position 10,406 of record CAYZSN010000184.1, on the reverse strand, counting down.
GCCGGCGCGCGCAGCTCCGTGCGCCCGATCTCAACCTTGGCGGGCAGCCGGGCCACCGGGTTGATTTTCTGGACCGTGACGCCCGCCAAAAGCGGGTCGCTGGCGCCCACCTTCACCTGCGCGGGCCGCAATACCGCCGGATGGACGGCTTTGCCCGGTTGAAAGCGCAGGTTCTTTTTGCCGGTCACCAAGGGTTCGGCGGGCACCGCACCGGTGCCGGTGAGAAAAACCAGAAGGCTGATTAAGGCACGACGGGACATGGACTACGGTGTGCCCCGCCATCGTCATTTCGGGCGAAAAACGCAGCAAGCCTATTCTGGTCGCGCTCCTTGTCCTAATCCGCGCTGGTCTCAATTGCCTGGCCCGGACGCACCGATTACCTGCAGAACGCGTTGCCGGCAGGCGTCCGCCGGTCCGCTGGCGGGAATCAATCCCGCAATCCGCCGGGTTTCCTGCGGCCGGTTCGCCACCCACAGGGCCGCGGCGTAGTCCGACCACGCCGGCCAGTTGTGCGGGGCAAGGTCCACGGCGCGGGCGAGATGGGCCAGGGCCATCCGGCGGTCGCCGCGGTCCCATGCTGTACGCGCGAATTGATGATGCGCGTTGGCCTCGACGGTATTTTCCGCTCCCCAAACGGCGGCCTCCGCCTGCACCCGCCGGGCTTCCCCCAGCAGCAGCGTCAGGCGGCTGGACGGCGCCGGTGGCGCACCCGCGCGCAATTCATCCTCCACCGCGTCGATTTCACCGGCGCTGGCCCGCACGCCCCGCCAGCGATCGACAAAGAATTGCCGGATCTCCTCATGACGGGCCTCCGCCACCAAGTGGCGGAACAGGTGATCCGAGTCCGTCCAGACCGATAGCTGCCGCCGGACGCGCACGCCGCCGGCGACGGTAAGAACCGCCAGCACGCCGAGGATGATTTTCCTCCAGGCCGGCCGGAGCCGGACCCAGGCGCACAACAAAACCGCGGCGACGACCAGCTGGCCGGAATAGGTGTAACGGTCGGACAGCGGATAGTCCCGTTCGGTGAGTCCCGCGAGCGGCAGCTCCACGGCCACGAAGGCCAGCACCGCCAGCCAGGGCCCGGCCCCATGGCGGCGGGCCAGCATTATCCCCGCGACCGCGGCAATCGCCAGCACACCCAAACCGCCGGCAAGGGGGGCGAGTGGCAGGCCGCCCGTGCCCCACATGTCGTCCGCCGGGGTGAGCTTCAGCGGCCAAGCCATTTTCAAAAGAAACCAGCCGAGCGTGGCGAGCGTGCGCAGCCCGGCCGCCGCCCATGCGCTGAAATTGTTTCCAACCATTCCGCCCCATTGTCCGGCCGCTTGGCCGCGCGCCAGGAGGTTGACCGCGAGTGCGGCCCCCGAAAGGAAAATGGCGGGCCACGCGGCGGCCAGCGTGCGGCGCCAGGCGGCGCGGCTTTCGATCCCGGCCAGCCGCAGGCGGACAAAGCCCGCCGCCAGCAGCGCCAGGGGCGCCCCGAGCCAGATGCCGTAGGTGAGCAACGAGACCGCATACACGAGGTGGGCCAGCCAGAGCAGCGGCCGGCGCGATTGCACCAGGCCCGCGAGAAACAGCACCGCCGCGAGAAGCATCCAGGTGGTCGCCGCCACGTAGAGCAGCGCCGAGGACCAGGCCACCGCCTCCACCCGCAGCGGATGCCACCCCCACCAGGCGACGATGATGCCAATGCCCGCGACGAGCCATCTGTCTCGCGGCGCCGCGCCCGCCAATTGCGCCAGCAGCACCGCTAGCAGCAGGCCGTTCACTATGTGCAGCCCCAGGCTGGTGGCGTGGAAAACCGAGGCATCAAAACCGGCGGCGGTGACCAGCGCCGAGAACGTCAGCCAGCCGAGCGGCAGGTAACGGCGCGCATGGCTGGAATCGGTGAACGCCCAGCGGACGGTCGTGCCGTCGAGGCTGCCGAGCCGCTCGTTGAGCGTGATGTTGTGGTCGTCGTCGAAAGCCAGGAACCGGCCGGACAGCGCCGGCTGGAACAGCCACCACGTCAAGACGGGCAATCCCACGAGCGCCAGCCAGCGGAGCATTCTGCTCATACCCGGTTACTCCGGTTCCGCGGTGCCCTCGATGACCCAGCCCTTCGCCTCCGGCACCTGCCGGTTGAACTCCCGCAGCGCCGCGCTGAGGTGCTCGGCATAGCGGTAGTGCGCACCCATGCCGGTGCGCAGCTCCGCCTCATAGATAAACTTATCCGCATGCGTGCTGTGCTCGAAGGGCGTCTGGGCCCCGAGCAGCAGCGAATAGACGTACGCCGGCGACCCGCGCTGCATGAGCTCGCGTGTCAGTGCCGCCTGTTCGTCGAGGAGCGCCTGGTGCGGCGCCGCCGGGATTTCCGGCGGCAGGTAAAAACCGGCCTGGATCATCGGCGTGTAGCGGTGCCCCGTACGATGCCGGTTCAGGTCGCGCAGCTCGGCGATCGCCATGTTGTTCCAGGCAAAGGTCACCCGCATGCGGCGCGTCGCCTTGCCCTGATAGCCGTAGCGGTTGGCGCGATGCTTCAGGGCTTCGGCCAGCGGCTGCTCCTCGCTCAGCCACGCGGGCGCATCGCGGTCGACCTTCACCCACACCTCGTCGGCGAGCGGCTTCGGGCTGAGTCGCGCCAGGCCGAGCCGCAGGCTCTCCGCGAGCTCCTGCTGCGCCTGCGCCTGGTAGGATTTCTCCGCGAAGCTGTGGCGCATGAGCCGCGGCGACTGCTTGAGCAGCTCGTCGCGGATGAGCTTCGCCGCCTGCTGCGCCTCGGGCATCGCGAGCGAGTCGAGGTGCTTCACGGTCGCCGCCCACATGCGCGAGCTCTGCACGAGGCCGAGGTTGGTGCGCGTGGCGAACGGGATGAAATAGCGGGCGCGGTCGAGGGCGTAGTTCTTGCGCAGGCGCGTCACGACGGCGGGCTTCGCGTCCTTCGGCAGGCGCACGAGCGAAGGATTGGCCAGCGCCGCCTGGTCGAGGCGGCTGTACTCGGCATGGTAGGCGGCGAAGGCCTGCGCCATCAGCGCGGTCCAGCGCGGCGCGAGGTCGGCGGGAATGCCGAGCTCCTCCGGCGTCGGGAGGTTGGTCGCCGCCATCGTGATATAGCGCGTGCTCGATTCCTGGCCGTCGGCCATCTGGGCCAGCTCAAAAACCTTGTACGCGAGCCACATCGAGACGTCGTCCAGCGCGATGGCCAGGCCGCCGGTCAGGCCGCCGATCGAGGCGTGGCCGTAATCCACGAACTTGAGGATGCGATCGATCGACTCGTCGGGATTGGCGATGTCGACCTTCTCGAGGATCTTGTGGATGCCCTCGTTGCTGCGCGAGTAGCGGGCGAGAACGGACGCGAGGAGCTCGGGCGTGACCTTGGGGAGGGTGGCGGCCGCGGGCGGCGGCACGATGGCGAGTCCGGTAACCTTCATTCGCCTGTGACTCGAAACGGTTTCACGCCACCCGGCGACGAAATAAATCCGGCCTCCGCACTTCTTCATCAGGCGGGTCGTTGTTCGGGGCAACGTCCCTCCGAGGCTTCAAGGCCGTTTAACGCGGAGAATGCGAAGGCGCGGGCCCGGGCTCTGGCTTTGCTTCCGGCCCGCCGCACGTTTCCCTCGTGTGACATAGCCAGATCGAGTCGCGCGGCTTAGCGGGTTCGTCGCGAATGGTGTCCCTTGACTGCGGACGCCGCTAGCCGGGTTGCCCAGCAACAGCTGATCGAGGGGTGGGACGTTTGGTTGCCGCGTTGAGGATCGTAAGGAACAAGCCCGCCGGCCCCTGTTCCGAGAAGCTCATCTGTGCGCCAAGTTTTAACTAGCCTGGCATGGCGCAATGCCCGCTAGTGGTTGCCGCTATTCTGCGCGTGCAGCGACGTGGCTGCGGCAAGTGTAACGGCGATCAAAGCACGGCTGGAGAGAAGGAGCGTTTTCATGGATGACCTTGGAGAACGGTTAATCATGGCGCGTTTGGCGTCGTGCCCACGTTTCGCTTCGGCACAGGCTCTAGATTGCGGTCGCCTGTGGGATTAACGAACGTCTCCACGATAAGAACCCGCGTGTCGGCCTTCACCCAAAATCTAATTCGACCATATTTTCGCAGTGATCCAAACGCGATGTAATATGTTTCCTCAAAATCTGTGCGCGGCTGGCGCCCTTGCTCGTTTAATGGGAACGACCACGTCAACTGCTCCTGATAACCGGACTCGGGCGCCGTAAATAGGAACTGGCCTTCGGCTTTGGCGAAACCGCCGTTCATGACCCTCGCCTGAGCCTCCCACGTAAACGGTAATTCGCCACGTGAGCGTTTCAGGGTGAACTCCAGGTCTCCGTTCGGCGATACTTGTCCCGTATTCAGATCGATGATCGTGCTACCGTCGGCAGGAAGATTGACGTCAACGTAGTGGCGAACCAGTGGTGCACCTTCTCCGGCTTTTTTTAGTCTGAAAATCGTAGGATGACTAGGGTCTGACGTATAACGCACCTTACCAGGCGGAGCGTAAAAATCGAAGTTTCGCCGTGAGGCATCTTCATTCCGCATTTGATAATATCCAGGTTTACTAACATCGACCCCAAGGCTGATTCCTTTCCTCCCCGTGAAGGAAAAATGCCCGCTAGCGTCGGTCGTCGCAGTTGCAGTCAGCGTGTCCCCATGAATGGGATTCCACGAAAACTTTGCCGTCGCTCCCTCAACCGGGTGATCATGCTCATCAAGCACGATCCCATACATGTCCATGGGAGTCTCGTAGGCTTTGCGCATAGTTTCTTCCCACGTTCGCTGAAAATCGGCTGGTTGTTCCTTGTCGCCCGTGCGAGACGTAGTGGAGGCCGGACCATTAGTCGCTTTGGGTGCTTGTTGAAAACTCTTCTGCGATGCGCTCGATATTTGATCGTGCGGCGTTGCTTTTGGCCGCAATAGCCACCAAGCGAACAACAGCAACAGCAGCACGACGGCAATCGCACTGATAGCGTTTTTTTTCATGGCTATCTCAGTGCCTCCCGGATTCGGCCATAAACCTCGGAGACCGTTTGGATTGGTCGCCTAAATTCCCCGCTATGATCAGCTCTTGATCGACCGAAGCCGTAGTCGGCGTTCAGATTCACAGTGCTCGTGATGGAACCGCCGGCCTGCAAATCAGCCCCGATTGGAAGCGACCGCGTGCGGGCCAGAAAAGCCATCGATTCGTGAGCGTCGGCCGCAAATCGTTCCGCCGTTATCGTGTCATGGGATGAGTCGTAATAGCGATAGAGCTTCAACCGCTGGCCACTCGGGGCGCTGGACAGATAGCGGTAGGCATAGTTTATCTCAGGACTGTCGATGACGCGATTGCGTGGTTTGTAGCCAAATTGCCATGCCAACCAATTGGTATCGATACCAACGGTGTTACCAGTCGTTAAAGCGAAGTCCTCAGGATTGCAGAAGTTGACAAACTGACCTCCCGTAACCCCTGTCAAAAATCCGCGGTAGCCCCAATCGGGCGCAGCATTATCGGGAGTTGGTTGCGAGCCCTCACCACCGCTAAACATCGAACCGAAAACAGCCATTGATGGCACCGCGTTGAACGCAGAACTGGCCGATGATGGATTTGCAAAGCCGTTGACGGCATCGCTTGTATCGTAGCACCCCGATGGGATCGCAGCGTGCAGCAGGAGATAACGAGTCGGATTAAGCCCTTGTTTGAGGGCTGATCCGACGACGACGTTTCCGAGACTGTGTGCCGCTACGCATCTGGTATAGTCAGACGGCAGCGAAGCGCCTGGGACACTTCCCTCGACATAACTCTTAAGCGCCGCTCCGCACTTCCAAGCGACAAATTCACTGTCGCTGAAAGAATAGTCACCAGTGTAGGTCGGCCAACGGAAAACACGGAACCGGCCTTTGTATCCCTGCCACCACAGCCGCTTGAACATCGTCTCGCTGAAGATGCGCGTGTCTTCTGCATCCATTTTCCAGCCATGCACGAAAATCAGTGACTCTTTTGTCTCATCGGTCGGCTGCTGAAATGCCCAGTCCTGCGGATCGACCGTGACCGATGCGGTAAATGCGGGCAGATCACTCGTGTGCGCATAATTCCAAGGCTCGTTGAACCCAATACTAGCAACGGCGCGCTCATACATTGCCTTTATGTTAGTGAGGTAGAGCCACACACTGCCGCCTTCAGTTTCCCCTCCGTTCCGGTCGATCAGAACGAGTTTCAGTTGGCCTTTGCCGATACCAGCACCCTCGAAGAGGAAGAACGCCTTCGATTGAGTATCGGTCAGGCTCGCAAACACCTCTTTTTTCAGAACGAACGTCTGGCTCGGTGAAACCGCAACCGCACCGGCAACGCTGGTGATCGGCTGGCCAAACTCTCCCGCGATTTGAGATGCCGCTGTCGGCGCATCTTTCAAATACTGAGTTCCACCGTCCGACTCATATGCCTTGAATAACTTTATTTTTGGCGTGCCTGTCACGTCACTCCACCGCAACGCGAGTTGAAGGTCGCCGTTCTTCAACGCTGTGGCGATGCCGCTAGCGTCAATCCAAATTCGCGCAAAGTCTTCAAGGTCGCGGGTATTTTTTATAGACGTGCGATCATAATCGATCGTGCTAGAATTCTTGACGTCTTCCGCGCCGTCCGAGTCACCGTCATCATCATCATTGAGCCAGAAACGATAAGGCTTCTCTGTTGACGTGACATCGGAGACGTCTTCGCCGGCGAACTTGATCTGGCCATCGCTGTTGGCGTCCACGGCGAGCTCGGGCGCGGCGACCACATGCACCGTCCGGGTCGCCGTGAAATTCTCGTACTGGCTGATGAATTTCACCTCGATGACACCCTCGCCGGGGGCCAGGCCGAGGGCAAGGAGCTTCCAGCCGCCGACGCCGGGCCAGTTGGGATCGTTGTAAAGGTCGGCGCCGGGCGACACCGTGTAGCCATGCGCCAGGGCATAGTCGAGGCCCTGGCTCTGCTCGACGCCCGGGTCGATGGCGATCAAACGGATCTTGTCCGCCGGATAGCTCACAATCGCCCGCACGCTGCCAAAGGCATCGGTGGGCAGGTCGGTGCCATAGGACAGCTCCAAGGTGCCGCGGATCGGCAGCGTATCCACTGCATAGGATCGCGGTCCGCTGAGCGAAGGGCTGGCATCGGCGCGATAGCCGAGCGCCTGCAGCTGCACGGTACCGGCGGTTCCCGGAGGATCGATGGTGAAGGGACCAATCACCGTATCCCCGGCATTCGCATCGATTGAAAGCTCATGAGTTCCCACCACCTGCGCGGGACCGCCATCCGCTGGCGTGAAAACCTCGGCCCAACGCAGCTTCTGGCCTCCGGAAACATGGCCGCGATATTGCGAGCCTGTCAGGGCCAGGGAAACAAGGTTCTGGCCGTTGTATTCCTCTGCGCGTTCGCCAAAAGCCGACACGCCACCGTCCCCTGGCTCGAAAGGTCCATAAATCTGGCCATTGGTGTAAGTAATCTGTGTGTTCCAAGGAATGCCATCCAACTGGCCTGAAATCCCCGCGTAGTGCTCCTCCACCGCCGAAGTCAGCGCGCTATTTTCGAACTCCCCCGAAATCGTCAGCTTTTGCTGGCGGTTGTAGTGATACGTGGAATCCCAGAAGGGATCATAATTGTCCTGGTCGATATCCAGGCTGATTTCAGTTTCGCTGGCCGAGGTCGGGCTCGAAATCGCCGCGCGGGGCCGGGTCGGATCGAGCGAGAAGGTGGACAGTCTTTGCCCGGACGCCGTCCTTAGTTCCGCCACCGAGTCGTTGGGCGGGGCCCCCATGGCCCAGGTCGCCGAGACTCCGGCCACGGCATCGACGTAGCTGCCGCTGGCGGAATAACTCCATTTTTCAGTTCCGGGATCGTAAGTCATCGCCAGGGAGAATTCCTGCACGATGTTGATGGGGGCCGCCTCGTACCGGCCGATCCGGCTGTAATTGTCCTGATATTCGCCCTTGAGGTAGTACTTGGCGGCCGCGACGGGAACCAATGATGTGAACCCCTGCTTCCTGCCGGACACCGAGGCCTGTCTGGCTTCCGTGCCGAAACCTCCGGTGCTGTTGGCTGCGTTCGGGTGTGGCGCAAGCACCTCGGAACTAAGTGCCGAGGCCCTGCCCTTGTCATCAACGGCCAGAACCGAAAAGAACTCCCATGAATTCCCGGTCGGCGCATAAGTTACCGTCGCCACCAATGACGAGGTCTCGCCTATCTTGGCGCCATTGCGCCAGATTTCGTAATGATCGACAGACCGGCCGGGGCCGGGAGTCGCCGCGCTCCACTGCAGTGTCAGGGAATTGCCGCTCTTCCCGGCAATGAAAAGGCCGCCAGGAGCCGACGGCGGTTGATTGCCCCCGGACGGAGGATTGTGGGTAACTTCAACGCTTTGGGTTTGGCCGTTCGCCTTGGTGTCAAACCTGCTCTTGTTCGCCGCGACCGGAATGGCAATGAGACACCCCGCTCCCAAAGCGGCTACCCGAAGAATAATAACCCGAGAGGCGGTTCTCATCTCATTCCTCCGCCGAGCGAACGTATACGGTCGCAATCCCGTCTGTTCCCGTGCGCACCGTCAAGGTCACAAGTTTCTCCCCATCCAGCGTGGCCGACAACAGATGTCCGCCCTCCGTGGCGGTAATCGTGACTGGAGCGTTGACCAAGGGTGCACCCGCCGCATTGGTGATGAGCATGCTCAAGGTATCGTCCGGGCCCAGAGCGCCATCCTCCGCCACCAATGACGTCATTACGGGGAGGATCCCGTTGTAATAGTCCGCCGGGTCGGATCCTTGCTGCATCTCCTGCAGGTTGGTGACGCCGTCTCCGTCCGCATCGCCGCCCCGATCATTGATACTGGGATCGAGTCCATGCGCGGTTTCCCAAGCGTCATCCATCCCATCCTTGTCTGCGTCGATGAACAGAGGGTTGGTCGAGCTGGCCAGAAAATCGTCCAGCAGCGTCGGCGCCGCGGTCTGTCCGGTCAGCGTGAACGAGCCCAAGTTGCTTTGCGTCGCATCGGAAAAACCGATGTCCGCCGCCACCATGGTGCCGCCAACGTACAGATCCCACTTCTTCGTCCCGTAGTCGAGGCGCAGAGTCACACGCACCCAGTCGGTGGCATAGCCCTGGGCATCGACGGGCACGACCCCGCCCGACGCCCGCCAGGAGCCGCCGCCGCTGCCGTTGCCATCCATCACATAAAACACCCCGTTCGAGCCCGAGCGCACAAAGGCCACCTGGCCCGCGTTCAGGGTGGAGATCTTCGCCGAGGTGGTTGGATCCGCCGCGGCCTGAGGCAGGACAAACAAATCGACAAAAACCGTGCCTTGCCCGGCCTGCGGGACGAAGGAATGGGACAATGTGAGCGGCGGCAGCTGCCCGGGAACGAGCACCGAGCGCAACCCGGAGGCCGCATCCGCATCGGTGACAACGGCGGAACTGGTGGCCGTCCAACCCTGCTGCCCGTTGACGGGGCCAAGCGTGTAACCTTCGGCGGCCTCGAACCCGGCGAGGAAGGGCAGTGTGCTTGGGGCGGAAGAACCGGTCACCGTGACCGTCACCGGCGCGGAGTCGGTGGCCGAACCGATGTTGTCGGTGGTGCGGGCGATAAAATTGTACGTGCCAGCCGGAAGACCCGAGACCGCCAGTTCGAAGGGCGCCGAAAGATCCTCGCCGAGCTTGGTGGCATCCTGGAAAAACTCCACCTTGGCAATCGTGCCATCGGGATCACTGGCCGTGGCACTTAGCGTGAAGGCTCCGGGAGCGGCAACACTGCTCCCGTTGGCGGGGGCAGTCAGGATGACGGTTGGCGATTGGTTTGCTGCAATGACGGTGATGGTCGCCGCCAACGAATTGGCCGAAGCGCCGAGATTGTCGAAGGCCCGGGCCGTGAAGCTGTACGAGCCGGGGGTCAGGCTGGCGGTGGTGAACGAAAAAGGTGCGGCGAAGTCTTCTCCGATCTTGGTCGTACCCTGGTAGAATTCGACCCTGGCCACGCTGCCGTCTGCGTCCCCGGCCGTGGCGGTCAATGTCACCGCCACCGGAGCGGTGTAGAGCGTTCCATCGCCCGGGGCAGTCAGAGCCACCGTCGGCGGCTGGTTGGGATTGGTCACGGTCAGTGTGATCGCAGTCGAATCCGCGGTGGCACCCGTGTTGTCCGTCACCCGGGCGAAGTAGGTGTAGCTCCCCGCCGTGACCCCGCTTACCGCCAGGCTGTAAGGGGCGGTCGTGTCCTCGCCCAGCTTGGTCGTGCCTTGGAAAAACTCCACCTTGGTCACGCTGCCATCCGCATCGGACGCCGTTGCGGTCAGGATGAAGCCGGTGGGCGCCGTGTAGGTGGAGCCGTTGGCGGGCGAGGTCAGCGCGACCACGGGCAGTTGATTCGGCGACTGGATCGGCTGCAATTTGAGCAGGCCGCCGCCATTCACCGTGAGCGAATCGCTGGCCA
>CAYZSN010000183.1:0-5743 GCA_964481095.1 uncultured Oleiharenicola sp. | reverse complement strand
ACTTCAGTTCTGGTCGGTTTCATCGCGGATTAAATCGGCCGCGGGTTTCCCTCCGGTTGACCAAGGAAAGCGGTAAGTGGCGGGCAGGCCGTTGGGATGTTCAGTCAGAGTAGATGAGCTTAGCTCCGTTTTCAGGAGGTTTGTAATCGAGAAGCTGTCCAACGCGCTTTTCTAATTTTTGGCACGCTGGTCTTCACCGTGCTTTGGTTGGCTTGTGCGGTTCACTTCGCCATGGACAACCTTGGCTTCGCCATGCCCACCGACCAAGGCCGTCACCGCAAGTTTTCCGTTAGCAACCCAACCAAACCCCAAGCCCCAAACCCCGGCCCCTTCGCTCGGCCTTTGGTTGGCTTGTGCGGTTCACTTACTTTTCTCGACGGAGCTGAATTGATCGAGACTTTATCTTTCGAGATAAAACATCAATCACCGTGACCTCCTTTGGATCTCCTGCATGTACAAGAGTTATTTGCGTTCCGGAATCGCTCATCACGTAATCGTGACCCGCTCTTTCGTTTTGCGAATCTAAATCGTAAGCACCCCAAAATAAAGTGCCAGCTTCCGCTTCAATCTCGATGTCTTTTCCAGAATCTAAATTTACTATGTGGAATTTCTTTTTATAGTGTTCGTCAGAGGAAACGAAAAAAATAGTCTCTTGTCTTGGAATGCGGACAAAGTAAGGCGGTTCTCCAGAAATTTGGCCAAAAGTCCGGCCTTTAATAGTGATCTCTACTTGTTTTCCCGTATGAGGCAAAAACCAGTTTTTGACGGAAACGTATATACCAGGGTTCGCTTCCGTTGTGGTCTTAAAGCACCCAACACTAAGTATAAAAAAGCTGGACAAAAAGAGTGAGCAAAATGCAAGCCAAGCTTTGTGTTTTTTATTCATAGCGATGAATTATTGGCTGCGCGTACAACATGGTGGATTATCAATCATTCGCTGGAGAATTCCGGTGAATCTCCTGTCGAGGTCATCATCTATTTGATCCTGCACATCGCTATAATCGATATATCGCGAATTGGGTTCGTTGACGTGATGATTATACAAAAATAACCCATATGCCAACATGTGACCTACTGGACCGGCACCTCTTACCTGCATTGTCGGGCCATTGAGATAGTCATTCGTTCGTAATCCATCAATAGGACCATACCAGGGCTGAAAGCCTTTATGCGAAGGGGAGTAGCTATCACCAACAGCGTGCATTGCGCGACCGATATAAACGAATGCCTCCTGAGCATCTGCGCAGCGGATCCGCGACAACGCAGCTCTTCGTTCCGCAGCAACAAATCGCCGGGTCGCTTCCCGAACATTTTTTCTTATGCTATCTTCATATCCATTGCGGGCATCATCGCCGCCCGCTTCCTGATCGGGTCTCGCTAAGCCATGTTCATTGGATCGGGCTGATGATTGAGCGTTAACGAACGGAATACCATCGAAAATATCGAGGCTAAGATCGGGACTACCGTCGCTATGAACCCCGTCGGCAATGTCGCTGCCCTGTTTTAAGAGACTCGCCAAATCAAGCGTACCGCAACAACCGAACTCAATGGACTGGCCAAAATGTTTCGCTACGAATTTATCAGCGATGGCGTGGTGGATGGGCGTTTCCCAAAGGCCTAATAGATCAATGAAGTTATTTGGTTGATTCGACAGCATTGAATAAAGATTGGGTCCCCCGCGTTCTTCGCTAGGATCCTTTGCAAGCCAGCGCCCAACGATAGGTGAATAATATCTTAATCCATAATAGAGCAGGCCAGATTCAGCGTCGGCATACTTCGTCGAAAAACGGAAAGGGATCATGTCGCCTCCGTAACCTTCAGCGATGAGTGTTTCGCCAAATGGGCTGTATTCGTACGTGGCAGAGAGCGCCCCGGTGGCAAGGTCGACGTACCCAATGGCATTCCCATTGCCATCGTAGCAGGGAGCCTGCAGCGAAGAGTTTGGCGCGGAGACCGCAGCGAAAAGAAGACCTCCCACTCCACCGGCACCCTGGGATGACCCAGAAAGGTCAAGACCCCAGGCATACGAACGAGTGAGAGTGAGGGGGGAAAGTGAGTTTAATTCCGCAACCAGGTTCCAGCCGTCGTAAAGGAACAGGATCGAGGCCTGCACGCCCCAGGCGTTGGCGGTGGCATCCCAGCCCATTACGCGCTTGGCGACCCTCCGTCCGAGCGCATCGTAGGTGAAGACCAAGCGTTTCTTCGGCACACCGGCGGCGAAGGCCGCGGCTGAGGTTTGCATCTCGCTCAGGCGGTTCTCGCCATCCCACGTGTAGTGCCACCGGGCATCATCGGTCAGGTTGCCATCGGCGTCGTGGACAAACACCTCCGGGCTCTTCGGCAGGAACGCGTGGCGCAGCTCGTCGACCGTCACTCCCGCGGCTGTATTCACGCCTTGCACGTTGAGGGATTGATACTGGGCGGCCCCGGAGTTGTCCACCGGCAGCTGGTCATAGTTCCAAGTAACTGGAGTTGCTCCGTTTTGTCCCGAGTCCTGACCTGACGTGTTGGGATCACCCTTGGGACCCTGGGTGCGGAATAGGGCATTCAGGCTGTCGCAGCCGGGGATGGACACCAAGGTGCTCTTAAGCGGCTCCAATCGCGCCTGGATTTGCTTTCCCTTCTTCAAGCCTTCTGGGGTGGCGGGCACGATGACGCTGATGCCTTGCACACCCCATCCTGTGATCGCCTTGTGATCGGGCTCGCCCGCGTCGGGATCGAGAGCGGCGATATTACTGAGACCGGCGGCAGCAGCGCTCAGCGCGGTGATGGGACCGTCGAAAACATAGAGGTGGGCCGAGTGCTTTGCCGCGATAGCATTCCACAGCGGCACCGGCCGCGTGAGTAAAAATCGCGGCGGTCCCTCTTTTGGACACGCCCACAACGTTACCCGGCGCCCGTCAGCACTGTCGACCGGGAAGACAACGCAGTTGGCGAACCTCTCTTGCGCGCGGTCATCCAGCACGCCGAGCTGGGTCAGCTGGCCGCGCAGGGATTTGTCGGCCGGGAGCAGCTTGGGCAGTGTGCCATCACTGAAGCCACCCATGTAGCGCTCGATCAGTGATTGGTCAGTGAAGCCATATTCAGCCAGCGCCGCCCGGGCAGCCGCTGACTTGGCCAGGTTCTTCCGGTAAACGTCACGCAACCGGTCGATGATGCGCTGGACTTGGAGTTCCGGCATTTCAACCGGTGACGGGGTGTCGCGGACAGGGCTGGTATCCATGCCTGTGGAGCGTTGGAGTCCCACGCAACTTTGGTCAAAAAACGCCGTCGCGTCATACGCAAGTAGTTGACGGGTAGGGTTTTTAAGCCCAGTCTCCGATCAACGGGAGCGACCGGGAGTCCGGAATTTTTGTGAATGGTTGATACAAACGCCCCACCCTCGGCTTCCCGCTGAAATGACTCGGACCAACAACCACCAAAAGCTCACCGATTTACTGGATGCACGACATCGCCATCGTGACCGGTCGGCAAAGGTGCGAATCGACGTGATGGTTCTCACGCTACGCGGTGAACTCACTGCCGCCCAAATCGCGATGCGCCTCCGTGTGGCGCGCTCGACCGTCTTCGAGTATCGTCGGCTTTACCGGCAACGCGGCGTCGAAGGGTTGCTCATGAGATTGAAGCCTGGCCGGCCCTCCCTACAACCTTCGGCCGCGCTCGAGAGCATCATCGTTCAGGGACTACAGAAAATGCGGTGGTTTCATCTGCAGACTCTCCAAGACTGGATTCGGCATCACGACTACGCCTACCATGACTGGACCGTGCGACGCTGGGCCCGGGCGCTGATTCAACGGCTGGGGATACGCTTCCTCGTTGACTGGCAAAATCAGAGACAGGTCTCTTTTGACACGTTCCAAGATTCGGAGGAGCGCAAGCAGCAGGTAGCTCTTCGGCGGCAAATGCGGATGATAAACTCATCGCTCCAAACCACGCTCGATCTGGTCTTCGAGGCGACCGGTCAGGCGCGTGGACGGGAGCGGGCGGCCTAGAGAGCCACCGGACTAGGCAGACGCCGGTCTGGCATTACGCCGTCGAGCGGCAGTGCATCAGGCGGCTACAGTATTCCAAGGTCCCCAGTGCTCGTGCTGGGCGCAGAGCCGGCACATCGCCTGGTGGTCGTATTTGACGGTGACCTGGGCGCGGTAGAAGCCGTCGAAGATGGGCCGGTGCCAGACCTTGTTGGTGACCGGCTCCCACACGGAGCCGTCGGGCAGTTCCACCCAGGCATGGGCGATCCGCGGGAAGTTGAAGCCCTGGATCGAGCCGTGGACGAGGGTGACGTGGGGATTGTGGAGGGCGACGAGGCCGCTGAGCTCATAGCAGCGGCCGAGGCGTTGGCGGTGAGACAGGGCGGCGGTCGGGTTAACGAGTGCGGTGCTTTGCATGGCACCGCTGAATAACAACACCAGCCGCACTTCTTTTGACCCCAATACCTGCGCCCACCCATGGCCCTACTATGATTGCATCTACTCTGCTCCACCGGCTCGATTGCCTCATCGGTTGCACTGCCTATACGTGGGAGCCCCGTCGAGGCTCATTTTCCGGTGTGAGTGAGCGTTCGATCCACATTGGCTCTCTACGGTTACGGGTTCGCGTGTGAGTTCTTTGTTCTCCTTCTCAGTCTATCCTCCCGCCGCCCTCTTTGATAAGCCCATTTTCATAGCGAACGTGGACATTCACTTTCATGTCCGCACTCACTTCATGAAACCATCCATGCTTAATTTTTTCCCCGCTCGCGGTAGTGTAGAACGTATATGCCGTAACAATCCCTTGGGAACTCGGGTAGCTAAAATATAGCTCAAGCTGAGGTTTCCCCGCGATTGAGGAACGCTTGCCCGCGAAAAGACCTATCGCGAACGCGATGATGGCTGTAAGCACAATGATCAACCTGTGATTCATAAGATGTCGCATCTATCGTTTCTGAGCTTTGCCGCAGCTACTGGAAATATACAACTCGATTGCTTTTCTCGCCTCAATCGCTGCCTTTTCGGCTTTAACACGTCTGTCTGCCAAATTCTTGTCCAATAGACCACGAAGGGATAACTGAGTTTCTCCGTATGCCCCAAGATCGTATTCTTGTTGGCGAACCGATTGTTTCCAGAAATTCGCGATGTTGCGCGCTTGAGCTGCATTCGCGGCTAATTTCGCGCAGTTTTCAGTGCAGTAACACCCTTCCCAATAGTTGACAGACGCTAGGGAGCTATTCCACGCACTCTGCGCAATTAAGTCATGATAACGCTCATGCTGGGCCGTTGTCTGCCCGAAATCATCCGGCGCGTCATTGTAGGGATCTGCCGTAAATCCTGGCCGATAAGTCGGATTTAGTTGCAGTTGTCCTTTAACGGAAACGCAGGAGCCATTCACTGCGACGATATCAAACGGCCATGTTATTCCGGCTTCGCCTTGATCCATCAGTATCGTGTTCTCAGGCGGTTTTGTCTGAACAGCTAGAGTTAACGAAGTAGTATCAACGGTGCTGGGGTCGAGGGCCATGCCAAGATAGTCGCGATGAGAAACGGCATCGTTCCGCATTGCCGCATAAAGATTCGCGCCGCCGCGTTCTTCTATCGGGTCCCGCGATAGCCAACGTCCCACGCCAGGACTGTAATATCTTAGGCCGTAATAGAGCAGTCCGGTTTCATCATCCGTGAACTTGGTCGAGAAGCGGAAGGGATTTGCCGCGGCGGCAGGACCGTCGGCAATGAGCGTTTCACCGAAGGCGCCGTACTCGTAGGTGGCG
>CAYZSN010000182.1:0-3822 GCA_964481095.1 uncultured Oleiharenicola sp. | reverse complement strand
CGGTAGGAGTGCGGCTGCGAGGCGAAGATCTTGATGTGGTGCGGGCAGTTCATCGGCTTCAGCAGGAAGCCGTCGATCAGCTGGTCGTCGGGGAGGACGCGGTCCGGGGTGATCGTTTCCTTGCCGGTGCGGGCGTTCACGTCGTCGGCGAACTTCTGCGAGACGGCCTCGATGCGGTTGGCCATCTCGGCGCAGGAGCAGCCGGCGGAGACGAGCTGGTCGAGGAAGTCGCGCTCGACGATCGGCGGGAACTGCGAGTCCTTGTAGTAGGGGAAGTGGCCCGAGGTCTTGTAGAGCGACAGGCGCCCGATGTGCGGCGTGAAGACCTGCGCGTAGCCCTGCTTGCGCAGCTCGCCCGCGATGAAGGTCTGCAGTTCCTGGCGCAGGATCGAGCCGGCGGGCGTCCAGAGGATCAGGCCCTGGCCGACGTCCTCGTCGATGTGGAAAAGCTTGAGGTCCTTGCCGAGCTTGCGGTGGTCGCGCAACTTGGCCTGCTCGAGCTGCGTGAGGTAGGCGGCGAGTTCCTCCTTGGAGGGGAACGCGGTGCCGTAGATGCGCTGGAGCTGCTTGTTGGTCTCGTCGCCGCGGTGGTAGGCGCCGGCGATGGAGAGCAGCTTGAAGGCCTTGATCTGTTTCGAATAGCGGACGTGCGTGCCGGCGCAGAGGTCGGTGAACTCGCCGTTCGAGTAGAAGGAGATGGCCTCGCCCTCGGGAATGTCGGCGAGGCGGCCCAGCTTGTAGCGTTCCTGGCCGCGGGACTTAATGATCTGCTCGGCCTCGGCGCGCGGCACTTCCTTGCGGGTGAAGGCCTGGTTCTCGTCGACGATCTTCTTCATCTCCGCCTCGATGCGGCTGAGATCCTCGGTGGTCAGCTTGTGGTCGAGGTCGATGTCGTAATAAAAGCCGGTGTCCGTCGGCGGGCCGATGTCGAGTTTGGCGTCCGGGAACAGACGGAGGACGGCGGTGGCCAGCACGTGCGAAGCGGAGTGGCGCAGTTCTTCTAGCGGAGTCATCGACATGGCGGGAGTTGGTTGTGGTCCTGTCTACGACACAGGGCCGGGGGCGAACTAAGCGACAGGGTGGGCGGGTCTGTCAATGCGGCTTTGGTAACGGATTGATTACAGCAACCTGTCTTGAACCAGCGCGTGCTGCGGCTAGGGTCGGGATATGCGAGCATCCTTGGACAGACTGTTGGGCCGCCCGGTCGATTTTCCGGCGGAGATCACGCTTTCGAACGGCGAGAAATACCTGCTGCCTCATCCGGACCATGCGCATATGCATCCCAACACGAGGGACCTGGTGCTTTATCCGGATGACGGACCGTTTTCGCTTGTGATCAATCCCAACCAGATCGTGTCGGTGCGCACGATCCGCAAGGCCTCGTAACCCCGACTCCCGTTTACTTCTTCAGCGGCTCGAGCGTATAACCACCCTTTCCATCGAGCATCGACCAGCCTTCTTCAGCTAGCTCTTTTCGAAGTTGATCGGCTTTTGCGAAATCTTTCTCATACTTTGCCCGCCAGCGGTTTTTGGAAAGCTCCACAATTTCTGGTGATGGCTTGCCGATGATTGTGATCGCGAAGACAAGCCCGGGAAACGTGACCTTCTCTGTGACAGTCTCGACTTTCGCTGCCTTCAGGTCGAGACCCAGGGCGAACAGAGCGCGGTCGAAGGAGGCCTGGTCGGCCTCGCCGCCCTTGCGGTTGACGACGGTGAACAGCGCGCCGAAAGCGCCGGGCGTGTTCAGGTCGTCGTGCAGCGCGGTGATCACATGGCCGAAAGTGTCGTGCGCCCCGGTTGTCTTGGCGGGGAGGCTGGCGCGGTAGGCGTGCAGGGTGTGCAGCGCGCTCTCGGCGGCATGCAGCGAATCGAGCGTGAAGTTGAGCTGCTTGCGCGGGTGGCCCATCAGCAGCGCGTAGCGCAGCGCCATCGGGCTGAAGCCCTTCGCCTTCAGGTCGTCGAGGGTGTAGAGGTTGCCCAGGCTCTTGGACATCTTCTTGCCGTCCACGAGCAGGTGCTCGCTGTGATACCAGTGTTTCGCGAACTGCGTGCCGTTGCAGCATTCGCTCTGGGCGATCTCGTTTTCGTGGTGCGGGAAGAGCAGGTCGATGCCGCCGGTGTGCAGGTCGATCGTCTCGCCCAGGTGCTTTTTGCTCATCGCGCTGCACTCGAGGTGCCACCCGGGGCGCCCGGCGCCCCACGGGCTGTCCCAGGAATTGCTGCCATCCTCGGCCTTGTGCGCCTTCCAGAGCGCGAAGTCGGTGGCGTCCTCCTTCTCGTCGGCGTCGACCGCCTGCGACTTGAGTGCGGAGCCGACCTGCAGCTCGCGCTCCTTCACGCGGGAGAGCCGGCCGTAGTTCTCGAAGGAGGCGACCTTGAAATAAACGGAACCGTCGGCGGCGCGGTAGGCGTTGCCCTTCTTCATCAGCACGTCGATCATGTCGACCTGCTCCCTGATGTGGCCGGTGGCGGTGGGCTCGACGTGCGGGCGCAGGCAGTTGAGGGCGTCGCAGTCCGCGTGAAACTTGTCGGTCCACTGTTTCGTGACCTCGGCCAGCGAGCGCTTCTCGTCCTGCGCGCGCTTGATGGTCTTGTCGTCGACGTCGGTGAGGTTGCGGACGTGCCTCACCTTGTCCGGGCCGAACTCCAGTTCGAGCAGGCGGCGGATGACGTCGTTGATGACGAACGTGCGGAAATTGCCGATGTGCGCGGGCGCGTAGACCGTCGGCCCGCAGTTGTAGAAACGGTAGACGCCATCCTGCTGCGCCGGGGCGAGGGGCTTCAGCTTTCGCTCGAGCGAATCGTAAAGTTGAATGGGCATGGGGAAGGCAGGTGAGAGCTGAGAGATGAGAGCTGAGAGCGGGAAGCCAAAAGTTATTCCAGCCCGGGGCTGGGCGGTATCCGTGGCAAAGTTAGGCGTGAAATTGCCCCAAACTATGCTTTAGTCCGCGTTTCCATGGCCAAGCCCACGAAACTCGAGATCACCCACCGTCCGCGCCGCCTGCGCCGGCAGCCGAGCCGCCGCGCCCTCGTGACCGAAACGGTCGTGCGAGTGGAGGACCTGATCGCCCCGTTGTTTGTCGTCGACGGCAAGGGCCGGCCCGAACCGATTGCGTCCATGCCGGGCATCTTCCGGTTCAACATCGCCGACCTAGTCAAGGAATGCCGCGAGCTGCACAAGCTCGGCGTCCCCGCCGTGGCGCTGTTTCCCAAGCTCGCCGCCAGCCTCAAGGACGAGGAAGGCACCGAGGCGCTCAATCCCGACACCTTGATCCTGCGCGCCGTGCGGGCGGTGAAGAAGGCCGTGCCGGAGCTGAGCGTCATCACCGACGTTGCGCTCGATCCCTACACCAGCCACGGCCACGACGGTGTGCTGACCGAGGCGAAGGATGACGTGGATAATGACCGCACCGTGGTGATCCTCGGCAAGATGGCCGTGCTGCAGGCCGAGGCCGGCGTGGATTTCGTGGCGCCTTCCGACATGATGGACGGGCGCGTCGGCTACATCCGCAAGACGCTCGACGCCGCCGGTTACACCGACACGGGCATCCTGGCCTATTCGGTGAAATACAATTCGGGTTATTACGGCCCGTTCCGCGAGGCCGTCGGCAGCGCGCAAGCGGCCGGCACGCGCCTGCTCAACAAGGCCACCTACCAGATGGATCCGGCGAACCGCCGCGAGGCCATCCGCGAGATGCAGCACGACGTGGTGCAGGGCGCGGACATCGTGATGGTCAAGCCCGCCGGCCTCTACCTCGACATCATCCGCGAGGTGCGCAACAACACGCGCCTGCCCGTCGCGGCCTACCAGATTTCCGGCGA
>CAYZSN010000181.1:0-7546 GCA_964481095.1 uncultured Oleiharenicola sp. | reverse complement strand
TGGCCGCCCAGGTCCTCGAGGAACACGTCCACGAAGGCGACGTCGCCCGGCACCGCCAGCTTCATCTTCTCGAACAGCGGCAGCACGAACGACGCCTTGCTGATGATCACCTCGGGGCGGTGTTTGCGGAACCACTCCATGAAGGCCTTCGGGTCGGGCGCGACATCGGCCCCGCTTTCATTCAGCCAGCGGTCCACCGGCTCGGGCTCGGGAAAGAGATGCGCGGGGATCCGCTCGCGGGCTGCCAGCTGCTGCTGCTCGCACAGGTAGCCGGCGGTCCACAGGTGGTCGACGGCGTGGTCCCAGCCGCGGTGCATGACGAAGCCGATGCGCCGGTAGCCGGCGGCCATCAGCTTCTGCACCGCGAGGCGCACGATGTCGCACTGGTTGTTGGTGACGTTGTGCAGCGCCGGCCGGTGCGGGAAGTAGTCGATCTTCACCGCGCTGAAATTCTCCCACGCGAAGTCCAGCACGTCGCCCATCTCGCGGCCGTGCGAGGCGATGATCAGGCCGTTGATGCCGCGCGAATACAGGATCTGGCCGAGGCGCTCCTGGCTCATGCCCTCCTCGCGCATCCAGAAATGCTCGAGCTTGTAGCCGAGTTCGTTGGCCTTTGCCAGCGCGCCGGCATAGAAGTCCGGGTGCGCCGTCACGTTCTTCCAGCCCCATTGCGTGCTCCAGTTTGTGACATAAGCGAGCGTCGGCGTGTTGCGCCGCTCGATCACGCCGCCGCGGTACGCGACGAGCGCGCGCAGCAGCGGGTCCGGGGTGTAGCCCATTTCCTGGGCCATCGTCTGGATGCGCTTGCGGGTCGTTTCGGGCAGCCGCGGATGGTTGCGCATGGCCAGGGAAACGGTCGTGACATGCACGCCGGCCTTTTGGGCAATGTCTGACAGGGTAACTCGCCGTCCGTTCATGGGGGTATTCGGATTGGGGTCCACTGATACACACGGAGCGCCGCAACTATACAAGTCTATAGTTAGTATGGGTCACGCGTTGAGAGGGGAATCCGGCCTAACCGACACTTACTTTTCGTACCCCGCTGGTTGCCACTCGCCTGTGGCAAATGATAACTGTTTTTTCCGTTTCTCGTTCAATGAAATCCTTGAGTCCGCATTTTCCGCACATCGGCAAGATCCGCTATGAGGGCCCGCGTTCCGCAAACGCCCTCGCCTTCAAGCACTATAACCCGTCCGAGATCATCGACGGCAAAACGCTGAAGGACCACCTGCGTTTCTCGATCGCGTATTGGCATGCGTTCCGCGGCGTGGGTTCCGATCCGTTCGGCCCGGGCACCATCAACCGCCCGTGGGAAAAGGGCTCCGACCCGGTCTCCGTCGCCAAGGTGCGCATGGACGCCGCCTTCGAGTTCTTCCAGAAGATCGAGGCGCCGTTCTGGTGCTTCCACGACCGCGACATCGCGCCGGAAGGCCGCACCCTCGCCGAGTCCAACCGGAACCTCGACAAGATCATCGCCCACGCGAAGCAGCTGCAGCAGGCCACCGGCGTGAAGCTCCTGTGGGGCACGGCCAACCTGTTCTCCAACCCGCGGTTCATGTGCGGCGCCGCCACCAATCCCGACGCCCACGTCTTCGCCTACGCCGCGGCCCAGGTGAAGAAGGCCCTCGAGGTCACGCAGGAACTCGGCGGCGAGAACTACGTCTTCTGGGGCGGCCGCGAAGGGTACGAGACCCTCCTCAACACCGACCTGAAGCGCGAACAGGACCACCTCGGCCGCTTCCTCCACCTGGCGGTCGACTACGCCAGGAGCATCGGCTTCAAGGGCCAGTTCCTCATCGAACCCAAGCCGAAGGAGCCGACCAAGCACCAGTACGACTTCGACGTCGCCAGCGGCATCGCCTTCCTGCGCACCTACGGCCTCGAAAAGCATTTCAAGTTCAACATCGAGACCAACCACGCGACGCTCGCGGGCCACACCTTCCAGCACGAGATCGAGGTGGCCGCCGCCGCGGGCGCGCTCGGCTCGATCGACGCCAACTCCGGCGACGAGCTCCTGGGCTGGGACACCGACCAGTTCAGCACCGACATCCGCACCCTCACCCTCGCGATGGTCTCCATCCTCAAGGCCGGCGGCCTCGGCTCCGGCGGCTTCAACTTCGACGCCAAGCTGCGCCGCCCGTCGGTGGACCTGGAGGACCTCTTCCACGCCCACATCGGCGGCATGGATGCCTACGCGCTCGCCTGGAAAGTCGCCCGCCGCATCCTCGCCGACGGCAAGCTCGGGCAGTTCGTCGCCGACCGCTACGCCTCGTACGACTCCGGCTACGGCCGCGACATCGAGACCGGCAAGGCCACCTTCAAGTCCCTCGAGAAACTGGTCCTCACCAAGCTCGGCGAACCGACCCCGCGCTCCGGCAAACAGGAATATCTCGAAAACCTGGTCATGCAGTATCTCCACAGCTGATTTTTCCCGTGCCCCAGCAACTTTCCCCGCCGCCCCACCCCATGGCCGTTGCTTACCCCTTCCTCGATCCCGGGCTCCCGCTCGGGCAGCGGATCGACGACCTGGTCGGCCGGCTCACGCTGCCGGAGAAGATCAGCCAGCTCCTGCATGACAGCAAGGCCGTGGACCGGGTCGGGGTGCCCGCCTACAACTGGTGGAACGAGGCCTGCCACGGCGTCGGCCGCAACGGCCGCGCCACGGTGTTTCCCCAGGTCATCGGCCTCGGCGCCACCTGGAACCGCGACCTCGTCAAACGCGTGGCCGCCACCATCGCCGATGAGGCCCGCGCCAAGCATCACGCGGCCCTCGCCGCCGGCCGGCGCGGCCAGTACCAGGGCCTCACCTTCTGGACGCCCAACATCAATATCTTCCGCGACCCGCGCTGGGGCCGCGGCCAGGAGACCTTCGGCGAGGATCCCTGCCTCACCGGCGAACTCGGCGCCGCCATGGTGCGCGGCCTGCAGGGCGATCACCCGCATTACCTGAAGACCGCCGCCTGCGCCAAGCACTACGCCGTCCACAGCGGGCCCGAGCAGGATCGCCACGGTTTCGATGCGAAACCGACGCCGAAGGATTTCCACGAAACCTACCTGCCCGCGTTCAAGACGCTGGTCGACGCCGGCGTCGAGTCCGTCATGGGCGCCTACAACCGCACCCTCGGCGAACCCTGCTGCGGCAGCAAACTGCTCATCGGGGACATCCTGCGCGGGCGCTGGGGCTTCAAGGGCCACTTTGTCAGCGACTGCGGCGCCATCGACGATTTCCACACGCAACACAAGGTCACGAAAAACGCCGTCGAGTCCGCCGCCCTGGCCCTGAAGCTGGGCTGCGACCTCAACTGCGGCTGCACCTACAACGATCTTGTCCTGGCCGTGCAGCAGGGCCTCGTCACCGAGGCCGACGTTGACACGGCGCTGCGCCGCCTCCTCTCCACCCGCTTCCGCCTCGGCCTGCTCGACCCGCAGGACCAGGTGCCGTGGTCCCGGACCTCCCCCGCCATCATCGACAGCGCGCCACACCGCCAGCTTTCCTGCGAGGCCGCGATCGAGTCCATCGTCCTCCTGAAGAACAACGGCGTCCTGCCCCTGCGCCAGGATCACGAGAGCATCATGGTCTGCGGCCCCACCGCCGCCAACACCACGGCGCTCATCGGCAACTACTACGGGTTCTCCTCGCGGCTCGTCACGCTCGCCGAGGGCATCTTCGCCCGCGCGCCCGAGTGCACCCGCACCGTCTACCGGCTGGGTTCGCCCCTGTTCAGCCCGATGTCGCCCGGGGTCAATTACACCTATTCGACGGGCGCGGAAAACGAGATCACCATCGCCATCATCGGGCTCGATCCCTCCCTCGAAAGCGAGGAGGGCGACAGCCCGGCCTCCCCCATCGGCGGCGATCGCGCCACCATCGAGCTGCCGGCGGTCCAGCTCGAGTTCATCACCGAGCTGCGCAAGCATGCGAAGAAACTCGTCGTCGTCCTCACCGGCGGCAGCTCCCTCGCCGTGCCCGAGGTGCACGACTTCGCCGACGCCGTCCTGCAGGTCTGGTATCCGGGCTGCGAGGGCGGCCGGGCCCTGGCCGAGGTGCTCTTTGGCGATGCCTCCCCCTCCGGCAAGCTGCCGCTCACCGTCCCGCGCCGCACCGCCGACCTGCCGCCCTTCATCGACTACGCGATGCAGGGCCGCACCTATCGCTTCTCCGGGATCGAGCCGCTCTATCCCTTCGGCTTCGGCCTCAGCTACGCGAAATTCAGCTACGGCAAGCTCTCGGTGGACACCGCCCGGCTCGCGGCCGGCCAGGCCGTGACCGTGCGCACGACGATCTCCAACTCCTCCGGCCGGGCGGCCCAGGAAGCCGTGCAGTGCTACATCCAGCCCCCGCGTTCGTGGCCCGACGCCCCGCTGGCTTCCCTCGTGGATTTCCAGAAGGTCTCCGTCCCGGCCCAGGGCTCGGTCACGGTTGAATTCAAGCTCCCGGCCTCCGCCTTCGCGCAGGTGGACGCCGCCGGCCGGCACGTGCACGTGCCCGGCAGCTACGGCCTCGTCGTCGGTTCCGCCTCCCCCGGCGCCCGCGCCGTCGCCCTCGGCGCGCCCGTCCCGGCCACCGCCACCCTTGCCCTGGTCTGATTCCGGCGGTCCCTTGCTTCCGCCCCTCCTGCCCCGTTCCCCAGTTCCACCCGGTCGGTCCGGCCGGCCCCACGCCCCCACCCCATGAGCGACAACTCGCAAAAACTCTCCTTCCTCGAGAAGGCCGGCTACAGCGCCGGCGACGCCGCGGCGAACTTCGTCTTCATGACGATGGTCCTGTTCCAGCTGAATTTCTACACCGACGTCTTCGGCCTCAGCGCCGCCGCCGCCGCCGCCATCCTCCTCTGGCCGCGCCTGTGGGACGCCGTGTTCGACCCGCTCATGGGCGTGCTGGCCGACCGCACCAACACGCGCTGGGGCAAGTTCCGCCCGTGGGTCCTGTGGACCTCGATCCCGTGGGCCGTCGTCATGGTCCTCGCCTACACCACGCCGCAGGGCTGGAGCATGGGCATGATGATCGCCTACGCCGGCATCACCAACACGATCCTGATGACGCTGTATTCGATGAACAACATGCCGTATTCCGCCCTGGGCGGCGTCATGACTGGCGACCTGAACGAACGCACGAAGCTCAACTCCTACCGCTTCGTCGCCGTCAACATCGCGCAGTTCATCGTCGGCGGCTTCACCCTGCCGCTCGTGGCGAAGTTCGCCGTCGGCCACGACCGCGCGCACGGCTGGCAGATGACCATGACGCTCTGGGCCGCCGTCTGCCTCGTCCTTTTCCTCGTCACGTTCTTCACCACCCGCGAACGCATCAAGCCCGTGGTCGAGACCAAGTCCTCGCCGAGGCAGGACTTCGCCGACCTGCTCAGGAACAGCCCGTGGATCGCGCTGGTGTGCTACACCGTCTTCCACTTCGCCATGCTCGCCTACCGCGGCGGCGCGCACTACAATTACTACCACCACTACGCCGACAAGGCCGCCATGTTCGACTTCGTCGCGAAGCTCGGCCTGACCACGCCCGACCTGGCCGCGCAACCCGGCATCCTCGACTGGCTCGGCTACATCGTCCACGGCACGCGCGACACGATCGCCAATTCCAACGTCGCCGACGTGTTCAACAGCATCGTCAACATGGCGGGCTTCGCCACGACCATCCTTGTGATCGCGCTCACCGCCGGCCTGTCGGGCAAATACGGCAAAAAGAACGTCGCGCTGGTTGGCTTCACGCTCTCCGCGCTCAACGCCTTCGCCATGTATTTCCTGCCGGCGACCGCCGCGGGCGCGATGGTCATCGTCCACGTGCTCGGCTCGGTCTTCTACGCCCCGACCATCGCGGTGATGTGGGCCATGTTCGCCGACGCCGCCGACTATTCCGAGTGGCAGACCGGCCGCCGCTTCACCGGCATGGTGTTCGCGACGATCGGCTTCGCCCTCAAGTCCGGCCTCGCACTCGGCTCCGCCGCGTTCCTCTGGCTCATGGCCGGCGTGTGGGACTACGACACCAAGCTCCAGGACGCCGCCAATGCCATCGCGGGCTATCGCGCCTCCAGCAGCATCATCGTCGGCCTCTTCTTCGTCGGCTGCATCGTGTCGGTCGCCGCCTGCAAGCTGACCAAGTCCGTCACCCTCCAGATGGCCGCCGACCTGGCCGAACGGCGCCGGAAAGCCGGCGCCGCCGTCTGAACCAATCGTACTGATTTAATGCGGGGGCGACTTTCCGTCGCGACAAAGGACTGGCGATGCTGTCGGGACGCAAGGTCCCTCCCACCTTACAGAAACCATGAAGATTTTTCGCCAGCTCCTCTTCCTCCTTGTCCTCGGATCGGGCCTGTCAGCCGCGCCAGAGGCGAAAACCCGCAACCTCTTTGCCGAGCTGCTCGGGAAATCCGAGGCCGAGCTCGACGCGAAGATCGACGCCGCCTGGCGGCATTTCTTCCAGGGCGACGGCCAGACCCAGCGCGTCTACTATGAGGTCGGCGCGGACATGGCGTACATCGCCGACATCGGCAGCAACGACGTGCGTTCCGAGGGCATGTCGTACGGGATGATGCTCGCCGTGCAGCTCGACAAAAAGGCCGAGTTCGACCGGCTGTGGCGATGGGCGGTCACGCACATGCGCCACGCCGACGGGCCGCGGCGGGGCTATTTCGCGTGGCACTGCCGGTTCGACGGCACCGTGCTGGACCCCGGGTCGGCCAGCGACGGCGAGGAATGGTTCGCGATGGCGCTGCTGTTCGCGTCCCACCGCTGGGGCGACCAGGGCAGGGGCATTTTCAACTACGTGGCGGTGGCGCAGTCGCTCCTGCGCGAAATGCTCCACAAGCCGGGCACCGCCGAGGTCACCGCGATCTTCAACCGCGAGCAGCGCCAGGTGGTCTTCGCGCCCAATCCCACCGCCGGCCGCTTCACCGACCCGTCCTACCACCTGCCGGCGTATTATGAATTGTGGGGCCGCTGGGCGGAAAACCCGGGCGACCGCCGGCTCTGGGCGAGCGTAGCCGACGTCAGCCGCGCCTTCTTCCACAGCGCGGCCCATCCCCGGACCGGCCTCATGCCGGACTACGCCTATTTCGACGGCCGGCCGCACACCGCTTTTGCCGCGGACAAGGGCGACTTCCGCTACGACGCCTGGCGCACGCTGGCCAACGTGGGGCTCGATTATGCCTGGTGGAAGGCCGACCCGTGGCAGGTTGAGCAGAGCAACCGCGTGCTGCGCTTCCTCGCCGCGCAGGGGCCGAAAATCCCCAACCAGTTCACGCTCGAGGGCAAACCGCTTTCAACGGATTCCTCGCTCGGCCTGACCGCCATGGCCGCGGTCGCCGGCCTCGCGGCCGATCCCGACGTGGCCCGGCCCTTTGTCCAGCAACTCTGGGACGCCCCGCTGCCCGCCGGGAAATGGCGCTACTACAACGGCCTGCTTTACTGCCTCGGCCTGCTCGAGGCCGGCGGCCGTTTTCAAATCATTGCACCACCCTAAACGGGCAGGGCGAATCCTCCGGATGAGCCGCGGGGCGGCGGGACGGCACCCCCCACCCCCACCAAACCCCGGCGC
>CAYZSN010000180.1:0-6984 GCA_964481095.1 uncultured Oleiharenicola sp. | reverse complement strand
TGAAGGGGAAGGCCGCCTCGAACTCGCGCTGCCACACGGTGTCTTCGGCGAACGCGTGGCCCGGCTGCGCCTCGCGCTGCGCCTGGATCGCCAGCAGTTCCGCGGCGAGGTCGAGCGTGGCGCGCTCGGCCGCCTGCCGGGCCTTCTCCCAGCGGCCCGAGCCGACGCGCCCGAGCTGGGGCTTGGCCTTGGAGAGGCCGACATAGCGGCTGACCAGGTGCGACTCCTGCAACGGCACGTGCAGCGTGACCTGGTCGTCGAACTCCAGCGAGATGACCTCGCGCACGCCGTCGGCGGCCTCGAGTTTCGTCAGCCCGCGGAACTGGGCGATGCCGTGCTGCAGGTGCACCACGAAGTCGCCCTCGACGAGCTCGGAGAAGTCGAGCAGCTGGTCCACCGCCGAGGTCGTGGCGATCGCGCGCTTGCCGGCGGCGCGGCGCGGCCGGCGCCGGCCGAAGATTTCGGTCTCGCTGACGACGACCAGGCCCTTGGGGCCGGGGTTCGCGCCGCGGTAGGTGCGGCGGAAGCCCTCGGCCAGCGTCCCGCGCAGGAAGCGCGGCTTCAGGTCCTTCAATTTCCTGTCCTCGGCGAGCAGTTCGCGCACGCGCTGCTCCTCGCCTTCCTTCGACACGACGAAGTCCACCGCGTAGCCTTCGCGCTTCCACGCCGCGACCTTCTCGAAGAACTGGCGCCGGGCCTCGTCCTCGGCCTGCAAGCGCTCGTGCGCGAGCTGGCGCTCCCCGGGATACGAACGGTGGTGGGCGAGCGATTCGGTGTCCCAGGTTTCCTCGGTCTCCGCGCCCTCGAGGAAATCGGTGGCGAGGTCGAGATCGCCGAGGCCGACGACCGCGGAGCAACTCTGAAGCAGCTTTGGCAGAAAGGGTGGGGCGAATCCTCCGGATGAGCCGCGAGTTGACGGCTCGTTCGGAGAACCCGCCCTGCCTTCCGGAGCCAGCGTATCGAACAGCTCCTCGATCGCCTTGGGCTCGATGACGGCGGCGTGGGTGTCGGGATGCAGGTAGTCCACCAGCGACGCCGCGGCGGCGTGCGCGTGGAGCTTGGGTGCGGCGGTGAGCGTGAGGTGCGCGACGGCCTCGGTGGAGCGCTGCGTGACCGGGTCGAGCCCGCGGATTTCCTCGAGGGTGTCGCCGAAAAAATCCAGCCGGTAGGGCTGCGCCGCGGTGATCGGGTAGACGTCCACGATGCCGCCGCGCACGGCGTACTGGCCGGGCGCCTCGCACACGGCCTCGCTGTCGTAGTCGTACGAGCGCAGCAGGTCGAGCAGGCCCTGGAAGGATTGGGCGGCGCCGCGCTTCAGCACGATTTCCCGCGCGGCGAAATCCGCCACCGGCGGCACCGGTTGCAGGAGCGCGCCCGGAGTGGCGAGGACCAGGAGCGTGGAGCTGTCCCGTTGCGGCGTGCGCGCCGCCCGGGATGTGTCCGCAGAACTCGCGCGCCATTCGTCGCGATTCTGCGGCGCAGGAGCGGGGAGCTTGGAGCGGGAGACGGAGCGCAGCTTGCTGAGCACGGCGAGGCGGTCGCTCGCGGCGTTGAAGGCCTCGCGCATCTCGCGGTTGTCCGTCTGCGCCTCGGGGAAAACCAGCACCTCGAGCGAGGCCGGGTCGCCGCCGGCCGCATGGAACAGGGCGATGTCCTCGGCGAGGGCGTCGGCCTGCCGGGCCTCCTCGTGGATGGCCAGCCAGACCGGGGCGGGGCGCGTGCGGAGCAGTTCCGCCAGGGCATGGGGGTGCGCTGCCGGACAAATTCCGGTGACCCTGACACGCGGAGCTGTGATGGACGGCACCGAATCCATCGGAGAGCCGGCTAGGAGAGACAATTCGCGCCAAAGCGCAACTGCGGTCCTCGGCCCTGTCATCGCGAGGTCGACTTCGTCGACCGTGGCGATCCAGCTGGATTGCTTCAACCTTCGCCAAGACTACGGCTGACAAGTCGTCGCGCGCTTCGCGCGGCTCCTCGCAATGACAAAGTGGGGCGTCGGACGGCGGTCATAGACCGCCGAGACAGGTTCCTACTCCTTCGCCGCCTGCAGCCCGGCCTGCGCCTCGCGGGCGGCGGCCTCCTCGGCGATCTTCTTGGACGAACCCGTGCCGGTGCCGATTTTCCGGTCCTTGAGAAAAACCGCCACCTCGTAGACGCGGGCATGGCGCGGCCCGGTGGTGGCGCTGACCTTGTAGCTCAGGGCCGTGTTGCCGTGCGTGGGCTGGATGAGTTCCTGGAGCTGGCCCTTGGGATTCTCGGCGCCCTCGGACCCCGCGAGCCGGTCCTTGAGCGGGCCGTACCACGCCAGCACGCGTTCGCGGGTCGCCGGCAGGCCGCTGTCGAGGTAGATGGCGCCTACAATGGCCTCGAAGGCGTCCTCGAGGATCGAGGCGCGGTTGCGTCCGCCGGCGTCCTCCTCGCTCTTGTTGAGGCGGAGGCAGGCGTCGAGGCCGAGGTCGCACGCCATCTGCGTGAGGAAGTCGCCCTTGGACAGCACCGCGCGGCGGCGGCTCAGCACGCCTTCGCGCTCCGCGGGGAATTCATGGTAGAGGGCGTCGGTGAGGATGAACTGCAGCACCGAGTCGCCGAGGAACTCAAGCCGCTGGTTGTGCGGGCCGGCGTCGGGCGCGTCCTGCAGGTACGAGCCGTGGGTCAGGGCTTCGAGCAGCAGCGCCGGCTGGCGGAATTCGTAGCCGAGCCTTTTCTGTAGGATCGTGAGTTTGGCGGCGCCGGACATGGTTTAGAAAAAACGCCAAACGCCAGCGGCCAGACGCCAAACAGATTCCGGCGGCGGGGATTCTTTGGAGTTTGGCATTTGGGATTTGGAGTTTGCCGGCGTTGCGCCGGTCACGAACTCGCGCTCGAGTAGCGGCGCAGCCCGCGGTGGAAGACGAAGACCGCCACGCCGAACCACGCGATGGTGGAGACGACCACCCACGCGATGAGCTTCGGCTCGAAACCGCCCTGGAGCGCGCGGGCCGGCACGTTGCTCACGATCACCATCGGGATGGCCCAGACGAAAACGGCGTTGGCGATGCCGTAGGCCACGCCGCGGAACGCCTCGCGCGGCAGCCGGGAGAATTCCGACAGCGAGAAATAGCTGCCCTCGATGCCCTGCGCGCTGGTGATCCAGAAGGCGAGGGCGATGGAGAGCACCAGCATGCTGTAGTGGATGACGAGGCCGCACAGCACCAGGACCGCGTAGAGCGCGATGTCGAGGAAGCCGGGATGCAGGCCGAGCTTGTGCACGGAGAAGCCGACCAGCGCCATCGCGATGAGGGAGTTGAGGAGGCTGTCGGGGTCGAGCTTGCGCGTGGTGGCCATGAACATGACGTTGCCCGGCTGCGCGAGGAAGAAGTCGAAGTGCCCGCTGCGGATGTTGCGGCCCATCTCGAAGATGCTGCTCCAGAAGAAGCCCATCAGGAAGCGCTGGATCAGCATCGAGGTGCCGATGAGGAGCATCATCTGGTATTTGGTCCAGCCCGCGACGTCGTTGGTGTGCTGGTACACGACCGAGACGAGCAGGACGTTGACCGTCATCCAGAAGAGCTCGACGAACGACCAGATCAGGAAATCGCCGCGGAACATCAGCATGCGCGTGACCGAGTACTTCGCGCAGGCGAACCAGAGGCGGGCGTAGTGCGACAAGGTCTTCATGGCGGAGTGCGGATCGGGAAGTGCGGATTGCGCAGTGCGGAATGCGGATTGGCCGGCGACAATCCCCTGCCGTCACCGGTGAGTTGAAACAGGAAGGTGTGGAGTTGTGAGATCATTCCGCAATCCGCATTCAAAAATCCGCAATAAGATCATCCCCCGACCGCGGTGTGGAGGCGCAGGCCGCGGCGCCACAGCACCTGGCCGATGAGCAGGATGGCCACGACCCAGCCCGCCTGGAGGCCGAGCATGCGGCCGACGACCGCCGGGTCGTCGATGCGGCCGGTGATCAGCGCGACGGGGAAATACATCTGGTAGAAGTAGGGCAGGTACGACGACAGCTTGAACAGCCACGCGGGCAGCAGGTCGAGGGGGAAGAACTGGCCGCCGAGCAGCATCTCGATCGCCATGGACAGGATCACGAGGCCCTGGATCTCGAGGAACCAGAAGCTCAGCAGGCCGAAGATGTACGCGATGCCGAACTGGATGAGGCCCGACATGACCAGCGCCGGCACGGCGGCCGCGTAACGCCACCACCCGGCCGTCAGCGTGAGGTGCTGGTGGAGCAGCGGCCCGATGACGGCCAGCGGCAGGAGGATGAGCAGGCCGGTGACGAGCCGCGCGGACAGGTAGATGCTGAAGCGGTACGCGAAATAGTTCACGGGCTTGAGCAGGAACTGGTTGATGAGGCCGTTGCGGATCTCCTCGCTGATCTGGTAGTCCTCGTTGAACGCCCCGACGAAGAACTGCACCACGATGACGGTGACGAAATAGGTGAAGGTCTGCGCGAACGTGAAGCCGTTGATCTCCGTCTTCGCGCCGTAGACCGCGCTCCAGAGGATGAACACGACCAGCAGGTGGAAGAACGAGAAGAAGCCGCGCACGCCGAAGTTCACCCGGTAGACGAGGTTGCTTTGCAGGCCGACGGCGAAGACGGAGCGATATTTGTTCAGCAGCGCGAGCATGGGTGCGGCCCCCGACGAAAGCACAGATTCGCCTGCTGGCAAACCTCGGATGCATCGGACTAAAACCACCGATTCTTTTTAACCACTAATGCATCGCCTAACGGCTCTGCTACTGGGTGCGCTCCGCCTGATCGGCTCCGCACTGGGCCCCGGGGGTCGGCTAATCGCCGACTGAGAATCAAAACGACATCCAAGCGGCGATTAGCCGCTCCCCGGAACCAAAACCGGAGCCGATCAGGCAGAGGGGACTTCCAAGCCGAGCCGTTAGGCGAGGCATTAGTGGTTAATCCATCCGCTCAGGTCCCATTCGGCTTCAGGTCGAAGCGCGCGGCGACCTCCTTGGCGAGGTCGTGGTACGCCTTGGCGCCCGGCCCCGCCGGGTCGTAGGCGAAGATCGGCTTGCCGAAGCTCGGCGCCTCGCTGAGCCGCACGGTGCGCGGGATGACCGTGTGGAAGATCTTGTCCGGCAGGTGCTGCTTCACCTCGTCCACCACCTGCTTCGAGAGGTTGGTGCGGCTGTCGAACATCGTCATGATGATGCCGCCGACATCGAGGGCGGGGTTGACGCCGGCCTGCTTGAGGCGGTCGACGACCTTGAGGATCTGGCCGAGGCCCTCGAGCGCCATATATTCGCACTGCAGCGCGATCAGCAGGTGGTCGGCGGCGGCGAGGGAGTTCATCGAGAGCATGCCGAGCGCAGGCGGGCAGTCGATGATGATGGCGCGATAGCCGCCGGAGTTGCGCAGCGGCTCGAGCACGGAGCGCAGGCGCATCAGGTAGTTGGGCTGTTGGGCGAGCTCGATCTCGATGGCGGCGAGGTCGACCTCGGACGGGATCAGTGCGAGGTGCGGCCAGGCGGTGGGGGTGAGCATCTCGAACGCGCTGCCTTCGCCCCGGAGCGGGCCGTAGAGGCTCTTGCCCTCGAATTTCTCGACGCCCAGCGCGCTGGTGGCGTTGGCCTGCGGGTCGAGGTCCACGACGAGCGTGTGGATCTTGCGTTCCGCCAGCGCGGCGGCGAGGTTGATCGCCGTGGTGGTTTTGCCGACGCCGCCCTTCTGGTTGGCGATGGTGAAAACGGTACAGGCCATGGCGGGATTAACCGGAAACTGTCCGGCTTAGTCTAGCGCGAAGTAACCTAGAGGGGTAAATGACCGCTTCAGCTTTCGCCCAGTGGAATTGCGCTCTGCATGCGGGGCGGACTACGAGCGCAGGCGAGTGGGGCTTTTCATCGATGGCCCTCAGGGTGATTGCATGGCCAAAATGGCCGCTCCTCAGAGTGAACCAAGCCTAATCGCGAACTACTCCTGAACCACCTTTTTGAGCCTTTTGGTGTCCGTTCAGCTGCGAGGTTGTTGCCGCGAAAATGGGTGGTATCTTAGGCCGAGACCTTCCTAGTTGCGGAATCGAGACGTGTTTAGCCAACGGGGTCCCCGGGCGGCGGCGGATCTTCAGGTCTGGGCTGTTGGGCCAAGCGGAAACCTCGCCAACACAGCCAGAGGATTAGCCACCACAAATACACGGAGGCCTCCTGATAAAAGCCGCCGGTTGGAATCATGGCGTGTGCGGATTCGTTGCGCAGGTTGTGGCCGAAACGCTCGGTTAAAATGCCGCGCAAGTCGAAGATTACCTCCGGCCCGAACGCCTCCTCCGCCTCCGGCATTCGGAGCAATTGATTCAAGTCGCGCTCTTCCTGGGTGGAGTCGGGCAGCAGCGTAGAGGTAATGACGCCATGCTGTTGGAGAACATGACGCACGATCCCCTCTACTTGGGGCACCAGCAGGTGCATCGCGACGAGCCAGTCGCCAAAAAATCCGGCCTGCAATCCGCGCAGAATTATTCCCTCGTGGCCAGGTGGCACGACCGGGTTGAATTCCACAAGGAAGGCCAAATCCGCAAGGCGGAGGGCATGTTCTCGTAACACCACGCGGCGCGCCGGCTCGATCCGCCAGTTGACCTTGATGGGCCAGTGCGACTCGGCGGCATGCTCGAATTCCTTTTGCCGCATCGCCTCGTCTTCCGCGGTTCCAAAACCCGTCGGGATCTTAATATCCGCCACCTTGCCGCTCGCATCCAGCTTCGAAGACCCGACGACCTTGTCCCAGATCGATTCCTTGGAACTTTCGGCGACCTGACGGCGGAGTTCTGCCACGTCGGTGGGTTCATTGATGCGCGCCGTGCGTCCGACGGCTTTCCACAAGTCGCAGCCCTGCAGGAAGGCTTTCACGTCCTCCTGCGACTTCTTCTCCGCCTCCAGAAAACCCGGGATCGCCTCCAGATCGACGTTCAACGGGCCCATTTCACCGAGGGACTGGCGTTGGAATTCGAGCAGGCGCCGGTGCACCTCGTCAATCCGTTCCGGGTCGGC
>CAYZSN010000179.1:0-11377 GCA_964481095.1 uncultured Oleiharenicola sp. | reverse complement strand
TGCGAAGCTGACGGTTGTATTTGAAATTGCCGAAATCATACCACGGCGTCGCGTTGTGCCATTTCAGGCCCATCAGCCTGACCGGCTTGGAGGATAGCACGTTGATGATGGCATCTTCGTCGTGCGGGTCCGCCTCGGTGCCAAAAATCACTCCAACCAAGGCATCCGCCATCTCCACGTAGATTTCCGGGGTATCGGGGAAGAAGGCCACGAAACGATATTCCCATTCATCCCGCCAGTCGGCGTTCTTCTCAAAAAAGAGCCTTGGGCAGAACTTGGCCGCATGTTCCCGCCAGTAACCCTCAAAACCGAGATACGACAGGCGATCAAGGTTGATCTCATAGTGGCCGAGAAGGTCGGGTGCAACATGCCGGTCCCGATAGGTCACCTTGCCTTGGAGCAGGAAAAAGGCCTCGCGGCAGGCGACTTGGACCTGCCGGGCAAGTTTCGCGCGATCGAACACGAGGCAGATGCCGGTGTGGGTCTCGGCGTATTGCGCCCACATGCGCGGGCGGGCAAACCCGCGTTGGCTGATCTCGGCGAGATGATCTCCGGTGAGGGGACCCACGTCTTGGCAGAAGCAGAGCACACGGGCGTGTTCTTTGAAACGCAACGAGAGCTTCGCGCTGAGATCGTCCCATTCCTTGCACGAAATATCGCCGCACTTGGACCCGGACAGGTTGAACTTCCAAGTGCGCGATTCCTTGGGATCGTTCATCGCCCGAAAGCTGCTCATCCTCAACTGGCCGGTCTTGAAGATGTAATTCCGGGCCGTGCTCATCTTGGTGTAATGATACAGCATTTGCTCGGAGTCTTTGATTCCCTCGATCATGCTAATGAACCCGCAGGTTGGCCTGCTGACCAGACCAAGTCGAGTCGGCCTTAGCGAACGAAACGCGCGAAGAGGTCCATCCAATTGGACTCACCAGCATGGATCTTCCCGTTGCGCGCCAGGCGCCAATGTCGCAGCGGGCTGCCAGTGAGCAGAGGTGCGAGCGTCCGGAAGGTCTCCACCGCGTCTCGCGAAGGTGTTTTTTGATCCACGACATGAGGCAACAGGCAGAGCAGCAGTTGGGCCGAGGCCACGTTCATGTTCGCCGGGGAGGCGAAGAGATGCCGCAGGCTGCGAATCTCCGAAAAGAGCGGCGCCACCGCCGGCCAGCCGCCCGCCCGACAGGCGATGAGCAGCAGGCGCTTCGGCTTGAAGGGATCAAGGTAACGGGCCACTTCCGGCCAAGACGCCCATCGGTCGCTGGCGAGCTGCGTGCCGGTTTCGTTGGAATGGGCGATCACCACCACCACGTCGAACGGTCGGTGCAGCGCACCGAGCTTTTGCAGCAAATCCGCCCGGGTGGAATGGCTCACCACGGACACGCGCGCGCCGAGGCCCAACGAGGACAATTGCGCGATCAATTCGGTTTCGCTTTCCAAGGCTAGGCCGTCGGCTCTCAGCCGCTCGACGTCACAGCGCAGGATCAGCAGCGACCGGTTGTGCATCGATTCAACGCTTTTGCGAGGTAACCGAGAAAAGCCGCATGTGGAAACTGGCCGGCACGTGTCCAGATGTTCCCGGCGAATACACCATGCCGACCCCGCCGGCGGCTTCTTCGTAGGACATCGATTGAATGTCGAGTAGAGCCAGGGTTGTGCCCATTGCTTGATCGATGTGGGCCTGTCGCCGTTCCCGGTCTTCCCGCCGGACGGCCGTGCCGTCATCTGATTGGCCCTCCCGGTCCACGAGATTCAAAACGCCGCCGGCGCGCAGAAGGAGATTCGCCAAATCGTAGGCCCGATTCTGCACCATCAGCCGGTAACTGTCGGCTGAAAATACCCTGCGCTCCATCGCATCTGCGCAACTCAGCCGCAATGGATGCGCCCCGACCAGCCACACCGTCATCGCGTCAAACGGCCCCTGTTGCCTCAGAAACGTCATCAAGTCGTCATCGGGAGTCGCCGCGTTGGCTTGCACCAGGGTAATCGGCTGTCGTCGCGGCGGAATTCTTGCGAACACCTCGACCCGGTGGGCGTGATCTCTTACCACAGGAAAGCGCAGCCGGTCGAATCGCTCGACTCCAAATCCAGCCTGCTGGAGCCGAACTTCGGTCTGCTGCAAGCAAGCGCCGACTTCGTCTAACGCCACGACGTCTAGCCGCGGCTCATGCGCCAGCATCGCGGCCAAGCCGTGCCCCATGCCGCATCCAATATCTAAGAGCTTCCGCGGCCCATGCTTCATCACTTCCGCCGCCATCCAGCCGTAGGCCCCTTGTTTGTGGAACGAATCCGCCGACACGGACCATCTCACGGCATAATCATTGTGCGCCGCCAGCACAGGGTTGGAAGTGGTCATGTCCCATTCTTTCGCTCCCGTGCCCGTAGTGCAAAGCTCGAAAAGCCGTCCTGTTATCCGCCTCTGTGTCGCACCGTGCCTTCTGAATGGGCTGCGGAGGGGTGGTGTCCGGTATAATTCAGGGTTCGCCCTCCGGCCTCGCGCCCTTGCCTCGCGTTGGCTCCCGACGCTGGCCGCTCTCCGCAGCGGCGGTTTTAGCGCGATAGTTTCTTTGATTGGTCCTTCGACTATGAAATACAGATGCGGGCTGATGCGATAAATGCAGCCACCTCTGTTTCGTCGAATAGAACTACGCGTGCATTGATCTTGTGACGGGTGATTTTACCGGCATCAGCCCAACGAAAGATGGTGCGTGGGCAGATACCGAGGCGTTCGGCGATGGGACGAGCCTTGCTATACTTGCGCGCCGCGAAGTCTGGATACCCGGCGCGCGACGGAATTGATTTTGTGTTCGAGTTCATGGCCACAGTGTCGAGGCATCCATGCCGCAACGCCATCGTCCCCACCCTCCGTTTTTGCGGTAGTCCCGCTCCCGCAAAAACGGTAGCTCGTGGCGCAGTGTTTTCGTGGTTCGGGCATCCTCGGCTGCGATTAGCTGGGCAGGTGTTCGCACGACTTACGCACTTGTGTGGGACCAAGACGCAAGACCCTAACGAGTTCGTTGGGTTGTAAGTCATTGAAGGCCGAGCGCGGAATTTCGCGCCCGAAGGCCGGTCGCCGCGCGATTCACCTACCGCATTCGCGGTAGGTCCCACACAAGTGCGTTCCCCGGTTTCGGCGCCCGCGCCTGGTTCAGATTGAGCTCTAATCCTGCTTACCAACCAGCTCCGCGATGGTGCCCATCGGCAGAAAAACCCGGTTCGGATCGCTGCCCAATTGAGCAAATCCGAACTTCCGATAGAACGCCAGGGCTGCCTCGTCTTTCGCATCCGCGACCACGGCAAGCGACGCAATCTCCGCGGATTTTTGGTGCGCACGGGCCAGCGCATCCATCAAGAGCAGCGACCCTGTGCCCGGGAAACGCTCGTCACGAGCCAGGCGCCCGAGCAGGGTTGCCGGCAACCTGGGATACCGAGGCAGCTTCTTTTGCATAGGCTCGGGCAGCTCCGAAACATCCACGGCAAAGGCCGAAAGTGTGTAATAGCCCATGATGGTGGCCGGGGCCGCATCATCAACCATCACGAACGCCGCGGCTACGTGGCGCTCGGCGTCCTTGCGCGCAATCTGCTGGAGGTAGGTATTAAGCGGCGCGCTGGCGCAACGAAACGCGGCCCGGTCGTGTTGCTTCGTCAGCGGTTCGAACCGATAGGCCATCAGACGCTGGCCTCGCGATAACGCTTAAAAGCCCCACGCAACGCGGCGTTCGGAGCGGCGGGCGCAAGCAGCGCCTTCACGAACTGCGTGGATTCTTCCGCAGAAAGCCGGGCCTGCTGATGCTCTTCGATGACCTTGCGGGCGTTGGCTTGCAGAGCAAAGAGGACATAGCTTGTAACTGTGGGATGCCCCGTCACTGCGGCAGCCTGCTCCAAGGTCTTCTTGAAATCGCGAGGAATCCTCGCCTCCAAGCGCGCGGTGGTGGAGGTGCGGGAACGGGCGGATTTTGCTGCTAAAGTGGGCATGCCCCAATTATCCGGCAATTTGCCGGGTCCTGCAACCTTAAAACTATTCGGCGTTACTGGCTGCGTCCTCAAACCACACGGGAGCTGCGTCTTGCGGCATTTCAATTTGATAACCCAGCTCCTTGTATCCCGCCAACCGTCGGCGAAACATCGCGTTCGTGAGCGCGTGATTCTCGTCCAAATAGTCGAAGATCAGGACATCGCTCTTCGATTCGTGCGTCCGGTTCAGGCGCCCGGCATATTGAACGAGCCGTCCCTTGAACGAAAGCGGCATTGAAAGCACAAGCGTGTCCAATCGAGGGAGGTCGAATCCTTCGCCGATCAACGATGATGTAGCGAATAGCACGAACGTCTTCCCGGTATCGTAACATTCCTCGATCAGCCGGAGCATTTCGCTCCGGGCTTTCTTGCCCAACTGGCCGTCAAACCGAAAGCACGAGATGCCTGTCACACGAGCCGCAAAAACGCTCTCTAGACGATCCAGGTAGGCTTTGCGATCAGCTAGGACGAGTGGCGACCGCCCCGCTGTCACACAATCCGCGAGGTCTGAGACTACGACTTCAATGCGGCCTTCATCTTGAATGAGAGCCTCCCAAAAGACGTGGATTGGCGGCCGGGGGCCTGCATCGGATGGCATCGCCACCGTGGTGTGGCGAACCTTCACAGTCTTCGACTCACCGGTAGAAGAACCGACCAGAGTGTGCCGAATGGGGCCGCACTGCGCGAAAAGGAGTTTCTCCAATCGGTCTTTCCGCTTTGGCGTGGCAGTGAGACCGTAAATTCGTCGGCTGGGGCATGATTTTAAGACGACTTCAAACGATGTCGCCGGCACGTGATGGCACTCATCGACAATGACTAAACCATACCCGCTCAAAGCGGATTCCAGGTTTTCTGCCCGTGCCAACGATGGTAGCATGCCGATGTCCAGACGCCGAGTGAGGCGCGGAGACTGACTGCGCCAGAGTCCGACTTCCTTGCGTTTCAATCCGAGGAAACGCATTGCCGTGTCCCTCCACTGATCCAGAAGCACTGTGCGATGAACCAATATGAGGGCCGAGGTGCGAGCACGCGCAATCAAGGCACAGCCCATCACTGTTTTTCCGGCGCCGGGCGGCGCACAGAGCACCCCGCTATCTTCCTTCAACATTTCCCGAATTGCCGTTTCCTGCTCCTGCCGCAACTCGCCTTGGAATTTCCAGTTTATCCGCGTTCCCGTTTGACGAATATCCTGCAAGGCCACCGAGCCCCCGGCTGATTCAAGGAGTGCAAGGCACTGATCCAAAACGCCGCGGGGTAACACGAGCCGGTCCGGATGCCACTCACCGGCGAAGAGAAATCGCGGTGTGTCAAAAGTGGGGAATCGCAACCGGAGTTTCTCATGAAACACGGGATTGGGAAACGTGGCGAGTCGTCGCAATCCCGCCAAAACAGGTGTCGGCAGTGCCCGTGGCACGTGAATCTGAGCATCCAAGCGGACGGTGACTTCGCCCGTAAGCATCCCGCTGCGAATCCTGGGATGCGATAGATCCAACACGGCGGTGTCGTTTTGCAGTGCAAAATCCTCGGAGGCGGAACCGCTCTGGATAGGAGCCATCAACGACGGCATGGGAGCAATCCTCTCCAGGATCCTATCCAAGTCACCGCGAGTAAGTCGCGTCAGACCGGCCAGAAAATTCCATTGATCCTCGAATGGTTGCATTTGCGCATCGAGGAAGAGGGTGTTACCGAGCTGCCTCGGTCCCTTGGCCAGCGGCAACGCAATCAAGTTTCCAAAACCACCGGGCGGGAGAGTGTCCTGATTAGGGAACAGTCGATCATACGCACCCAAGCTCAGCGTGGGGCGCAACGAGGAGGCTTTTGCGACGAGAACAGTCCCCAATCGCCTAGCCAGCACTGCCGGCACCGGTTCGGAAAAAAAGATCCAGGCATGCGCACCGTTGCCGGATCGAGATCGCTCGATAGCGACCGCAACACCTACCTTTTTAGCCGCAGCCCGATATGCGCGCACGTCGTCCGACCAGCCTTCTCCGTCAAAATCAGCTGCCAAAAACCGGCAGGTGTCGTCAGTTGCGATGGCATAAACGCCGAGGGTATGGATACCCCGCAAATGTCCTTCGACCGCCTGTTCATCGAGTGGAGGGAATCGCTGGTGAAGGCATTCCGCGCATTTTACTGCCGGTTTTCCGCATATGCCCGACAGCCATTCATTGTCGCAGGCTGGAGAATATCCACTTCTCCCAGACCGCTGATTCTCCCATCGCTTTGGATACAGGGACCGACGCGTCCCGAACAGATCGAGAAAAAGGGCCACTTTCTCCGCGGGCGACTGTGGAGGTTGCGCCGGGGCGGTTGCTGCCGTGAGTTTGAGCTGCCCGTCCGACTCGATGAGCGCAAGCTCGTCTTCAATTTCGCGCGCCTTGGCTGCGAGTTCAGACAATTGTTGCCGAAGGCCGGCCGCACGATTGGACGATTGGTCTTCCACGTGATCAAGCTAGAGCAGCCGCAATTCCCGCCAACGGAAAACTCAATATCACCCTGCCGCCCCCCGGAGCCCGGTCCCGATGGGAATACTGACTTCGATGCGCCGCTTTTTGTCCACATAGTGGGCGGAGGTGGTCCGGATGTCGCGGTGCCCAAGATGCTGCCGCGCGGCTTCAATGCCGAACGTCGAGGCGATAAGCGAACCGCTTTCCTTCCGAAGCGAGTGAATAGCCTTTTGCTGGCGCACGCCTTTGGTCCGGAGCCAGGCGTTGAGTTCGCGCCAAGTGCAGTCGCAGCGGTAGTAGTCGTAGGTTGCCGACGGATTGGGCGCGGCGCCGGCGAGCAGAAATTCCGAGTCATTGCCTTGCTTGAACGAACGGAGAATCTCCACCGCGTCGGGCGCGAGATCGACGACCCGCTGGCTTTCTTCCGTCTTGGGTTCGAAGTAAGCCGTGCGCCGGACGTGGATTTGCCCCTGTTCGAGGTCCACCTGTGCCCACATCAGCAAGTCCGCTTCCTTACGTCGAAGCCCGGCCCAGAGGCAGAGAAAGAGTGCCAGATAGAGCTGTGGCTTTTGCTCGCGCAGCTCGGTGCCGGCGCACGCCAGCAGCCATTCGGGGTTGATTTCCGAGTGATACCGCTGCGGGCCCGGGTCCTTCAATTTCACGCCCGCGAAAGGATTGGCGGGGAGTTTCACGCGGAGCATCGAGAGGACATCGGCCGTGAACAGTGACCGCGCGCAACGCAGATAGGAGGCGGCGGAGCGCTCGGCCGACTTTCGAGCGACCGGATCGGAACCGGCCCGGGCCACGTATTGATTGCGCCACGCGCTCACCGTCTCAGGCGTGAGAACGTCGAGGCGCTGGCCATCGACCTTCGCGAGCCACGCTTTACGGCCACCGTTCATGTAGTCGAATTTCGCACGCTTGGCTTTGCCGCGGAGGCCGGCTTCCAGCCGGGCCACGTCGGAGACGAGCTTGCGCAGCTTCACCGCATACCGCCGGACAGTCATCGCCTTGAGGTGACTGCGGCTGCCGACCTCGGCCAGGAATTCGCCAACGGTGCAGACCTCGACCCGAACCGCCGGACTCGGCTTGTGCTTGGCTAGCGTCGCCTCCCAGCCGCCGGCGACGAGCGAGAGGTAAATATCCCGGGCCTTCACAGCCGCCGCCGACTGATTCGCCGTTTCCAGGTTGAACCATGCCTCGCGTCCGAGGTGAAACATGCGCACCGAGAATTCCGGCGGCGTGACAACCACTCCGCGCGCGTCGCGGAACGGCCGGCGCTTGATCCGCTTTTTCCAATAATCCTGATGCGTCTTGGCCGCTCGCGGAGCCGGGCTGTCCTCGTTCCACTGTCCGGTTACTGTCCGGTTTTTCGTGTCCTCAAAATTTTTCATGTGTCCGTTTTTCTGCTCAACTTATGCCTCATTTCTCATCTGAAAACAAACCGGTAAGTGCAGACAGAAGCAGACAAATGCGGACAAAATTTTTGCGCCTAACGAGTAACTGTTAATCACTTGGTCGCTGGTTCGATCCCAGCCCGGGCAGCCATTCGATCCCGGCCTTCGGGCCGAACGGTGGAACCGATTTGGGGCCAATAATCCCGGCCGGTTGGCGCGCGCTCGTCCGCCCCGGTCATCGCTGCGATTTTTTGAATCCCGCGCCGGGCGCGATTTTTTTCATCACCTCGATGAAATTCGCGGTGAGCTGCGAGTCCTGGTCCTTGCGCCACAGCGCGTGCAATTCGAGGAACATGTCCGGGTCGTTGCCCTTGAGCGGCTTCAGCACCAGTTCCGGGCTGCGCGACAGGCTGCCGAGCTCCGCCACCAGCGACACGCCCAGGCCGCTTTCCAGGGTCGCCGTGAACGCCTCCACGCCGTCGATCTGCTGCATTGGTCCCGGCTTCAGCCCGCGCTCCGTGAAGAACTGCCGGATGATCTCCCCGTGCACCGAGGGATAGCCCTTTTTGATCGAGAAACACAGCAGCTGCTCCTTCTCCAAATCCGCTATGCCGACCTGCTTCGCGCGCGCGAGGCGGTGCCCGCGGCCCACCACCACGCGGACCGGCGAGCGCGCCACCGCCACGTTCTTCAGGCCCGGCGGCAGCGGCATGCCGCGCGCCACGGTGAAGCCGATGTGCAGCGTCCCGGCCTCCAGCGCCGCGAGCTGGTCCGCGATCGGCATCTCCACCAGCACCACCTCGACCTCGGGGAATTTTTCGCGGAACGCCTTCAGACTGCCCGGCATCAGGCCCATGAAGATCGGCGCGAAGTAGCCGACGGTCAGCCGCCCGCGCCGGCCCTTGGCCGCCTCGCGCGCACCCAGCGCCGCCTTTTCCGCGTGGGCGAGGATCAGCCGCACCTCGGCGAGAAAGACCGCCCCCGCATCCGTCAGCCGCACCCCGCCGGTGTCGCGGTCGAGCAGCCGCACGCCGAGCTCATGCTCGAGGTCCCTGATCTGGCTGCTGAGCGCCGGCTGCGCGACGCGCAGCCGCTCCGCCGCCTTGCGGAAGTTCAGTTCCCCGGCGACCGCGGCGAAGTAACGGAGATGGCGCAGCTCCATGCG
The DNA here is from genome assembly GCA_964481095.1 of uncultured Oleiharenicola sp. Lineage (GTDB taxonomy): Bacteria > Verrucomicrobiota > Verrucomicrobiia > Opitutales > Opitutaceae > Lacunisphaera. The sequence goes on along the minus strand of CAYZSN010000179.1, from coordinate 2,363 downwards.
GCGCACTGATAGGAAAAAACGATTAGTCTAGGAAGAACAAAGTCATTCCGGCCGCGGGCCGCCGGTGATATTCTTTGGGCCACAACCCGACCGAACCACCACCCGCCTTCACGACCATGCGCACCCTCGCCGAAATCTCCCCCGCGCCCCTGCCCGACCTCGGGCCAGACATCATCCTCGCGCCCCCCGCCACCCGCCGCCGGCCGTGGCGGAAAATCCTCGCCGGGGCCGCCGCCCTCGCGCTCGCCGCCACCGGCCTCGGCCGCTATATCTATTATAGCGCGGGTTTCGAGAGCACCGACGACTCCTTCCTCGAGGGCAACGTCCACCCGGTCAGCCCGCGCATCAACGGCACCGTGACCCGCGTGCTGGTGGACGACAACGTCCACGTCGAGGCCGGCCAGCCGCTGGTCGAGCTCGATCCGGCCGACCTCGACCTCGCCGTGCAAGGCAACGCCGCCGACCTCGCCCAGGCCCGCGCCAATGCCGACCAGGTCGTCGCGCAAATCTCCCGCGCCCAGGCCGAGGTCGAGGCTGCCACGGCCCGCCGCGCGCAAAACAGCGCGCAGCTCACCCGCGCCTCGCTCGACTTCAAGCGCATGGAGGTTCTCGCCAGCGACAAGGTCGGCGCCATCTCGCAGCAGGACTTCGAACTGGCCCGCGCCACGCTCGACTCCACGCGCGCCACGCAGCAGTCGCTCGAGGCGGAACTCGACTCGGCCCGGGCCTCGCTCGCCGCCGCACAAGCCCAGCGGTCCGTGGCGCAGGCGCAGATCCAGAAGGCCGAGGCCACCCTCGCCGCCGCGAAGCTGCAGGCGGGCTACACCATCATCCGCGCGCCGAGCGCCGGCCGCATCGCCAAGAAGAGCGTCGAGGTCGGCCAGCGCCTCGCGCCCGGCCAGCCGGTCATGTCGGTCGTCAGCGACCAGGTGTGGGTCGTCGCCAATTTCAAGGAAAGCCAGCTCGCCCGCCTCCGGGCCGGCGCGCCGGCCGAGGTGTCGGTTGACGCCATCGACGGCCGCACCTTCCGCGGCACGGTGGACAGCTTCTCGCCGGGCACCGGCGCCAAGTTCTCGCTGCTGCCGCCGGACAACGCCACGGGCAACTTCACCAAGGTCGTCCAGCGCGTGCCGGTGAAGATCCTGCTCCCGGCGGACCTGCCCGCCGCCGACGCCGCGCGCCTCGCGCCCGGCCTGTCGGCCTTCGTGAAGGTCGGCATCCGCAACTGACCAGACCGCCACTTCCCACCATGAGCGCCACTCCCGCCACTCCCACGCCATCCGCGACGGTGTCGACCCGCGCCTGGATCGGCACCATGGGCGGCATGCTCGGCGCGTTCATGGCGGTGCTCGACATCCAGATCACCAACTCGTCGATCCGCGACATCTCGGGCGCGATCGGCGCGAGCCTCGATGAAAGCTCGTGGATCTCGATCGCGTACCTCGTTCCCGAGATCATCATCATCCCGCTCACCGCGTGGATCGCGTCGATCCTCGGCCTGCGCCGGTACCTGATGGCCACGTCGGTGCTGTTCCTCATCTTCTCCGCCCTGTGCGGCCAGTCCTGGAATCTCGCGAGCATGATCGTGTTTCGCGCCGGCCAGGGTTTGTTCGGCGGCGCGCTGATCCCGCTCGGCTTCACCGCGGTCCTGCAAATGCTGCCGCCCGCGAAGCAGCCCGTGGGCTTCGCGATGTTCGGCCTCACCGCCATGTTCGCCCCGGCCATCGGGCCCAGCATCGGCGGCTGGCTGACCGACCACTGGGGCTGGGAATGGAATTTCTACCTCAACCTGCTGCTCGGGCCCTTCCTCGTCGGCGCCGTCTGGTACGGCTTCCCGCCCAGCCCGGCGCGCTGGGCCAAGCTCCGCGAGGCGGACGGCTGGGGCATCCTGCTCATGGCGCTCGGCCTCGGCGCGCTCACCACCTTCCTCGAGGAAGGCACGCGCAACGACTGGTTCGGCTCGGCCTACATCACGCGCCTCGCCCTCGTCGCCGCCGTCGCGCTGCCGCTGTTCGTCGCCTGGCAGCTCGTCGCGAAGAAGCCGGTGACCGACCTGCGGCTCTTCGCCAACCGCAACTTCTTCCTTGCCTCGATCATCAACGTCGTGCTCGGCGGCGCGATGTACGGCTCGATCTTCCTCCTGCCGCTCTATCTCGGCACCATCCAGGGCTACAACGCGTCCGACATCGGCGCCACGCTCATCTGGGGCGGCATCCCGCAGCTCTTCATCATCCCGTTCCTGCCCGTCCTGATGAAGCGCCTCGACGCCCGCTGGCTGATTGCCTTCGGCCTAGCGATGTTCGCCCTGAGCTGCCTGCTCAACACCTCGCTTTCGGCGGACTTCGCCCACGAACAGCTGCGCT
>CAYZSN010000178.1:0-14431 GCA_964481095.1 uncultured Oleiharenicola sp. | reverse complement strand
ACCAGCCGCGCCGTTTCGAGGTCGTGCAGAGCATGAAGGACGCGCCGCTCACCCGGCATCCCGACACGGGCGAGCCCGTGCGACGCATCATCAGCGGCGGCTTCGGCCTCATGGAAAAGGCCGGGCTCAACTCCGCGCCCGCCGCCGCGGCGCCGTGCGCCCCGGGTTGCGCCTGCCATGCCGGGCCGCGCATTCCCGCCACCTGACCGCGCCCACCGCCATTTTATGTCCGACCTCAAATCCAACTACCTGAATCCGTCCGCCACTTCCGGCAGCGTGAATCTCTTCGCGCCCGACCTCACCCGGCATCCGCCGCGCAGCCCGCGCACCCGCCTCGGCGGATTCGTGCACCTGCCGCGGCTGATCGACAAGGCCCGCGCCGTCGTGGCCGGCAAGCAGGGCGACTTCCACTACAACTGCCCGATCGACCAGCGTTTCCTCGCCTACACCGGTCTCAACCCCGATGCCTTGTTCGCCGAGATCAAGGCGGGCAAGACCGACAGCGAGATCCTCGCCTACGTCATGGCCAACTGCAGCCCGAAGCGCCATCCCGCCGAAATCGCGGCGTGGTCCGCCTGGTTCGAGCAGCTCACGCCCACGCCGCCGGACACCCGCGCCTTCTTCAACGACGTCCACCGCAAGAATGCGGCGAACCGCGACGATATCGCCACGTGGTTCGACTGGCTCGACCTCGACGACTACGTGACGTACGGCGGCCGGCCTTGACGGGCACTGCGGAATGGTGATTGCGGACTGCGGAATAAGAACTCGCCTCCACGGAAGCGGAAATCCGCACTCCGCGTTCCGCACTGGTCACAGTTCGGTGTATTTGTCCGAGCGGCCCTTCGCCTTCTCGACCGGGTACTTGGCCGCGTTCTGGGCCAGCTTGGCCTCGATGGCCTTCGCCAGGTCGATCCCTCCGATGTTGGCGAACTCCAGCGCGTAGATCACGACGTCGGCCAGTTCGTCCTCGATCTTCGCACGCTTCTTCGGATCGGCCAGCGGGGCGGCCGAGGCCTTCGACTCGGCCCACAGGAAATGCTCCATCAGTTCGCCGGCCTCGGCGGCGAGCGCCATGCTGAGGTTCTTGGGCGAATGAAACTGCTCCCAATCCCGCTCGCGCGCGAACGCCAGCACGCGTTCGCGGATCTCCCCCACCGTCGTGGCCGCATCGGTCATTGGTTTCATGGCGACCACCCTGCCGCCGAAACTGTTATGGTGCAAGATTCAGCGTGATGACACGGTTGGCATGCTTCCCGCTCTGGATGCCACTTGAGAGCCGGATGCCCCTGTGCATCCTGCTCCCCATAACCAATGGCCCACGCCACTCCAGTCCATCGCGCCAATGCCGGCACTTCGCTTACGAAGGCCGACCTGGGCATGGGCCTGCGCCAGTCGCAGCAGCAGTGCCGCGTCGCCATTTGGGCTTTCAAAGACGCCGTCGCGGGCTGCCTGGCCTGAGGCGAGACACCACACCAAGGTACTCGACCCATTTTCCAGGAGCCCGCCGGTGAAAACCGACGAGCCTGCACCCGCGCGCCTGTCCCGCACTTTCACTCTCCCTCTCACCTTCACTTTCCCTTTCACCCTCACTCTCACTTCAGCGTTTCCGTCCATGCATACGATCATCCACCGCCCGCAACTCCAGACCTTCCCCGCGAAGCCCAAACCGGACTTCCGTTCGCCGCACTATGAGTGCATGGACCAGGCGCAGGCGCTGAAGCTCGAGATTTACGTCCCCGGCGTCGAGGCCAGCGGCATCGAGCTCACCACGCAGGACACCGACCTTCTCGTCACCGCGCGCAAGGCCCAGCACATCCGCGTCAACTGGCAGGCCCTGCACCTGGAAGGCGCCCAGCGCGACTACCAGCTCAAGCTGCGCCTCGGCGCCGGCTACGACTTCGATCACCTCCGCGCCTCTGTCGCCAAGGGCGTGCTCACCATCGTGCTGCCGAAGCGGCGGCCGGCCTTCGCCGACCAGCCCGCCCGCCAACGCCAGGTGGCATAAGCCCGGGCGTCGATCCCCTGGGCGCGCATCCCACCGGATGCGCGCCCATATTTTTGAATTTTTCCGGAACTATTTTCCCCTTTCCGGGTTCTCAGTTTTGACGGCGGTACTGACCCACCGCCACCAAGCAAAATGATCCACTTCCCGCACAATCCCCTCAAGCGAACCGCCGGCCCGGCGTCCGCCCCGGTGCGGTCCTCGCTGCTCCGCGATGTCCTTTGGAACAAGCCGGTCTTCAAGGCCCCGGCGCTGTCCAACCCGCCGATCCTGATCGATCCGCTGCCGTTCACGGCCGCGCGCATCACCAAGCCGGCGCGCTGAACCCTGCGAATTGCTGAGTGGGGAGTGCGGACTGCGGATTAGCATCCACCCGCTCACCTCTGCAGCCTGGGGGGAGCGAGCCAGCTCGATCCCACCATAAATTATCGGGTTTCCCCGGTTTGCGCTACTCCGCACTCTGCAATCACCTCATTGTTCCGGCACCAGCCAACCGAACGCGGCCCGGGCGCCGGGATCGACGCGCAGCCGCTCGACGAGCGCCGGCAACACGGCTTGGAATTCGCTGTCGATTTGCCACGGCGGATTGAGCACGAGCAGGCCGCAGCCTTTCATGCGCAGTTGGCTGCCCTCGCCCGCGATCAGCAGCTCCACAAAAAGCGCCGGTGTTTTCAGCATCTCGATGGATTGGCGGAATCCCGCGGTCCACGCCCGCTCGGTGATCGGATACCAGATCGCGATGACCGCGCCGGGCAGCCGGCGGAGGGCCTCGCCCACCGCGCGATCGATATCCGCGAATTCGTCCCGACTTTCAAACGGCGGATCGATCAGCACCAGCGCCCGTTTCTCCGGCGGCGGCAGCTGCGCCTTCAGGCCGGTGTAACCGTCCTGCGCCATGACCTTCACCCCCGCCTCGCGCGCGAAATCGAAATCCAGCGCCTCGGCGTCGTCCGGGCGCAGCTCGCACAGCGTCATGCGATCCTGCGGACGCAGCAGCAGCCGCGCGATCCACGGCGAGCCAGGATAGAAGCGCAGTTCCGTTTCGCCCCCGCGGCGTTCGTTGAAGCGTTTCACCACCCCGAGATAATCGTTGATCGCCGGCGGCAGGCCGGAAGCGCCCCACAGGCGGCCGATGCCCGCCGGATGCTCCGCCTCGCGGGTGCGCCCGTCCGGCAGCACCGACGGCACCGCCAGGTCGTAGCCGCCGCGCCCCGCATGCGTGTCGAGATAAAGGAATCCCTTCTCCTTCCGCTGCATCGCGCGGATCAGTTGCAGCAGCAGGACGTGCTTGAAGACGTCCGCATAGTTGCCCGCGTGGTAGTGATGCCGGTAGTTCAAGAAGGAGTGAAAGGGAGGGTGAAAGTGAAAGTGATCCAGACAACGAAAAGTTTCACGCCCGCCTCCGCCCCTCCACCCTCACTCTCACCTTCACTCCTGTCTCCACCTTCACTCTCCCTCTCACTTTCACTGCTTGGCGACGGGCACCTTCACCACGGTCTTGCGCACGAGGCCGGGGCCGCGCCAGCGCAGCGACGGCATGTGCCCGTCCTCCGGGAAAAAGATCGCGACGTCGCCCGCGCGCATGCGCAGCACCGACGTGTCGGCCGGGTCGGCATACTTGACCAGGTCGCGTTCGGGCAGGTAGGGCTCGGACACTTTTAGGCGCGCGATTTCCTGGATCTCCATGAGCTCCTCGCCTTCGACAATCACCTGCACGTCGATGTAGTTGCGGTGCGATTCGAAAAAACCTTCGGGCCGCAGCCTCGGCACATAAACCTGCTCCAGTGCAAACGAGCCGGCGGCCAGCTCGATCTTTTCGGTGACGCCTTGGGCGATCCCGGCGATCCGACTCGCCGCCGAAGAACCCGGTTGCAGCGCTTCCGCGACGTAGGCCATTGCCACGGCAAAACGTGCATCAGCCGCCACCTGCATCCGGACGGTTGCGAATGAACCAAAGATTGCCATTGGCATCTAGCAGACGGGACGCGACTTGCGTTGGCAAGCATTCTAACCAAACGGTGGCCGCGAGACAGGTTGCAAATGCCCGCTGGTAAAGACTCCAGCCAGATTTTTGCAACAATAGCCTTGTTCGCGTCATAAGCATTTGTCACCGTCTCCCTCCGTGAAAACACCGCGCACATTCCGGGCCCTGCTTGCTACGTTCCTTCTGTCGGTAGCGATGGCCGTTCCCTTGCGCGCCCAAGTCGTTTGGATAGGTGGCGCCGGCGAACCCTCATACACGGACGGTGACGAACTCGACCATTTTGCTGTGACTGATCCCGCCAACTGGGAAGGCACGTTGGTTGGCAACGGCACGGATGATGTCCTTTTCGGCGGCGAGGTGGAGAGCCGGGGAGTCTTCATTCCCGGAGGGGGAACAATCGCTTTGCATGACGTTTCGTTCGATAATTCCGATTCAACTTTCAGTTTCCGTGGCAACAACGATAACTCTTATTTGGAGGTCAGCGGAAAATTAACTGCCACCGACTACAGCAGTGCCATTTTCCACAATGACCTCACCGTTAAGCTGACACCCGGATCTCATGTCGCCGATATCGGTAGCGAGGCCTCCATCACCATTGGGAGTTCGATCAATAATTCCTCCAGTGCGAGCAGCATCATCAAAGACGGCTACGGAACGTTGACCTTGTCCGGCAGCAATATTTTCACGGGAGGGGTAACCCTCAACAATGGCTGGCTTCTGGTCGGTAATGACAATGCGCTTGGCTCCGGCACCCTGACGCTGAACGGTGGTACGCTTGCCCCCGTCGCCAACGTCAGTCTCGCCAACAGCGTCTCCATCAGCAACGGAGTCAAGCTGGGCGACTGTAACACGGAGAACTCGATCACTTTCACCGGCAACATTACCGGTAGCGGCGCATTCGACACCCACGGCTATGGTCACATCACTTTCTCCGGCGACAACAGCGGCTGGACGGGAGGTATTTCGTTCTACGGTGCCAACAACGTGCATGTCGGCAGCGCCAATGCCCTCGGTACGGGATCCGTTTATTTCAATGAAGGCAGTGACACCGTCCTCCATATCGACATGTCGACCACCCTTCACGATCTTGGCGGCGGCAGTTATTACCAAGGTCACTACGTGGACGATGAATGGGTTGAAGGAGAAGGCGGCGGCATCATTTCCCTTGGCTCCGGCAAGACCCTCACGCTCGACCAGACCTGCAATACGTCCTATTGGGGCGCGATTTTCGGGGATGGCGACGGCGGGCTGGTCAAGACCGGCGCCGGCACGCTCACCCTCGGTGGACCCGTGCAAATCTCCGGTCCTATCGCTATCAATTCCGGTACTCTCGGCATCGACGGTGACAACGAATGGGGTTTCTCCAGCGGCACCATTACGGTTAACAACAATGCCACGTTGAACCTGAGCAATTGGGCTGAAGTAAATAGCAATGTTACGGTCGCGAGCGGCGGTAAACTGACCGGTACGGGAGAAATTTCCAATGCCGTTATCCAAAGCGGAGGTATCCTTTCCCCCGGCACTGCATACTGCCCCATCGGCGAACTGGGATTCGGCGATCTCACGCTCGCCGGCCAGAGTACGCTGGTGATTGGCGTCAAGTCGGACGGCGAGGGCTGCCTCGAAAACAGTGACGTTTATGTGTACAACGAGAGCACGCTTCACCTTTCCGGCATCACCTCCGGCAACAAGCTGAACCTGAAATTGGTGTCGGAAGACATCTTGAGCGGATTGATCGCCTTCCAGCCTTATCACATCAATTTCCTCTATTTCCAAAACGACGACGGTACGCAGCTGGATCTCACCAACGTAGCCTTGGACCTGAGCAGCTTCCAGACCGAGCATGGCGTCGCTGATATCTCGCTGACACTGGATTCGACTGAAGGCGGTTGGGTATATACGCTCAACTTCACCCCGGTCCCCGAGCCCTCGACCTACGCGCTCATGGCGCTCGGGCTCGCCGGCAGCGGCTTCGCGGCGTGGCGCAAGCGGCGCGTGTCTCGCCGTAGCCTCCGAGGCGAAGGCGGACGGGCCTGATCTTTCCTTCCGACCGGCTTTCGGTCACCTCCATAAAAGGGCCGCCAGCGATGGCGGCCTTTTTGTTTGGCATCGCCTCCGGCCCAACTCCTGCCTTGATGCAGAGTCATGAAATTGCGGATTGCGGCCCTGTTCCTGGGCTTCTTCTCGAGCCTGATGACGCCATTGCGCGCGCAGTTCCTCCTCACCACCGGCGACTATAACAACACGGCCAATTGGGCCGGCAGCCTCGTCAACGGCCAGTTCAGCGGCGATTACACGTCCGGATTCGATGTGACCATCGCGGGTGATACGACCGTCACCACCGGGTTGAACTTCCAACATACCGGCACCTCGCTCGGCGCGACGGCCCTCATCCGCGCTGATGGCAGCGGCAACCGCACCTTCACCTTCGATGGCGGCAACATCTCGCTGGCCACCGCCGGCGGGTTCTTCACCGCCGGTCTCGGAAATGGCCTGACCGGCCGGCAGGTGCTCGCCCGGTTCATCGGGACGACGACGATCGCCGCCCCCACCAATACGGTGTTCAGTCTCCAAAACGGTGCTGTCATCACCGGTACCGGCGCAGTGACCAAGACCGGCGCCGGCCGCATCGACGCCTTTGGCAATGTCGAAGTCCAAAGCGGCGGCTCGCTCGCGATCAACGCGGGGACCCTGCAGGCCAACGCGGGCGTCAGTGGCAACATCAGCGTGGCTTCCGGTGCCTCCATTGCGTTCGGCCACACCGGCACCCTCACCTACAGCGACGTCATCTCGGGCGCAGGCAACATTTCCGTGACCGGCGGCGGCACCGTGGTGTTCAACAGCACCTCAGCCGGCAGCGGCCACACCGGCGCCACCACCATCGTGACGGGCGGCACCGTGCGCATCGCGGCGACCAACGCCCAGGTCAGTGGCTCCGTGGTCAACGTCAATTCTGGCGGCACCTTCGACATCCAGGCTGATGCCACCGTGGCCGGCTTGGCCGGCGCCGGCAGCGTCACCTTGGGCGGCGGATACACCCTCACTGACAATGCAAGCGCCAGCACCACCTTTAGCGGCGTCATCTCCGGGGCCGGCGCCCTGACCAAGGCCGGAACGGGCACCCTCTCCCTCACCGGCGCCAGCACCTATGGAGGCACGACCCGGATTACCAGCGGCACCTTGCAGGTTTCCGGAAGCGGAGGTTCCATCACCCAAGGCGCTGCCGACTTGATGATTGCGCCGGACGCCGCCCAGGTTGCCGCGTTGAACATTCAAGCCGGTGCAAGCGTCACCAGCAACTACGGCCGCCTCGGCCTCGCCAGCGACGCCACCGGCTCAGCCACCGTGAGTGGGACGAACAGCATCTGGACCAACAACACTTATCTTTACGTCGGCGAAGCCGGCACCGGCACGCTCAACGTTTCCAATGGCGGCACGGTAAACGCCGCCAATGTCTCGATCGGCAACAACCCCGGCGGCACCGGCATGGTCACCGTCGATGGCACGGGTAGCAGCCTCAACCAGACCGATACCGGCACCGACAACGGCCTCTTCGTCGGCAGCGAGGGGACGGGCACCCTCTTTGTCCAGAATGGCGGGCTGGTCACCAGCGTCACCGGCTCGGTCGGCAACAACGAGGGCGGCACCGGCAGCGCAATCATCACGGGCGCCGGCAGCGAATGGCGCAACAGCGGGAGTCTTTTCGTGGGCGGGGACGGCACCGGCATCCTCAGCATCCTCTCCGGCGGCAAGGTCACCAGCACCGATGCCACGATCGGCAACATTGCGGGCAGCAGCGGCAGCGCGCTCGTTACCGGCCAGGACAGCACCTGGGCCAACAGCGGCAATTTGTTCGTCGGCGCCGCAGGCGACGGCACGTTGACCATCAACGATCACGCCATGGTCACCAGCCTGAACACGACCATCGGCAACAATACCGGCGGCACCGGCCAGTTGTATGTCAATCTTGGGGGAAGCCTCACCGACACCGGCGCCCTGCGCGTCGGCTATGAGGGTGCGGGCATTCTCAGCGTGCAAAACGGCGGCATCGTGACCAGCGACACGGCGATCATCGGTTCGGCCACGGGAGGCACGGGGCAGGCGCTCATCAGCGGGCCGAACAGTTCCTGGACGAATGCCGGCGGCTTTTTCCTCGGCGACTACACGCAGGGTTCCCTCACGCTCGCCGGCACCGCCACGCTCACGCTTGGGACCGGCGCCGGGACCCTCACGCTCGGCAGCCACGGCGGCACCGGGGTGCTGAACATCGGCAACGACTCCGTTTCTCCCGCGGCCGCCGGCGGATACCTCAATGCCGGTGTCATCTCCACCAGCGGGGGCGGCACGGGCACCGTGCAATTCAACACCACGGGAACTTCCGCCAGCCCGTATTACTTCACCCGCAGTGGCTCCGCCGAAAGCACACCGGTCGTCATCATCGGCCCGACGAACGTGACCTTCAACGCCGGCTACAATGTGTTCGCCGCGACCAACAGCTACACCGGCAGCACCATCATCAATGGGGGCACCGCGGTCGCGCTCTACCAAGGTGGCCAGTATCAATTCGGTTACGGCCCCGTCACCATCAATTCGGGTGGCACGCTCACCTTGCAAAATGCGACCCTGGCCAACAGCAGCGTTTCGGTGGAATCCGGCGGGCGGCTCAATGGCTACGGTTCCCTCGGCAACGGCTACACCGGCTATGCCACCACCGTGAAGAGCAACGGTGTCGTCGCCCCCGGCATCGCCGGCTCCCTCCCCATCGGCACGCTGAGCTTCGACCACCTCACCCTGCAGTCCGGCGCCATCTATGAGTGGAACCTGCAAAACCCCACCGGCATGGCGGGCAGCGACTGGGACCTCATCGCCATCACCACTTACGCGGCCACCCTGCACATCGACTCGACCACGGGCTCCAAGCTGACGCTTAAGGCGATTTCACTGGATGACGAAGGCGACCCGGGCACCGCCACCGGCTTTGCCAATCATTCCTACTCGTGGAAGATTTTCGACGGCGGCGACGTGCCCATCCAGTACGGCAGCGGTTCGTTCGATCCGGCCCTGTTCAACATCGATGGTTCGGCCTTCGTGACCAATCTGGGCGGAGGCTCCTTCTCCTTGAGCGAAGATGCCGAAACTTATTCGATCTACCTCAATTTCACTCCCGTTCCCGAGCCCTCCACGTACGCGCTGGTGGCTCTCGGGTTGGGCGCCACCGGGCTTGCCACGTGGCGCCGGCGCCGCGTCTGATCATTTGGGTAGGGCGAGTCCTCCGGACGAGCCGTAAGGACAATCGCAGGCAGGCGGCTCGTCCGGAGGACTCGCCCTACCTATTTACTGCAGCGCCTGCGCCTTCTGCACCAGGCCCGCGAACTCGCTGCGGTAGCCGCCGGCATCGTCGGTGGTGGCCTCCCGGCTCCAGGCCGTGATGTCCGCCAGCGTCACGCTGCCCTTGTAGGGTGAATCGCGCAGCACCATGCCGAAGCCGGCCACGGCCGCGGCGAACCTGAAGTCCGCGCTGGCCTGCTCGAAGCGGGCGCCGCCGTCGCGCAGCGGGAAGTCCAGCTGGCGGCTCGTGTCGCCCGCCGGCTCCTTGTACCGGACCGCGACCGTGAGCAGCTCGCCCTTCCTTGCTCCCTGCTCCTTGCTCCCTGTTTCCTGCTCCGTCTTCTGGTATTTCAGCGCCTTGACCGTGCCGGTGTCGGCGGGCATCGCCGCGCCGACGGGCACCACCTCGTACAGCGCCGTCACGGTGTGGCCCGCGCCGATCTCGCCGGCGTCCACCTTGTCGTTGGTGAAATCCTCCTTCTTGAGCAGGCGGTTCTCGTAGCCGATGAGCCGGTAGGCCTGCACCTCGGCGGGATTGAACTCCACCTGGATCTTCACGTCCTTGGCGATCGTCACGAGCGTGCCGCCCGCCTGCTCGACCAGCGTCTTCCTCGCCTCGGCGAGGGTGTCGATGTAGGCGTAGTTGCCGTTGCCCTTGTCGGCGAGCAGCTCGAGCGTGTCGTCCTTGTAGTTGCCCATGCCGAAGCCGAGCACGGTCAGGAACACGCCGCCCTTCGCCTTCTCCTCGATCAGGCGCGTGAGGTCGCCCTGGTTGGTCACGCCGACGTTGAAGTCGCCGTCCGTCGCGAGGATTACGCGGTTGACGCCGCCCGTGATGAAGTTGGCCTTGGCGATGTCGTAGGCGAGCTGGATGCCCATGGCGCCGTTGGTCGAGCCGTCCGCCTCGAGCCGGTCGATGGCCGCGAGGATCTCGGCCTTGTGGCTCAGCGCCGTCGACGGCAGCGCGAGCCCGGAGGCGCCGGCATAGACCACGAGGGCGACGCGGTCGTCGGCCCGCAGCTTGTCCACCAGCAGGCGCAGCGACTGCTTCACCAGCGGCAGCTTGTTCGGCTCATCCATCGAGCCCGACACGTCGAGCAGGAAGACCAGGTTGGCCGCCGGCCGCGCCGCGTCGCTCACCTCCCGGCCCTTGAGGCCGATCCGCACGAGCCGGTGCTCGGGGGCCCACGGGGCGGACGCCACCTCGAGGTTGGCCGCGAACGGCGCCTCGCCCGCCGGGGCGCGGTAATGATAGGGAAAATAATTCACCATCTCCTCGATGCGCACGGCGTCCGGCGGCGGGCGCTGGCCGCCGTTGAGGAAGCGGCGGACGTTGGCGTACGACGCCGTGTCCACGTCGATCGAGAAGGTGGACAGCGGGTTCTCCCGCACGCCGAGGAAGGCGTTGTCCTGGCGGTAGCCGTAGGCCTCGGTGTTGAAATCCTGTTTTTTGGCGAAATTGCCGGCGACCCCGGACACCTCGGTGTTTGCCGTGTAACGCAACAGTGTGCTGTTGTCCGTCGAACCCGTGTCCCGCAAAAACTGGTTGGTCACCACCGTGACCGACGAACCGATGTCCTTGAGGTCGGTGCGAACGCGGGCCCCGGCAGCCGAGTGCATCACGGCATAGCCATCGCTTTCCGTCTTCGCCTCAAACGGGGAAAGGGCGATCGCATCGGCCGCAACCTGCGTTTCCGGCGGCGGCGCCGGGAGGGGCGATCCCATGGTCACCACGGGAACGGGTTCGGGCATGGGTGCGGGCGCGGCCGGCAGCGCCACGGCCACCCCCGGGGCGTTCTTCTCCTTGCCGGCGGTTTCGTTGCCGAGCTCGACCTTCATGTACTGCTTCGGCGCCAGGTGCACCGAACGGTTGGTCTGCCAGTAGACGAAGAACGCGGCGAAGCAGGCGGCCGCGAGGCCGCTCACCATGTAATAGAACTGCGGGAAGCGGAGGGGCTGCTTGAGCGTGTCGTGCACCGCGGCCCTGCCTCCGTCGAGTTTGCGCAGGTCGCCACCGGGGATGATGGCCGCGGCGGCCGGGGACGACGGCATCGCCGTCGTCTCGTGTTCGAGCACGGTGGCCAGCATCGCGCCGGCCGCGCGGATTTCCTCGACCGCCTGGCGGGCGGCAGGATCCTGCTCGAGGAGCTGTTCGAATTCCGCGCGTTCGGCGGGCGTCATTTCATTGAACGCATAGGCCGTCAGACGGGGATCATCTTGGGAAAGGGGAAGATTCTGGTTCATGGTGTTTCTGTCCTCTGTGTTCTCTGTTCTCCGTCATTCCGGCTGCGCGGCCAGGTGCTGCCGCAGGCTCTTGATGGCGGTGTGCAGGATGAAACCGACATTGGTGACGGACAGCGACGTGATGCGGCTGATTTCCTGGTAGCTGAATCCGTTCTGGAATTTGAGCCGCACGACCTCCTGCTGGTTCGGCGGCAGTTGGGTGAGAAGCCGCAGCACGGCGGCGTGTTGTTCGGAGCGCTCCAGGCTGCTGCCCGGGCGCGGTTCGGCCGCCACCAGGCGCTCGGCCTGGCCTTCGGCAAAGAGGCTCATGCGACCCTCCTTGCGCAGCAGGTCCGTGGCGCGGTTGCGACAGACGGTGAAAAGCCATTCGGCCACGTGGCCATCGACCTGCTCGGGCGGCTGGGCCATGAGGCGGACAAAGGTGTCCTGGACGACATCCTGCGCGCGGTTGCTGTCACCGTGGAGGAGGCGGGTGGCGTAGCGGAGCAGCGGCGCTTGGTGGCGCGCGACCGCCGCTTGCACAAAGGAGCTGGCATCGGGGCTGACATGGGATTTTTCCGGTTCGATGTTCACGAGACCTTGCTCCTTATACGCAGGGTTACCGGGTTTATTAGCCTTGGACATGCTTTTTTCGGCCGGATTCTTGCCCGGGGCATGAATCCGGCTTTCATCCTCCCATGCCGCGCCGTCTGCCAGTTTGCCCGATGCTGGCCTCTGCCAGCCCGGGATCAGTCGCCCCGCCTTCGCGGTGGCTGATCTGTCTTCTGTCCTCTGTCCTCTGTCTTCTGGTTTCCAGCTGCGGCCGGCGCGAAACCCCGGCCGACCAGGGCATCCGCACGCAGACCCTTCTCATCGGCAACCTCGCCGAGCCGCAGGACCTCGACCCCCACATCATCGTCGCCTACACCGACATGAACCTCGTGGCGGCCATCTTCGAGGGCCTCACCGTGCTCGACGAGCGCACCGGCCTCCCCCTGCCCGGGACTTCCGATCGCTGGGAGATCTCCCCCGACGGCCTCGTCTACAAGTTCCACATCCGCGCCGGCGCCAAGTGGTCCGACGGCACGCCGGTGACGGCGCACGACTTCGCCTACTCCTTCCAGCGCATCCTCACGCCCGAGCTGGCTTCGGAATATTCCTACATGCTCTGGCCGATCAAGAACGCCGAGGCCTACACCAGCGGCAAGCTCAAGGATTTCTCCCAGGTCGGCGTCGCCGCGCCCGACGACGCCACGCTCGTGCTCACCCTGGAGCGCCCCACGCCCTACCTGCTCGCGCTCGCCGCGCACAGCACGTGGTATCCGGTGCAGCGGGCCTGCATCGAGAAATTCGGCAAGATGGCGGAACGCAGCACCCGCTGGACCCGCCCGGGCAATCTCGTGGGCAACGGCCCCTTCAAGCTCACCGAGTGGAATCCCAACGCCCGCATCACGGTCGAAAAGGACGACAACTACTGGGATGCCGCTCACGTCCGCCTGAACCGCATTCGCTTTTTCCCCACCGAGAGCGCCGACGTCGAGGAACGGAATTTCCGCTCCGGCCAGGTGCACATCACCTACGACATCCCCGCCTCCAAGGTCACCGCCTACCGCGCGCAGAGCCCCAGCCCGCTGCGCATCGACACGCTGCTGAGCCTCTACTACCTCAACTTCAACCTGCAGAAGCCGCCGTTCGACAATCCCCTCGTCCGCCGCGCCCTCTCGCTCGCCGTCGACCGCGAGGCCATCTCGCGCAACGTGCTGGACGGCGTGCTGCCCGCCGCCCTCAGCTTTGTCCCGCCCGAATGCGGCGGCTACAACTCGCGCACGCACGTGGCCTATGACGTCGCCGAGGCGAAGCGCCTGCTGGCCCAGGCGGGTTATCCGGATGGCCGGGGTTTCCCGGCTTTCTCGCTTCAGGTGTTGAACGATCTCCGCCAACCCAAGATGGCCGAGGCCATCCAGGGCATGTGGGCCCGCGACCTTGGCGTGCACGTCGCCATCGAAACCAACGAGCAGAAGATCTGGTTGCAAAACCAGAAGGAGATGCAGCACCAGGCTGCCTTCCTGGGCTGGACCGCCGATTTCCCGGACCCCGTCACCTTCCTCAGCCTCGGCCAGACCGGCAATGGCAACAACTGGAGCGGCTGGTCCAATCCTGCGTTCGACCGGCTGATGGGCGAGGCCGACCACACCGCCGATGCCAAGGCGCGCTTCGAACTCATGCAGCAGGCCGAGGCGCTCCTGCTCAACGAACTGCCCATGCCGCCGCTCGTCTTGCGCAGCCGCACCTACCTGATCCATCCGGCGGTGAAAAACTGGGATCCGGCCATCGTCGGGATTCATCTCTACAAGAAGGTTTACCTGGCACCTTAGGGTTCATCTCAGAACCTGTCATTGCGAGGAGTCGCCTGGGGCGACGAAGCAATCCATCTGGCTGGATCGCCACGCCCGGCTGCGCCGGACTCGCGATGACCGGGAAGTTTGAAATGAACCTTAGTCCGCTCTTGCGTGTCCTTGGAGGTCCCGTGAAAAATCCCGCCGTGCCCCTCCGCCGCAGCGCCCTCCTCTGCCTCCTGCTCCCTGTCCTCTCCGTTGCTGCGTCCGCGCAGCAGCCGCTGACCATCAAGCGCGTCTACACGGGCTGGCGCGAGGCCGCGTCCTTCAAGCGCATCTCCGAGTATTTCAACGGGCAGGAAAACACCCACGGCGAGGCGATGCTCCGCACCCAGCCCGGCGAGCGCGGCGGCTTCTATTTCCTCGTGCGCGTGGAGAATCCCGGCCCAGCGCATTCCATCAAAACTCTCCTACACATCATCACCTCCATCACCAACAAAGTGAGCCTTTGTTGATCAGGGTTGATGATCCAACCACAGACACCAAAAGAAAAAG